>CAIWNB010000245.1 GCA_903913965.1 uncultured beta proteobacterium
CAGCGCGCAGCCGACACTGGCAATCACGAACAAAGCCAGATTAACGAGGATAACGGGACGCCGCCCACAGGAGTCGGAGATCGCGCCATGAAACAGCGACATCAGCGCAAAGGTGGCGAGAAACGCACTGATGGTCCACTGCAATTCAAACGTCGAGGCGGCCAGACTGCGCCCGATCTCCGGAAACGACGGCATATACGTATCGATCGAAAACGGCCCCAGCATCGCCAGCGCGGCCAGCAGGGTGGCAAAAACCAGATGCTTGCTGCGCACAGTGGACAGTCCTTCAGCGTTTACGGGTGAGCGCGACCGATCACCCCGCAAGCAAAGCGCGCGACCGGAGCTGGCAACTGCTGGGAACGATTTTACTCTGGCAACGACGCAGGCCGCGTCACTCTCAAGCGGTGGCGAAGCGCCGGTATTGAATCGCTTCGGCAATATGCGCAGGCGCAATCTGCGCGGCGCCGGCCAGATCGGCAATGGTGCGCGCAAGCTTCAGGCAACGATGGTAACCACGCGCCGAAAGTCCGAGCCGCTCGACGGCCTGTTTGAGCAAGGTGGCGCCGGCGGTATCTACCGCGCAATGCTGCTCGACTTCGCGTGACCCCAGTTGCGCGTTGGGCCGCCCCTGCCGCTGCAGTTGAACCTGGTAAGCCGCACTCACCCGCGCCCGCACCACCTCCCCCGTTTCGCCGCTGGTATCAAGCGCCATTTCGTGGGGGGCGACCGCCGGCACCTCGATCTGCACGTCGATGCGATCAAGCAGTGGGCCGGAAATGCGCGCGCGATAGCGTGCGATCTGATCGGGTGTGCAGCGACAGCGGCCGCTGAAATGGCCGCAGTAACCACAGGGGCAGGGATTCATCGCCGCGACCAGTTGAAAGCGGGCGGGGAACTCGGCCTGCCGCGCTGCGCGTGAAACGCAAATACGCCCCGATTCAAGCGGCTCACGCAACACCTCGAGCACCCGACGTTCAAACTCCGGCAACTCATCAAGAAACAATACGCCATGCATCGCCATTGAAATTTCGCCCGGCCGCGGCACGCTGCCGCCGCCGACCAGCGCCACCCCCGATGCCGTGTGATGCGGCGCGCGAAACGGCCGGCGCCGCCAATGCGCAACATCAAACCCGGCGCTGCCCAGCGATTGCACCGCCGCCGACGCCAACGCCTCGGCATCCGACATCGGCGGCAAGATGCCCGGCAGGCGGGTCGCCAACATGGTTTTGCCCGAGCCCGGCGGACCGACCATCAACACGCTATGCGCGCCAGCGGCGGCGATTTCGAGCGCGCGTTTGGCCTGCGCCTGCCCTTTCACCTCCAGCCAGTCGGGATAATGATGCGTCACCGGGATGGGTGCGCCGACGCAGGCGAGCAGCGGCACGCGGCCCGCAAGGTGTGCGCATACTTCGAGTAGATTGCTTGCTGCGTATACACGCGCCCCTTCGGGCAGGGTGGCCTCGGCAGCGTTCGCCTGTGGCACGATAAAGGCTCGCGAGTCACGAATCGCGCCGCAGATCAAGGCCAGCATACCGCGCACCGGGCGCAGCTCACCGGTCAACGCGAGCTCACCGGCGAACTCATATTGATCGAGATTGTTCAGTGGAATCTGCCCGGAGGCGGCGAGGATACCCAGCGCAATCGGCAGATCGTAGCGCCCACTTTCCTTGGGCAGATCGGCGGGCGCCAGATTGACCGTAATGCGCCGCATCGGAAATTCGAAGTTGGCAGTCTGCAAGGCCGCGCGCACCCGATCCTTCGCCTCTTTGACCTCGGCCTCCGGCAAACCAACGATGGTGAACGCCGGCAGGCCGTTGGCCAGATGCGCTTCCACGGTAACCAGCGGCGCATGCATACCGGCAAGGGCGCGACTGAACAGCACAGCGAGTGACATGATCGTAACTTCGCGCGCGACCGCGCAGTGAATGGAGACACTGATAAAACGATCGGTCACCCACCGCGACGACCAACCTCGCGGCTAGTCCCTCGGCGCTAGCGAGAACGACAGGCTCAAGCGGCGACCTGGCCGCCTCGCGCACTCAAGCGGTCGGTGTGTGCTTTTCGAGGGCCGCCAGCCGCAACTCGAGCGCAGCCAGTTTTTCGCGGGTGCGTGTGAGGACCGCGGCCTGCACATCAAACTCTTCGCGCGTGACCAGATCGAGGCGTGCAAACCCTGCTGCCAGGGTTGCGCGCATATTGCGCTCGATATCCGCCACAGGCGTGCGCGCCATCACATCCTTGATACGCGCACCAATTTCATCCAACAATTTTTCGTTGACCACTGGCCGAGACTCCCTCTCATATAAGACGGGCCAAATCTACCATGAGCAGCCCCCGCGCCCCCAGGTAAGAAGGCAACAATACCCAAGCCCATTTATAGTGCATCGGCTGTCAACACGCCTCATGACGGTGCATGCCACATAAATACAAGCGTCGCCGCAAATTATTTTAAACCTTTAAGTTCAAGATCTTACGATCTGGCACAGTCTGTGCTAATCAGGAAGCCGTAACGCTACCGATTTGTCAACACTCGAAAGGATGACCATGTTTAAAAAGACTCTGATGGCTGCCGCTGTTGTCGCGGCATTTACCACTGCTGGCGGCGCCTTCGCTGCGGATGCCGCACCTGCGGAAGCAAAATCACCGCACACGCTGACCGGCAACGCCGGCATTTTCAGCCAGTACATTTTCCGCGGCCTCAAGCAAACCAACGGCAAACCGGCTTTTCAGGGCGGCTTTGATTATGCCCATGAGTCAGGCTTTTATGCCGGCACCTGGATGTCGAACATCAGCTGGCTAAAAGAGAACCTCTCGACCGCAGCCACAACGACGGGAACCTACGGCGGCGGCGGCAGCCTTGAAGCAGATTTCTACGGCGGCTACAAAATGGGCCTGGCCGAAGATGTGACTCTGGATATCGGCGGTCTCTACTACTGGTACCCGGGCGATATCAACCGTACAGCGCTGGCCGGCACGCCGAAAGCTGATACTTTCGAACTTTATGTC
>CAIWNB010000246.1 GCA_903913965.1 uncultured beta proteobacterium
ACGGCCATGTCTTGGCCGAAGCGACGCTGACCGGTGTTTATAGTTTGAATCCGGCGCTCAAGTACTGAGCATTGCTGGTCGGGGTTTGCGCCCTCTATGCTTGTAGGCGAGGGCAGGGGTGAGAGGGGGGCGTTGAAATTTCCCGGGTATTAAAAGTCGCGCCTGTGGCTTCACCCCCATCCTGACCTTCCCCCATCGAGGGGGAAGGAAGTTTCTAATCACCATTCGTGTAGTCCTGTCGCGCTGGAGAAGCGCCGCGTAGTCCTGTCGCGCTGGAGAAGCGCCGCGTATACCGCGCATGTGATTCCCGCATTGCATTGGGTTTGACCGTGGTTATACATATCATGTCCCCTATACGTTTGGCCCTGACGATGAAGATTTTCGTCACCGTCATTGCGCTACAATCCGCCGCGCCATGAGCCGACTTCAACCTGCTGATCTGGAACGGCGCCTCGCCGCCTTACCACGCCCGACCTACCCGGAAGATTTGCCGGTGGTGGGGCGGCGCGAGGAGATCGCGCGCGCGATTGCGGAAAACCAGGTGGTCATCGTCTGCGGTGAAACCGGTTCGGGTAAAACCACCCAGCTGCCGAAAATCTGCCTTGATTTAAAGCGCGGTGTCTCTGGTCTGATCGGTCACACGCAACCGCGGCGTATCGCTGCGCGCACCGTAGCCACGCGCGTGGCGGCCGAACTTAATACACCGCTGGGTCATGCGGTCGGCTACAAGGTGCGTTTTTCCGATAAGGTCTCGCGCGATACCTATATCAAGGTGATGACCGACGGCATACTGCTCGCCGAGACGCAGGGCGACCGTTTGTTGCAAGCCTATGACACGCTGATCATTGACGAGGCGCATGAGCGCAGCCTCAACATCGACTTTCTGCTGGGCTATCTCAGACGGGTCCTGCCGCAACGCCCCGATCTCAAATTGATCGTGACCTCGGCGACCATCGATGCCGGACGCTTTGCCGAACACTTCGCCAGCGGCGGCAAGCCTGCGCCGGTGATTGAAGTCAGCGGCCGGCTCTATCCGGTGGAGGTGCGCTACCACCCGCCGAAACTCGATGAAGAAGAGGAAGAGGAGCCAGGGCAGGCCATCCTCGATGCGGTTGACGAACTCGCGCGCGAACGTGCCGGCGGTGACATTCTGATTTTTCTGCCGGGCGAACGTGAGATCCGTGACACCGCCGAACTGTTGCGCAAGCATCACCCGCAGGGCGCGGAAATTCTGCCGCTCTATGCACGGTTGTCGTTTGAAGAGCAGGAGCGCGTGTTCAAACCCGCTGGCGGGCGCCGCATCGTGCTGGCCACCAATGTGGCAGAAACCTCGCTCACGGTGCCGGGGATCCGTTATGTGATCGACAGCGGGCTCGCGCGTATCAACCGTTACAGTTATCGCAACAAGGTTGAGCAGCTGCAGACTGAAAATATTTCGCGCGCCTCGGCCAATCAGCGTGCCGGTCGTTGCGGTCGCGTCGCCGCCGGGGTGTGCATACGGCTCTATGCTGAAGACGATTACAAGCTGCGGCCCGAATTCACCGACCCGGAAATCCTGCGCTCTTCGCTGGCTTCCGTGATCCTGCGCATGAAGGCGCTGAAGATCGGCAACGTCGAGGATTTCCCTTTCCTCGAAGCGCCCGGCTCACGCATGATCGCCGATGGCTATCAGTTGTTGTCGGAGCTGGGCGCCGTCGACGAGCGCAACGAACTGACCAGGATAGGCTGGCGTCTGGCGAA
>CAIWNB010000247.1 GCA_903913965.1 uncultured beta proteobacterium
ACTCGATGCTGCATTCACCAGCGCCAGGGCCTGACCTTTACGCAAACCAAACTTGAGAAAATGCGCCGGCTTGTCGAGATTCTCTTTGGGGATGACGATCTCGACCAACAATTCATCGGGCTGCAAGGCGGTCTTGCGCGGACCGACAAAAAATTCCGCCAGCGCAATCTGCCGGTTGCCGTTGACACCGGCAATCACCACCTGCGCATCCAGTGCAACCAGCGTCGGGCCGCTGTCTACCGAGGGCACGGCGGTGACGAGATTACCGGCGAGCGTACCGAGATTGCGCGTCTGCACGGCACCGATCGTATGCGCAGCATCGACCAGCGCCGGAAACAGTCCAGCAATCAATTTCGAGTCCATGATTTCAGTGTGCGTGACCAGCGCACCGATGCAAAGACCGCGCTCGTTGAGTTCGATCTTGCGCATATCGCTGGCGCGCGAAATATCGACCACGGTTTTCGGCGCGTGCGATGGCGACGACTTGAGATCGGCCAGCAGATCAGTACCGCCGGCCAGCACACGCGCCGGCGCGTGCTCCGCCAGCAGGGCCACCGCGTGCCGCGAATCGGTGGCGGTGAAATATTCAAACGCTCGCATATTTATTCTCCACTTGGGCTATGCACTTTTTACAACGGGCAACTTGTTTCGTTATTCGGCTTTGATATTGGCTTCGCGGATCACCTTCGACCAGCGCGCCGTTTCATTCTGGACAAACCGCGTGTATTCGGCCGGCGTATTGGGCGGCGCCAGTTCACCACCGATATCGGTGACCTTGCGGATGACCTCCGGTGACTTCAGAAAACCGTTGATGTCATCCGCCAGGCGGGTCACGATCTCGGGTGCGGTGCCGGCCGGTGCAAACACGCCAAACCACGACTGCGCGGTAAAGCCGGGCAAGCCTGATTCAATGATGGTGGGCACGTCAGGAATCAGCGAGACGCGCTTTGCCGTCGCCACACCCAGCACCTTCAACTTGCCGCCACGCACAAACTGCAAGGCCGAACCGACGCCGTCAAAATTCAGATCGACCTGCCCCGAGATCAGATCCACCGCCGCCTGCATGCTGCCCTTGTAGGGCACATGAGTCATTTTCACGCCGGTCATCTGCATGAATAATTCGGCGGCCAGATGCTGCGAGCTGCCATTGCCGCTGGAGGCGAAACGCAGCGGCTCTTTGCGGCTCTTCGCCAGCGCAATAAACGTCTTGATGTCAGTCGCGGGCAACGCCGGGTTTACCACCAGCATGAGCGAGACAAAGGCGACATTGGTAACGGCGATGAAATCTTTCGCCGGATCGTAGCCAAGCTTGGGAAACAGCGCCGGCGCCACCGCGTTTGAATTCATGTGACCGAAGAGCAGCGTATAGCCATCTGGGCGCGCCTTCGACACAATATCGGCGGCGATGGTGGAAGCGGCTCCGGGTTTGTTATCAACCACCACTTGCTGGCCATACAAATTACCCAGATGCTCGGCGAGCAAACGCGCCACCACATCGGTAAATGCGCCCGGGGGGAAACCAATCACCAACCGCACCGGCTTGTTCGGATAGCCTTGCGCTGATGCAGTGAGCGCCATCAGCGCGAGCGCAACAGCACACAACAAGCGGGCAAAGGATTTAAACATCGGGTTGGCAACCTTCAGTCAGAGGATACACACCACAGCACGACAACACGACAGCAGGACAGCGCACGAGGGCCGCGAGAGGACCGGTGCCGAAACAATCTGATATTCCAGTTTTGCATAGTTTCTGTCAATAGCCTTCCATCAGTATCTTGTTAATTGTTATATATCAATTACTTAAAAACATTCGCCGCGATCTGGATAGGCCTGTGATATTCTACAAATCATCAATTTGACGATTCTCCGGGGTTGATCAGCCCCGACAGACGAGCCGGGAAACGCCGCCGACCATGCATCTGGAAACCGCCACTGCCACCGACGCAGACACCGACGCCAACATCAAGCGCGCCCCGCAAAAGCTCGTGCGCGTCGATGTCTATGAGCGCCTGCGCAGCGAAATTCTGGCCTGCACACTGCGCCCCGGCACGCAGCTGCAGGAAAAAGATCTCGCCGAAAAATACGGCGTGAGCAAATCACCGATCCGCGATGCGCTGCTGCGTTTGCAGGAACAACATCTGATCGAAGTGCTGCCACGCAAGGGCTACCGTGTAACCCCGGTGTCGATGAGCGAGATCGGTGAGATGTATGAGATGCGCGCACTGCTCGAGGGTGCCTGCGTGCGCCGCCTGATCGACCATGCGAGCGATACCGCACTGGCCGCACTCGACGCCGCCGCTGCCGCACCTGACGACAACGGAGTCGCGTCGTGGATCCAATACAACCGCGACTTTCATCTCGCGCTGGCCGGCGCGTGCGGCAACAGCAGGCTGGCGCGCGCCACCCGCGAAATCATCGAACAGTTCGACCGGCTGATCTATATGAACATGAGCAACGTGCTGCGTGAGGCCGGCAATCTGCAGCAATTCGTCGATGAACACACGGCCATCGTCGCCGCCATCAAACGTCGCGACAAACGCGCTGCGTTGGCGTTAACCCGTGACCACGTCGAGAGTTCCCGCACACTGCTGCTCGAACAGGTCGGCGCCCTCGCAGTGATTCCTTGAGATGGGGCACCGTGCAGATGCTCATGCTAAACGTAGCACACGCAGCACAAGCCATTACGCATTAAGCAATACAGCAGTATAGAAAAAACCGTCGCGGTATCGCCTGCCACCCGACGCACACAAGACACCAAAGGAGATCACATGAAAATTTATCCGAACCACACCAAGCAACAACTCGAAGCCGGCAAGATCGCCATCGGCATGGGTCTGCACCAGTCACGCACCACCGACATCGGCGCCATCGCCAAAACCTGCGGCTACGACTGGCTGTTCATCGACATGGAGCACTCGGCGCTCGATATCGGCAACGCCTCGATGATCGCCTCGGCCGCCCTCCCCATCGGCATTTCCCCTCTGGTACGCGTGCCCGGCAAGGAACATCACCACGCCTCGCGCCTGCTCGATTCGGGCGCGCAGGGCATCGTTGTGCCGCATGTGGATTCCCTGGAAGAAGCGAAAAACGCGGTGTCTTATTGCAAATATCCGCCGATCGGACACCGCTCGATCTACGGCCAGCTGCCGCAGTTTGGTTTCAAATCACTGCCGCTCACTGAAGCAACCACACTCGCCAACAATGAAACCCTGGTCGTCATCATGCTCGAAACGCCGGCGGCGATTGAACTCGCCGATCCGATTGCCGCGCTGCCGGGTGTGGATGTGGTGATGATCGGCACCAACGATCTGTGCGCCGAGATGGGCATACCCGGTCAATATGGCGACGCGAAAGTCGAAGCCGCCTACAAGACCGTGATCGAGGCCTGCCGCAAACACGGCAAACATCCGGGCATGGGCGGCGTGGTTGATCATGCCTTGATGGACAAATACATCAATATGGGCATGCGCTTCATTTTGTCCGGCAACGATACCGGCTTCTTGATGGCTGGCGCGCGCACGCGTTCGGAGTTTTTGCACGGCTTGAAGTACTAAGAACACAACAAGCCCGGCAGACGCGCAGCGGATGCCGGAACAGGCCGGCGACAGAATCACGGCCTACAAAGAAGAGGAATCTTTATGAACAAAGGCAAACAACTGCGCGCACTGATGCGCGACGGCAAACACCATTTCACGCCGGGCATTACCACGCCGCTGCACGCCATGATCTGCGAAAAGGCCGGCTTCGAATTCATCTATATGGGCGGCTACGACGTCTCACTAACCCTGCTCGGTCTGCCCGATGTCGGCCTCATCACCGGCCAGGAAATGGCGGCCAACGCCGGCAACATCGCGCGCGCGGTCGGCATCCCGGTGATCGCGGACGCCGATACCGGCTACGGCAACGCCATTAACGTCATGCGCACCGTGCGCGATTTTGAAAACGCCGGTGTCGCCGCCATCCACATCGAAGACCAGATCAGCCCGAAACGCTGCGGCCACGTCGCCGGCAAGCAGGTGATCCCGCTCGAAGAGGCCGCCGGCAAGATCCGCGCCGCCTGTGACGCACGACGCGATCCGGATTTCGTCATCATTGCACGCACCGATGCAGTGGCTGCGGTCGGTGGCGGCCTTGATGAAGCGATCCGACGCGCCAAGGCTTACGCGGCGGCCGGTGCCGACATGATTTTCCCGGAGTTCCCGAATTCCGATCTGGCCATGCCAAAGCGCTTCGCCGAGGAAGTGCACAAGGAGTATCCGCAGCTGCCGCTCTATTTCAATTATTCGTCCAACCTGAAGTGGTTCGAATCGGGTGCCACCTTCGATGACGTAGCCGCTATCGGCTTCAACATGATGCACGTCTCGCTGGCCGGCCTGCGCACCTCAATGCAGGCGATGTTCGATTACGCCGCCGATCTGAAAAAACGCGGCGCCGTGGCCGAAATTGAATACGAGAAAAAACTGCTCAATCATCCGATGGGCAGCTGCAATGAATTCGCCGGCTTCCCGAAAATCATGGCACTCGAAGAAAAGTATCTGCCGGCCGATGAACTTAAAAAGAAATACCAGCAGGGCGGCGGACACTGAGCCCATCACGGATCCCGGGGTAAAGGAGGCGAACCATGCATTACAGGCTAGCAGAAAGCATCGACGATCTACGCACCATCGCGCATGCACGACTGCCAAAGATCGCCTGGGATTTTCTCGACGGCGGCGCCGAGGACAACCTCACCCTCGACAACAATCGCGCGGTGTTCAAGAAGATCCGCTTCCGCCCTCACACGATGATCGATGTCTCGAAGCGATCGGCGAAAACAGAAATCTTCGGCAAGGCCTTCAACGCGCCCTTCGGTATCGCCCCTACCGGTGCGGCTGGCCTCTATGGTTTCAAAGCCGATTCAGCCATGGCCCGTGCGGCGCGCGACGCTGGCCTGCCGTTTGTCTTGAGCACCGCCTCCTTCGAACCGCTCGAAGCAGTGGCGCAGGCGGCGGCCGGTGGCACGCTGTGGTTTCAACTCTATATGGCGAAGAGCCGCGCGCCGGTTGAAAAACTGGTGACGCGTGCACTCAACGCCGGCTTTGAAGCGCTCGTGTTGACCAGCGACGTCGCACAAAACGGCAACCGTGAATACAACCGGCGCAACGGCTTCAGCACGCCACTGAAAATGAACCTGCGTAACCTCATCGACGGCGCACTACATCCGCGCTGGTCGTTCGACGTATTTTTGCGCACCTTGCTCGACTCGGGTGTGCCGCGCTATCAGAACGTCAGCCGTGACGGTAATGAACGCATCATCGACAAACCGGTAGCCGAGTTTCAGGAGCGGCGTGAAGAAGTGAACTGGGAGGATTTCCGCTGGCTGCGCGAATTCTGGCCGCGCAAACTCTTCATCAAGGGTGTGGTGCGCGCCGACGACGCACTCAAAGCGCAGCAACTCGGTGCCGACGGTGTGTTCATCTCCAACCACGGCGGCCGCCAGTTGGACGGCGTCATCTCGCCGCTCGAAGCCATTCCGGAAATCCGCGCCGCCACCGGCGACCGCTTCATGATTATGGCCGACGGTGGATTCCGTCGCGGTGCGGACATCATCAAAGCGGTCGCGCTCGGTGCGGATATGGCTTTTGTCGGCAGGCCGATGCTCTATGGCATCTCCGCCGGCGGTGAAGACGGCGCACGCCACGCGCTGAAGATTTTGCGCAGCGAGATTGATCGCGTGCTCGCCCTCACCGGCATTTGTTCGATTGATGAACTGACACCCGATTTACTCTGGCATCCGGATTTCATGCCGGTGAAAAAATTCTAACGCGGCAGTGATCAGGGCTTCACATCGCGCAGCACTTGCCCCGCGCTAATACGTTCACGGGCATAGACAAAGCCGTAGGTGGCCGCATCACCGAGATCAAAGCGAAAGTTGCGCTGCACGGCGACTTCACGCGCACGTGTTTCGAGTTCTTCTTCAGTCAGTTTCAAAGAGCGCGGCGAGGAAAGTAGTATTTTGTTACCGGCACCGGGTACGCTGAGAATATAAAGATCGTCAAAGACCTCCTGATAGGTGCGCAACATCGAATCGTAGAGCCGGTTGGCGTAGCGATCCCAGACATTGCCAACCACCACGCCGGTTGGCGTGAGCGCACGACGCACCGCACGTAAAAATTCCTGGGTCGTCAGATGCGCCGGCAGTTCGCTCGATGAAAACGCATCGAGAAAAATAATGTCATACGGTTCGCGTACTGCTTCGATAAAGGCGCGCCCGTCGGCGACGTGCGCACGTAGAGTGGCATCTTCACGAAAGCCCAGAAATTTTTTCGCTACGTCGATCACCTGCGGATCGATATCGACGGCATCAATCACAGCTTCCGGATAATGCTTGCGCAAAAACATCGGCACG
>CAIWNB010000248.1 GCA_903913965.1 uncultured beta proteobacterium
CGATGGCGGGCGGCACCAAACGCGAGCGTAAAAAGAAAAAATAGAAACAAGCTGCAGAGCTCACATAGCTGCAGGCTGGTGATGTGATCTTGATCTGAAATTTGCAGGGGGGCGTAGGGTGCGCAGTGCGCACGAGTTACGGGCGTTGAATGGTGCGCAGTGCGCACCCTACGAAGTGCTGGGGATTTTTTTGGTGATGTTGACGCTGCCCCCTCACCCCCACCCTCTCCCGCGAGGGGAGAGGGAGTAAACCAACTGAGCTGAGTTTGTAGGGGGCACATCGTGCAAACGGTGCTGCGGTGAACGGTACGTGTGCGTACTCGACCAGATTGGGGTAATAGAACGAGGCCGTAGAGTGCGCGCTGCGCAGGCGTTATGCGCGTTGAATTGCGCACAGTGCGTGTTACCCGATCGCTGGCAAGCGAGAGAGTCAGCGCTTTTTTTTCTTTGCTGCTTTTTCCAGCTTTTCGATCTCGGGCAGCATTGCGCTGATGGCGTGAAACGCGTCGAGTGAAGCCGGCCCGCCGCAATACAAAAATGAATGCAGGCAAAGTTCGCTTAGCTCTGTTTTGCTAATGCCGTTGCGGATGGCGCCGCGCAGATGCACGCGGATTTCTGCCGGGCGGTTGAGTGCGATGACCTGTGCGAGGGTGACAAGGCTGCGGTCGCGTAGCGACAGGCCCGGGCGCGTCCAGACGGTGCCCCAGGCGCATTCGGTGGCATAGTCCTGGAACGGGCGGCTGAACGGATCGGCGGTTTTGAACGCGTTGTCGACGTAGTCGGCGCCCAATACTTTTTTGCGTGTAGCGAGTCCGGCTTTGAAGGCTTTGCTGCGTACGGGTTTGCGTGTGGCCAAGATGATCTCCTGTGGTTGATGGGGTTATGTAGCGCACGGCTATAATCCTCATTCTGCCATTGATCGTGGAAAGCGAGTTCAACCGTGGATGAAAAAATGAATGTGGGCTTGGTTGGACTGGGGTTGGTGGGCACCGCATTGGCAAAACGCCTGCTTGGCGCCGGGCTCAAGGTCACCGGGTTTGATATCGACGCCGCGCGTCGTGAGGCTTTTACGGCGCTGGGTGGGCATGCGGTGACCACGGTCGCCGACGTTGCACGCGACTGCTCGCGCATCATCAGCGCCGTCTTCAACACTGAACAACTGGCCGATGTCATCGAAGGCGCCGGCGGAGTGTTGGCAACGGCGGACGGCAAGAAGCGGACGATATTGAATGTGACGACCAGTGATCCGGATAAGGTGGCGGCGCTCGCCGCACGTATCATCGCTGGTGGTGTGACGCTGCTCGAAGTGCCGATCTCGGGCACCAGTGAGCAAATCGTGCAGGGCGATGGTGTTGGCTTGATCGGTGGGGACCCTGCCGCAGCCGAGGCTTGTAGCGATATTCTCGACGCCATTTGTCCGAAGCGTTATTTTACCGGCGCAGTGGGTAACGGCGCGAAAACTAAACTCGCGGTTAATCTGATTCTGGGGCTGAACCGCGCTGCGCTGGCTGAAGGTTTGGTATTCGCTGAGCGGCTCGGTCTTGATCCACGCGCCTTTCTCGAAGTGGCACGCGGTTCAGCGGCCTATGCGCAGATCATGGACGTGAAGGGTGAGAAATACATCACTCGTGATTATCATCCGCACGGCAAAATCGTCCAGCATCTGAAGGATGTGCATATGATGGTCGATTACGCGCACCGCGCAGGGCAGGCTTTGCCGCTGATGGAAGTCGTGCAGAAGCTGCTCGAAGGCAATGTCGAGCATGGCGAGGGCGATTTTGATAATTGCGCGGTGATCGAGGAAGTGCGGCGACGGCAGTGCTGATGGGTGGACGTGAGTCTGCGAAGAAAAATCCAAATTCATAATGGGGGAAGTGATGCGTAAGATTATTCAGGTATTGGTGATGATGGCGCTGACAGTCGGCGCGCAGGCGGCTGAAATCCGTGTGCTGAGCGCTGGTGCGGTCGAGCCCGGGCTGCATGCGTTTGCCGCGCTGGTCAAACGCGAAACCGGACATGATTTAAAAATCACCTTTAACACGGCGCCGCAGATTGCCAAACGGTTAGCCGCGAACGAGGTGCAGGACTTGCTGATTTCGCCACCCGCGGTGGTGGAACAAGCCGCCAAAGACGGCAAGGTTATCGGTGACACGCGCGTGTCGGTGGGCCGCGTCGGTGCCGGCATTATTGTGCGTAACGGGGCTACGCCGCCGAATGTGGCAACCGTGGAGGCGTTGAAACAGTCCTTGCTCGCAGCCGACACGCTGGTCTACAACTCGGCCTCGACGGGCCTCTATCTCGACAAGCTGTTTGCCGGCTGGGGCATATTGGATCAGATCAAAGCCAAGACGACGCGTTATGCCGACGGCGCCTCGGTGATGGAGCATGTGATCAAAGGCAGTGGCAATCAAATCGGCTTTGGCGCGATCACCGAGATCAAGATGTACGTGCCGAAAGGCTTGACGCTGGTCGGTCCGCTGCCGGGTGATGCGCAGAACTACACCAGCTATGAGGCGGTTGTTATGAACGGGACTACGGCCGGTGATGCGGCGCGCGCGGTATTGAAGCTGCTGGCAACGCCGGCTGGCAAAGCTGCGTTTGTAGCGGCGGGCGTCGAATAGTTTTTACGCCTGTGACGCCTGTCCATGCCGTTACATGGGCGGGCGTCGCGATGTCCGGTTCCCTGTTTTTTCTGCGGGCTTCGCTTCAGTCGTAGCCGTAGAGCTGCGCTGGATTGTCGACGAGGATTTTTTCGCGCGTCGCTTCGTCCGGCACCCAGACGCCCAGCAGATCGGCGATATCGCCGTCGTTGGGCATAGCAATTTTCCAGTTCAGCATGATGTGGCCCCAATCGCTGCCCCAGAGTATGCGCCCGGCATTGGCCGTGACTAGCGCTTCTGCGAACGCATTGACGTCGGCGTGCGGCATCGGGTTCGGTGAAATTCGATAGGGCGCGGTGAGTTTGACCCAGGCTTTGCCGGTTTTTAGCAGACGCAGCAGCGCCTGAAAGCCCGGCGTTTCAATCGGCTTTTCGGTGCGCATATAACCGAGATGGCCGAAGCTGACATCGACCGGAAAATCTTCCAGCAGTTTGTCGAGGTCTGGAAATTCATCAACGTGCAGCAGGAACTCGACATGCCAGCCATAGGGTTTGATTTTTTTCGCCAGGGGCAGCAGCGTCGCCATCGGCAGCACGCCCTTGTTGTCCTTGGTGTCGACGATATTCATGCGCACACCGCGCACACCGGCCTCGTGCAACGCCCGCAATGTCTGGTCAGAGACATCCGGTTCGACCACCGCCACACCACGATAGCGCCCGCGGCCGGCTTTTAATGCTTCGAGTAGCACCGTGTTGTCGCTGCCGTAGATGCTGCCCTGGACGAGGGCGGCGCGTTGCACGCCGAGGGTATCGAGCATGTGTTCGTAGTCGGGGAGCAGCGTGTCGGCCGGCGTGTAAATACGGCGCGCGTAATACGGATAGCGCGCGATCGGTCCGCAGATATGAGCGTGACTGTCGCAGGCCAGCGGCGGAAATTGGATCTTCGGTTTGCGCGGATGGAAATCGGGCGGGGCGACGCTGGGTGGCTGATTGGGGTTCATGGGATGTTTGAACGATCGGTGATTACACGACAATTGATTGGCGTTTTCCCCAACGGTGCGCTGCGTTGTTGGGGTGTTGCTTTCGAGTATACACATCGCGATGCAGGATCGTTGCGCGGGTCGATGGCCGTCATCGTGGCTGTTTGTTAGACTGCATTCACGCGGCGATCGTCGCAATGGAGGAGCACAGCATGTTGAATTCGAAGAACGCGGCGCAAGGAATGGTTCTGGCGATGGTGATGCTGCCGGCAGCGTTGCCAGTGATGGCGCAGGAATACCCGGTAAAGGTGATCCGCTTTATCGCGCCCAATTTGCCCGGCGGGCCGACCGACATCCTGGCGCGTCTGCTCGGCCAGAAAATGTCCGAGACCTTTGGTCAGCCGGTGGTGGTGGAAAACCGTGCCGGTGCAGGCGGTAATATCGGTACCGAGGTGGCTGCGAAGACAGCGCCCGATGGCTATACGCTGGTCACCGGCAACAATGCGACCTTTGGTGCTAACCCGAGCCTGTACAAGAAAATGCCCTTCGATCCGATCAAGGATTTTGCGCCCATTGTGTTGGTGGCGACGCAACCCAATATCCTTGTTGTGCATCCGACGCTGCCAGTGAAAAACATTAAGGAACTGATTGCTATGGCGAAAGCGCGGCCGGGCCAGTTGAACTATGCGCATTCAGGGATCGGTGCCAATGCGCACCTCGCCGCAGAACTGTTCAAGAGCATGACCAACACCTCGATTGAGGCGATTGCCTACAAGAGCGCGGCGCCGGGGTTGGTCGATTTGATGGCTGGGCACACCCACATGATGTTTGCGACTTCGCTGTCGGTGATGCAGCATATTCAGTCGGGGAAGCTGCGCGCGCTCGGTGTGACCACGGCCAAACGCGTCAGCGCGGTGAAAGACATACCCACCATCGCGGAAGCCGGGGTGCCCGGATTTGAGGCGACGACCTGGCACGGTGTGTTGACCACCGCCGGCACGCCAGCGGCGGTCATCAATAAACTGAATGCCGAAATGAACCGCGCGCTGCAGTTGCCCGATGTTCGCGAGAAGCTCGCCGGTCTGGGGGCCGAAATCGTCGGCGGCACGCCGAAAGACTTCGCCGACCACATTGCGCGCGAAATTCCGAAGTGGGCGAAGGTGGTGAAGGACGCCAACGTGCATATTGATTAGCTGTATTCCCGGCATACGCTGCGCTTCTTCCGGGTTAGGGGTTTGCGGTTGTATCGCTGGCTTTTGTAATCCCGTTTTTCTGGGCGTGGGGCAATAAAAAACGCGGGCATAGGCCCGCGTTTTTTATTGAAGGTCAAACGTATCGTTATTTGCGATTGAATTCCAGGATGTTGAATCCCGGGCCGCGGTCAACTACGTAGATGATGCCGCGCTTGTCGACGTCGATGTCGTTGGTTTGTGGACCCGCCTGTCCGTGCAGCGGCTCGGGGATGTAGTGACCGACTTCCTGCGGTGCGGTCGGGTCAGCGATGTCAACGATCCTGAGGCCGCCTGCGAACCATGCGCAGTAGACCAGCGTGTCATCCATGCGCTCATGGAACTGGTGCGCACCGAAGCGGCCGGGCGCGGCGCGGCTGTAAGGCGAGTCGAGTTCGCTGACTTCGAAGATCGACAGCGGGAACATTTTCTTCGGGTCTGTGATGTCGAACACCCACAGGCAGCCATGCGGACGGCCACGGCGGCGCTCCATCTCGGCGCCATCGTGCGCGTGATCTTCTTCATCAATCGCCAGTGCGATGCGACGGCCGGCGACTTCGAAGGGCACGTCCATGAAGGTGTGGCTGGGTTCCGGGAACGGCGGGTGGTAGTTGTATTCGCCGATGGTGGTCGGCTTGGTAATGTCGGAGACATCGATCATGCGCACGCCACCATGCCAGCAGCCGGCGAACAAACGATCACCCGAACGCAGCGCGTGGTGCAGGCGGTATTGACGGCCCGGCCATGATTTGTGCTCGCCTTCCTTCTGACCCGGCATCCACCATTTCGACACTTCCTGCGGCTTGGCCGGATTGCGGATGTCGTAGATGACGAGGATGTTGCCGATGAAGCCGGGCATCTCGGTCGAGATGTAGGCGTAATTCTCGTCCATGTCGAAGCGGTGCACACCGATGCCATGGGTTTTCTGAAACGAAATCAGTTTCGGTTTGGATTTATCGGAAACGTCCCACAGCTTGAAGCCGCCTTTGTCATACGGATTTCTTTCGGCTTCTTCGACCGCCGGAATATCCGCAGCACTAACACCCAGCCGGTCGGCGAGTTCCGAGTGATTGGGGTCGCGGCCAAGCTCGGCTTTCAATCGTGTGCGCAGGCCCGGCAGCTCGTCGGCTTTGCGGCCGATCTTGGTCATGTTGCGTTCGCTGTTGGTGATCATGAGGTCGCCGATGACGCGCGCCTTGTGGCTGTGCGAGGTCGGGTCTTCGAGATTGATCTGCGACACCACTTTTGGTTTGCGCGGGTCGGAGACGTCGATGATGCTGGTGCCAAGCCCCGCCTTGTTTGGCAGGTGGCCGAGGTAGGCGTAGTTGTCATGAACGTAAACCTGGCCTGAACCCGGCAAATCAAGGTGGCCGAGGCGGGTGACGTTGCGTGCGAGTTGCGGATTGCTGCTCATGCGGTCTCCTCCGGTAATGTGCGTGTCATTCTACCGCAGCGGGTCATGTCATGAGTGTGGCCAACGCCGGGTTTGACGCAGTCGTTGGTCTATTTGGCCTGCATGCGGCAGAATGGTCGGACACACAAAAAAACGAGAGGAGGCGTGATGAAGACAATTCAATGCGCGGCGCTGGTTTTAGTGGTTGGCGCCACCACGGTACAGGCTCAGGAATATCCCGCCAAGACGGTGCGTATGATCGTGCCGTTTGCGCCGGGCGGTGCGACTGATGTGCTGGCTCGCATCGTCAGTCAGAAACTGTATGAACGCTGGGGGCAGATCGTCATTGTCGACAATCGTGTCGGGGCGAGCGGCAATATCGGCGCCGAGTATGTGGCGAAATCAGTCGCCCCTGACGGTTATACCTTGCTGGTGGCGGGTTCTCCGCATGCTATCAACATGAGTTTGTTTAATAACCTGCGCTACGATCTGGCGCGCGATGTGGCGCCGATCACATCGATCGCAGCGTTTCCGAGTTTGATTGCGGTGCATCCGTCGGTGCCGGTAAAGTCGGTGAAGGATCTGATCGCGTTGGCACGATCGCGTCCGGGGCAGATTAATTTCGGTTCTGCCGGCAACGGCTCGCCGAATCATTTGTCGATGGAAATGTTCAAGACCATGGCGAAGGTCGATATGACGCATATTCCGTACAAGGGCGGCTCGGGGCAGATGGTTAGCGATCTCTTGGCGGGACAGGTGCAGCTCGCCTCCATGGGCCTGCCGCCGGCGATGCCGTATGTGAAGTCGGGCCGCTTGCGGGTGATCGCAGTGACGAGTGCGAAACGCTCACCGCTGTTGCCGCAGGCGCCGACGGTGGCGGAAACCGGTTTGCCCGGCTATGAGGTGAATTCCTGGTACGGCGTGTTTGCGCCACCCGCGCTGCCGAAAGAAATTATTGCAAAGATCAACGCTGACATCGTCACCGTACTCGCCCTGGCCGACGTCAAGGAGCGCCTGGCTGGCCTTGGTGCCGAACCGCAACCGATGACGCCCGATGATTTCGGTAAATTCGTTCGCGACGATATTGCGAAATGGTCGAAGGTGGTCAAGGAGTCGGGCGCCAAAATTGACTGACATCGACTGACGGGGGCGGATGTTGTGCAACCCGCCGCCGTCTGCTCTCGTATGGGCCTCAGGCGGTGATGCGCACTTTTAAGACCGGCAGGTCGCCGATGCCCGCCTCAACGAAGTCGCCAACCTTTACCGGCCCGATGCCGCCCGGTGTGCCGGTCATGATGACGTCGCCTGGTTCGAGCGTGTAATACGCAGACAGCCACTCGACGATGTGTGGCGTGTCGAGAATCATTTGACCGATATCCGATTTTTGTTTGGTCACGCCGTTGCAGGTGAGCCACAGCGCGCCGCTGCTCGGATGGCCCATCTTGGACGCGGGCACCACGGCGCCGACCGGGCCCGATTGTTCAACATCTTTGCCGATTTCCCACGGCAAAGCGCTGTCTTTGCACCAGAGTTGCAGATCGCGGCGCGTCATGTCGAGGCCGACGGCGTAGCCCCAGATATAGTGGTTGGCATCGGCGGCGCTGACGTTGGCGCAGGTCTTGCCGATGATGGCCGTGAGTTCGCATTCCCACTGATAGTTGATGGTCTTGGCCGGATATTGGATATCGGTGACGCGGTCGGCTTCGCAACCGACGGCGTGCGGCGTGGCCTTGGTGAAAACGAAGGGCGGCACGTCGGTGGTGATGCCCATTTCTTTTTTGTGATCGTGGTAGTTGAGGCCCATGCAGAAAACGCGGCGCACGGCGATGCGCTCGTCGCTGCCGGCAACAGCGAGGGTGGGAACGTCCCAACCGGGGATAGCCAGTTTCATGGCGTGACTCCTGCATGCGTTGAACAAGTTCGCTATGCTACCGGCAATTGTGTGACCCGTGCTTGTATTCCGTGAATGGTGGAGGATGAATGATGTTTGGATTGGACGTGCCGGTCATTAAGTCGGAAGTGTTCTCGCGGATGCCCGATCATTTTCGCAAACGTGGGGTGGTGACGCCCTGGGTTGAAGCGAACAGCGGTGGCGCCGACATTGATTCTTTCCTCGAAGGGCCATCATTTGATCGCGCCGGCAATTTGTATGTCACCGACATTCCCTTCGGTCGCGTGTTTCGTATTTCGCCTGCGGGCGAGTGGACACTGGTGACGGAATACGACGGCGAACCCAACGGTCTGAAGATTCATCAGGACGGGCGCATCTTTATCACCGACTACCGGCACGGCATCATGGTGCTCGATGCGGCGAGCGGGAACATCGAACCGTTTCTGGCGCGGCGCCACTCGGAGAGCTTCAAGGGCGTCAATGATTTGTTTTTTGCCGATAACGGCGACCTGTATTTCACCGATCAGGGGCAGACCGGGTTACATGATCCGAGCGGACGGGTTTACCGTTTGGCGGCGGGCGGCAAACTCGACTGCCTGATCAATACGGTGCCCAGCCCCAACGGCCTAGTGATGAGTGCCGACGGCAAGGCGCTCTTCATCGCGGTGACGCGTGGTAACTGCATTTGGCGCGGTCCGCTGATGAGCGATGGCAGCCTGACCAAGGTCGGCGTGTTCTTCCAACTCTATGGCCCGAGCGGGCCGGATGGTCTGGCGATGGATGTCGAAGGCAATCTCGCGGTAGCCCACGCGCGTAGCGGCAATGTGTGGCTGTTCGATAAAAAAGGCGTGCCTTTGCTGCGCGTGGAAACCTGCGCCGGCGATATCAATACCAACATCGCTTATGGCGGTGCGGGCCGGCGCGATTTGTATATCACCGAATCGGCGAGCGGAACGGTGATGCGCGCGCGGTTACCGGTGGCCGGTTGCCGCATGTTCGCGCATCAGTGATCGTTTGCAGTTCAGAAAAATAATCGGGGCGGTCATGACTACATCGAATCTTCAACAATCGCGACGCGCATGGCTGCAATCTACCGGTGCCGGCGCGTGTCTTGCGGCAATCGGGCCGCTGGCGCGGGCGGCGGAGGGCGGTGCTGCTGCAATGCCGGTGTCGCCGTTGATGCGGCGCGTGTCCCTGCATATCGCGCATGCGCTGAAGAATCCCTTGCCCGAGGCTGTAGTCGAGGCTGGCAAGCATCATTTGATCGACACGCTGTCGGCGATGTTGTCCGGCAGTCACCTGCATCCCGGTCGCACAGCGCTGGCGTATGCGAAGACGCTCGGTGGCACCCCCGAAGCCTGTGTGGCCGGTTCGCGCATCGTAACTTCATTGGCTAATGCGGCGCTCATCAACGGCATGCTTGCGCATTCGGACGAAACCGACGATTCGCATGAGGGGTCGCTCACTCATCCGGGCTGCGCGATCGTACCGGCGGCATTGGCGATGGCCGAGCGCCAGCAGTGCGACGGCATGACGTTGCTGCGCGCGATGGTGCTCGGCTACGATATCAGTCCGCGTGCTTCACTGGCGCTCGGCGGTTTCGAGATGGCCGCGGCCGGGCGCGATACCCATGCCATCGGTACCTCGTTCGGGGCGGCTGCGGCGGCTGCCGCGATTGCAGGCTTGTCCGAAACGCAGGTGCGGCATGTGCTTTCTTATACGGCACAACAGGCCTCGGGGCTGTCCAATTACGCGCGTGATCTTGAACATGTCGAGAAGGCTTTTCTGTTCGGTGGCATGCCGGCGCGTAACGGGGTTACTGCTGCGGCCATGGTTGCCAGCGGCATGACCGGTATCGATGATGTGTTCAGCGGCGAGCGCAATCTGTTTTTTGCCTTTGGGCCGAATAGCAAACCCGAGCAGTTGCTGCGCGGGCTGGGAGAAACCTATGAGGTCGTCAATACCAACATCAAACGCTGGACGGTCGGCAGCGGCATTCAGGCGCCGCTCGATTCGATGTCATATTTGATCAAGAACCACCCGTTCAAGGCGGAGGATGTCGAGAAGGTGTTGGTGCTGCTTTCGCACCGCGGCGCCAAAACCTTCGACAACCGCAGCATGCCCGATATCAATATGCAATACATGATGTCGGTGATGCTGCTTGACGGCACCGCCACACTGGAGGCTGCGCACGATCGCGCGCGCATGAACGAGCCAAAAGTGATGGAGTTACGCCGCCGCGTCGAATTGCGCGGCGACGACGAGATGCAGAAGGCGCTGCCGCGGCGCAGCGGCATTGTGGAAATCACATTGCGCGACGGACGCAAGCTGCGTCATCACACACCCGACGTGCGCGGCACGCCGGCCAATCCGATGACGCGCGCCGAGGTCGATGAGAAATGTTTTCTGCTGTGCGCGCCGATCGTCGGCAAGCGCCGCGCGCGCGAATTGATAGACGCGATCTGGAATATTGAAAAACTGCGCAATGTGCGCGCTTTGCGCCAGTGGTTGACGGTCTGACTCACTGCAGCACGTGGCTCAGAACTTCCGCCAGTCGATGACCTGACAGCGCCATACGCCGCGCGGCAATGGCGCGGGCGTTGGTGACGTAATCTTCGTCCAGGCGCTGGGCGTTTTTCCTGGCCGCAGCGCCGCTAAAG
>CAIWNB010000249.1 GCA_903913965.1 uncultured beta proteobacterium
ATCACGCCCGATGAGCAGGCCGTCAGCTTTAGTGCCGGCCCGGATGGCGCACAGATCATGGCGCTGCAGTACCCGCGCCGGTCTTGACCGCGTTGGTTAAGCAAAGGAGTTACGCGGGCGCTGCGGCGGGATGGTCCCTGTGCCTGTGTGCCGCGCTGGTGTCCGCGCAGGAATTTCCGTCGCGCCCGCTGCGCCTGGTGGTCGGTTTTCCGCCCGGCGGTGGTGCCGACGGTGCGGCACGTGCGGTGGCGCAAAAACTCACCGAGAGTCTGGGCCAGGCGGTGGTGGTGGATAACCGTAGCGGTGCCGGCGGCAATGTCGCCGCCGAGATCGTTGCGCACGCGGTGGCCGACGGCCATACGCTGTTGGTGACCAGCCCGGGGCCGGTGGTGATCAATCCGGCCTTGTATTCAAGCCTGCCCTACGATCCGCAAAAAGAGCTCGCACCGGTGACGCTGATTGCCGCTGGTGCCAACGTGCTGACGGTGCATCCGGCGGTGCAGGCCAACAATGTGCAACAACTGATGGCGCTGGCACGCAGCAAGCCCGACACCCTGAATTACGCGTCGTCCGGCATCGGCACCATCCCGCATCTGTCGGGCGAATTATTTCGTATCGCTGCGCGTCTGCCTGTGGTGCACGTCGCCTATAAAGGCGCGGGGGCGGCGGTGATCGATGTGATGGCAGGTCGTGCCGATTACATTCTCGTCTCGGTGCCTTCGGTGTTGACGCAGATCCGCGCCAAACGCTTGCGTGCGTTGGCGGTGACCACGCTCAAACGCGCGGCTGCGCTGCCCGATCTACCGACGATTGATGAATCGGGTTTGCCCGGTTATGAGTCCATCGCATGGTGGGGGGTGATGGCGCCTGCTGCGGTGCCGATGTCGGTGGTCTCGACGCTCAATCGCACTATTGTTAAAAGTCTTAATGCGACTGAAACGCGCGAGCGTCTGGCCACCGAAGGTGTCGAGGTGGCGGGCACTACGCCGGCACAGTTCGGCGACTTTCTCAAACGTGAAACGGCGAAGTGGGCGCAGGTCATCAAGACCGCGGGGATACGGATCGATTAAGCTGCGGGCAGGTGGTGTGCGTATCCGACGGATCTTACGGGCGCAGCGCGGCGACGATGGCATCCACCAGCAACTCGATCGAGTTTTGCTTTTCGACCAGATAGCGTATGCCGAGGGCCTCGGCATTGTTGCGGGTTTCGTCGGTGATATAGCCTGAAATCAGCATCACCGGCAGCGCGGCGCGGATATCATGCAGTTCGCGCGCCACATCCAGCCCCGACTCCTGCGGCATGTTGTAGTCGGTGACCACCAGATCGTAGTTGTCAGGCGCGGCGCGCACGGCGGTCAGGGCGGCTGCACCGGAGTCAAAGGTGGAGACGCGAAAGCCGCGCCGCGTTAGCAGACGCTTGACCAGAAAAACCATCGCCTCGTCATCATCAATGTAGGCGATGTGCTGGTCGCTGCCGGTGATGGCGCTGGCGCCGGGCGCGGCAAGTTGTGCGGGCGCCGTCACTGCGGCAAGCGCCTCCGGGATGAAAATTTCGAACGTGCTGCCCTGTCCCGGCGCGCTTTTCAGATTGATGAATCCATGGTGTGAACGAATGATGCCGTGCACCACGGCAAGGCCGAGACCGGTGCCTTGTCCGACCGGTTTGGTGGTGAAAAACGGTTCGAAGATGCGCTCTTGAGTCGCCGCATCCATGCCGCTGCCATCGTCTTCGACTGCAATGCGCACATAACGCCCGGGTTGCAGGGTGATGCCGCGGCGTGTACTGGCTCGCGTGAGTTCGACGCTATCCACGCTCAGACAGATACTGCCTTTGTTATCGGCCATGGCGTGCCAGGCGTTGGTGCAGAGATTGAG
>CAIWNB010000250.1 GCA_903913965.1 uncultured beta proteobacterium
CAGATGATGGAACTGGGTTTCGATCGCCGCCACGTCGGCAAAAATATCGGCGTGGTCGAACTCAAGGTTATTCAGCACCGCGGTGCGCGGCGCGTAATGCACGAACTTGGAACGCTTGTCGAAGAAGGCGGTGTCGTATTCATCGGCTTCGATGACGAAAAAAGGTGACGTGTCTTCACACCCCCACCCTGGCCCTCCTCCATCAAGGGGGAGGGAATTCTTGTGGCCGCCGCCGTCGTCATTTTTGCCGCCGCCATCATTACGAGCCACCGGGGCAACCCTTCCCCCCTTATGGGGGAAGGTTGGGTTGGGGGGAGCGCCAGGCAGCCTCGCCGAGACGCCGAAATTCTCCGGCACGCCACCGATCAAAAATCCAGGCGCCAGCCCTGCGTATTCGAGGATCCACGCCAGCATGGAAGTCGTCGTGGTTTTGCCATGCGTGCCCGCCACCGCCAGCACCCAGCGGCCGCGCAAGACGTTTTCCGCCAACCATTGCGGCCCCGAGATATACGGCAGGCCGCGATTGAGAATTTCCTCCATCAGCGGATTGCCGCGGGTAACGACGTTGCCGATGACATAAACGTCAGGGGCGAGATCGATCTGCGCGGCATCGAAACCTTCGATCAAGCGTATGCCCTGCGCCTCGAGCTGCGTGCTCATCGGCGGATAGACATTGGCGTCGCAACCGGTGACGGTATGGCCGGCGGCTTTGGCGATTGCCGCGATGCCGCCCATGAAAGTACCGCAGATGCCGAGGATATGTATGTGCATTGAAGTGTTGGGCGCAGCAATCACCAGAGACGCATAACCAAAGCGAATGTCACGCGCAAAAGACGGCATTGTAACGCCGCCGCCACACGCCCCACGCCACCTAAAACGGAATGTCAGGCCGCGATGCCGAGCGCGTGCCCGGTAACGGCCGGTTGTCCGCTGCGTGATACGTCGCCACCAGAGAATACTTGGTTGCGTCACCGCGATTATCGCCGGCGGCGTGCAACAGGCGGCCGTGAAAGAACAAGACGTCGCCACACTCGAGTTCGACACTCTGCTGCGTCTCGATCAAGTCACGGTTCGCCGGATGTTCAGGCCGCAGAAACAAGTCGCTGTCGTATTGCTCGGGTGCAAACGCCATGCGATGCGACGCCGGCAGCACGCGCAGACAACCGTTGCCCGCGTGTTCACGACCGAGCGCCGTCCACACCGAGACCAGCTCGGTCTGCGCAAAAGACCAGTAGCGGATGTCCTGATGCCAGTGCGTCTCACTGCTATAACCGGGATTTTTCGTCATCACACAGTTGTGGTGCGACTGCGACATCGCCACGCGTGGCCCCAACAATTGACGCAAGCGCAACGCCAAGGGCGGCGCGATCAACCAGTCGGCGATTGCCGCGCTCCTCGCATACGCCTGCAACAACCGGCGCACCGTGCGCCCCCCGGGCACCTCGAGCGATACGGGTGCGCCCGGATAACCGGTCTCGGCCTCGTATTCCAACGGCGCAACACCTGCGGCAAGATCACGCTGCGCGTCAGCCAGTATCACCGCACAGGTCTCTGCATTGGCCAGGCCACGCACCACCACATAACCGTCGTTTTCAAACTGTGCGAGTTCCTGCGCAGAAAACCCCCGCTGCTGCGGCGGAAACAATACCGCCCAGGTCGCCACGCTCGCCACCGCCAGTGCAAGCAGGGCGTACAGCGGATCGAACTCAGAGGTAAAAATCGCATTGCTGCTAATCACCGAAGGCTCGATGTTGGCGACGATGCCGGTGAACAGATTGTTGGCGGCGTGGATGCCGATGGCCAGTTCAAGACGGCCGTCTTTCAAAGTCACCGCCGCCAGTAAAACGCCGATGATGAAATATTGCGGCAGCACCAGCCACGGCGCAGCGTCCACCTCGGGGTTACCCGCATGCGGCAGGGTAAACAGCGCGGCACTAGCCACGATTAACAACCACGGCCGCCGGCAAAACAGGCCGAGGCCTTGCATCACATAGCCACGGAACAACAACTCCTCGGTGGCGGTTTGCAGCGGCGTCAACAAGAGCGCCATCGCGGCCGAGGCAAAAAAGAGCTGCGGGTCGAACATGAAACGATAGCGTCCGGGAAACAGCCAGGCTTCGAAAACACTGCAGAGCAGTGCAAACCCCGCCCACACCGCCGCACCGGTCAACACGCGCCGCCAGTCGATGCGTGCATACGGCGTGACCAGACTGCGCATGCCGCGGCGATGCACCGCCACCACCGCAACGGCCAGACCGACCAGGCCAATCAACTCACCCGCGTTCAGCGCAAAGAACTGCTCCAGCGTGCCGAAGTCGCTGTATTGCATCATCAGCCACCACGGCGCGAACCCCAGCAGCTCGAAGAACACCACGACGGTGGCGACGCCGAGCACATAGCGCCACCAGTCGTTGCGCCCGCGCGCAGCGAGCGCGAGATAACGATCGGCGGCGGGAAACGTATTCATCAGGCGGCAGTCATCAAGCGGCATTGATCAAACGAAGGGGCAATCAGGACGGCTCGTAGCCAAGGTTGGGCGCCAGCCAGCGTTCGGCATCAACCACTGTCATGCCCTTGCGGGCGGCGCTGTCCTCAACTTGATCGCGGCCAATTTTGCCAACAGCGAAATACTGCGCCTGCGGATGGGCGAGATAAAAACCGCTCACCGACGAGGCCGGCATCATGGCAAAACTTTCCGTCAAATCGATCCCCACCGAGGGCGCGCGCAACAAATCAAACAGCGCGGCTTTTTCGGTGTGGTCGGGGCAGGCTGGATAGCCGGGAGCCGGACGGATGCCGCGGTATTTTTCCGCGATCATCTCGTCGTTCGACAGCGTTTCGTCTTTGGCATAGGCCCAGAGTTCGCGCCGCACGCGCTTGTGCAGCAGCTCGGCGAAGGCCTCAGCCATACGATCGGCGAGCGCTTTGAGCATGATCGCGCTGTAGTCGTCGTGCTTTTCTTCAAACGCCTTGACGCGTTTGTCGACACCCAAGCCGGCGGTCACCGCGAACGCGCCGAGATAATCCTTCACCCCTGAATCGCGCGGCGCGACGAAATCCGACAGGCAGAGGTTCGGATTGCCGGTCGGCTTTTTGTTCTGCTGGCGCAAGCCGTGCCAGGTCATGATGACGGTCTCGCGCCTTTCGTTGGCATAGAGTTCGATATCGTCACCGCGGCTGTTGGCCGGATAAATCGCAAACACGCCGTTGGCCTGCAGCCAGCGGCCTTCGACGATTTTCTTCAGCATCGCCTGCGCGTCGGCAAACACCTTCTTCGCCTCAACCCCAACCACCGCGTCTTCGAGGATCTTCGGATAGGAACCGGCGAGATCCCAGGTCTGGAAGAATGGCGACCAGTCGATCTGCGCGGCAATCTCAGCGAGATCGTAATTTTTCAACTGCTTGACGCCAACAAACGCCGGCGGCACCGGCACTTGCGCCGACCAGTCGGTCTTGAAGGCATTGGCACGCGCTTCCGCCAACGGAATTAATTCGGGGCCTTTTTTACCTGCGTGCTGGGCGCGCGTCTTGTCGTATTCGACGCGCAGCTCGTCGAGATATTTGCCGCGCGCGTCCGGCTCTTCGGCCAGCAGATTGCTACACACGCTGACGCTCCGCGAGGCGTCCGGCACCCAGACCGTCGGCCCGTTGGTATAGCCGGGCGCGATCTTCACCGCGGTATGCGTGCGCGATGTGGTGGCACCACCGATTAACAGTGGCATGGTGAAACCCTGGCGCTGCATTTCGCGCGCAACGTTGGCCATCTCTTCGAGCGACGGCGTGATCAGGCCCGAGAGGCCGATGATGTCGACCTGCTCGGCGATCGCGGTGTCGAGTATCTTCTGGCAGGGCACCATCACGCCCATGTTGACGACTTCATAGTTGTTGCACTGGAGGACGACCGAGACGATGTTCTTGCCGATGTCGTGCACATCGCCCTTGACCGTGGCAATAAGGATTTTGCCTTTGGGCTTCAAGTCGCCCAGGCGCGCCTTCTCCGCCTCGATATAAGGGATCAAATGCGCCACCGCCTGCTTCATGACGCGCGCACTCTTCACCACCTGCGGCAAAAACATTTTGCCGGCGCCAAACAAGTCGCCGACGACGTTCATGCCGTCCATCAACGG
>CAIWNB010000251.1 GCA_903913965.1 uncultured beta proteobacterium
CGTTCTTCGGACGACAGCCGAACCCAGTCACGCATCCGTTCCTGCAGTCGTAACTGTTCATCTGGTTTCAACTTCGGATAACTATTGGCGACCTTGACCCATTTTTGCCGGCGCGTAGTGTCCAGTTCGGCCCAATGCTCTTTGAGCGGGGCGAGCGCTTCCTGCTGGGCGGGTTTTAATTCGACCCAGTCCGGTCTCGCCGGCTTTTGTGGCGCGGGAATCGCCGCTCCAAAAGCTGTTCCGAGCAAGCCATAAAAGATGATTATTGCGAAGAACGTTTTAGCCATGCTTCAAAACCACTGTCCAAATAAGCGCTGATCGGGAGTTCCCCTGACAGCAGGTTGGCGTCGATTTCTGCAATGTCGTAGGACTTGATCACAACCTGCCAGTAAGTAACCCCAACCATACCGATAACGAGCATGCCGGCGGCAACCAGATTGCGCAGGTTAAAGTGGGGGCTATGAGTGATGCGGAAAGCAATGTCTCCAGCCCAAGCCAGCGCAAAGGATTGCCGCGGGACTTCACGATAGTGCTCAAGCGCAGCCAGCCGGGCTGACTGTAGCTGATAGAGTGATCCCTGCTTGATCCGATCGAGGTCCCGATCCAGGTGCTGGACGATTTGTTTGGCCAGTTCCTGTTCATTCATAACGAAATTCCTTTTTCTTTCAAAAAGCCGGAAAGAGAATGCACCGCTCTGGAGCAGTGCGTTTTAACGCTTCCCTCCGAGCAGCCCATTGCTGCTGCCGCTTCCGACACGTCTAGTTCCTCCCAGTAACGCAGCAGAAAGGCTTGGCGTTGACGTTCCGGTAGTTTTCTTATGGCTTTTTCAATAATTTCAAGTGTTTGCGCTTGCTGCAGTTGATCGGATGGCGCTTCCTGAGGGTTCGCATCCGCCGCAGCCGCCAAACTTTCTAGCGGGTCGTGGTCATCGCCATCATCCGCGCCCGAAAGTGATGAAACCTGTGTTGTCCAGAGGTTGCGGACTTTTTGCCGCCGAAAATGGTCGCGCATCGTGTTTTGCAGGATGCGCTGGAACAGCATGGGTAGTTCGGTGTCAGGACGCGCCGAGTATTTTTCGGCGAGTTTCATCATCGAGTCCTGAACGATATCGAGTGCGAACTGCTCGTCGCGTACAGCAAAGCACATCTGCTTGAACGCGCGGCGTTCAACAGAGGCCAGAAAGTCCGAGAGTTCCTTGCGGGTAGCCAGTGAAGTCTGCCTCGTTGATTGAGTTTAGCTGCCAAAAGTCTGCTCACAGACTTTTGGCAGCCCTGCATGATTCAGTGAATAACGCTCGGCGCGAATTGCCGTTTACCACCTCGGTCTTGTCGCCGGTATCAGCGCGGCATCTTAACAAATTAGCTTGGTCGTGCAAGAGCTTGCGCATCTTTGCCGGATAGCCAAGATGATCATGCTGTTTAATCAGGCTCTTAGCTTGACCAAAGCGCCCGTCACAGGTATCTTCACCGGTTCTTTGCATTTCTCGGAAATCGGCAAGGTTTATATGGAACTCAGTGGCGCAGAGATTACGATACGGTGCCTGCAGGAAGAGGGGGTCGAGCACGTTTTCGGCTATCCCGGCGGTTCGGTGCTGTTTATTTACGACGAATTGTCCAAACAGGATAAGGTAAAGCACGTGCTCGTGCGTCATGAGCAGGGGGCCGTCCATGCGGCGGATGGTTATGCGCGCTCAACCGACAAGGTTGGTGTTGCGCTGGTGACCTCGGGGCCCGGCGTGACCAACGCGGTAACCGGCATTGCGACCGCTTATATGGATTCGATTCCGCTGGTGATTATCACCGGTCAGGTGCCGACGCACGCTATCGGGCAGGACGCCTTTCAGGAATGCGATACGGTTGGAATTACGCGCCCTTGCGTGAAGCATAACTTTCTGGTCAAGGACGTGAAAGATCTCGCGTTGACCATGAAGAAGGCCTTTTACATCGCGCGCACAGGACGTCCGGGTCCGGTCGTGGTTGATATACCGAAGGATGTCACTTCGCATACAACCGAGTTTGTTTACCCGAAAACCGTCAGCATGCGCTCATACAATCCAGTGCTTAAAGGGCATGTGGGGCAGATCAAAAAAGCGATCCAGCTGCTGTCACGCGCCAAGCGGCCGATGATTTATGTGGGGGGCGGCACTATATTGGGCAACGCTTCGGCGGAATTGACGCAGCTGACCAAGATGCTTGGTTTTCCCTGCACCAACACGCTGATGGGGTTGGGCTCTTATCCTGCAACTGACCGCCAGTTTGTCGGAATGTTAGGCATGCACGGCACCTATGAAGCCAATATGGCAATGCAAAATTGTGACGTGCTGCTCGCAGTGGGCGCCCGTTTTGATGACCGGGTGATCGGCAACCCGGAGAATTTTTTCGAAAAGTCGCGCACCATTATCCATATTGATATCGACCCTTCGTCGATTTCAAAGCGCGTGAAGGTGGACGTGCCGATTGTCGGTAACGTGCGTGAAGTGCTGCAGGAAATGATCAAGCAGGTGCAATCGGCGAAGGAAAAGCGTGACGCCGAGGCGTTGAAAGCGTGGTGGTCCCAAATTGACCTCTGGCGCGAACGTGATTGCCTAAAATATGACCGTGCGTCGAAGATCATCAAGCCCCAGTATGTGATCGAAAAGCTGTGGGAGATCACCAAGGGCGACGCGTTTGTCACGTCTGATGTCGGTCAGCACCAGATGTGGGCTGCGCAGTTTTACAAGTTTACGAAGCCGCGCCGCTGGATCAACTCGGGCGGTCTGGGCACGATGGGTTTCGGCTTGCCCTCTGCGGTCGGTGTGCAGATGGCGCATCCTAAGTCGCCCGTCGCCTGTGTTACTGGCGAAGCCAGTATTCAGATGTGCATACAGGAACTGTCAACCTGCAAGCAGTACCATCTGCCGGTCAAGATACTTTGTCTGAATAACCGCTACATGGGCATGGTTCGTCAATGGCAGGAGTTCTTTCACGGTAACCGCTATGCAGAGTCATACATGAACGCGCTGCCGGATTTTGTGCGGCTGGCCGAAGCGTATGGTCATGTCGGCATTCGTGTTGAAAAGCCGGGCGATGTCGAGGGCGCGATTAAAGAGGCGTTTGCCCGCAAGAAGGATCTCGTATTCCTTGACTTCATCACGGATCAGACCGAAAACGTCTTTCCGATGGTACCCGGCGGCAAAGGGCTGTCGGAAATGATACTGGTGTAAAGAACGATACATGAGACATATCATTTCAGTATTGCTGGAAAACGAAGCTGGTGCGCTTTCGCGAGTTGCAGGGTTGTTCTCCGCGAGGGGTTACAACATTGAATCGCTGACCGTGGCACCCACCGAAGACGCCTCATTGTCACGCATGACCATAGTCACTTCGGGGTCGGATGAGGTGATTGAACAAATCACCAAGCAGCTGAACAAGCTGATCGAGGCGGTCAAGGTGGTTGATTTGTCGGATGGTGAACACATCGAGCGCGAGCTGATGCTGGTCAAGGTGCGTGCCATCGGCAAGGACCGTGAAGAGATGAAACGTATGGTAGACATATTCCGCGGCCGTATCATCGATGTGACGGACAAGGATTACACCATCGAGCTGACCGGCACGGGGGCCAAGCTCGACGCCTTTTTGAAGGCGATTGATCCAACCGCCATACTCGAGACAGTGCGCACCGGTGCTTCCGGCATTGGTCGTGGCGATCGCATTCTGAAAGTCTAGCAAGTCAATTTTGGCGGAGAACGGGTTTTTTGTAGTGTCGTTCTCCGTTTAACCACTATATTCACGTCTTGAAAGAGGAAAACATGAAAGTTTATTACGATAAAGACGCCGATCTCTCCCTGATCAAGGCGAAAAAAGTTTGTATCGTTGGTTACGGCTCGCAAGGCCATGCCCATGCGCTGAACCTCCACGAATCCGGCGTCAAGGTCACGGTCGGCCTGCGCAAAGGCGGGGCTTCATGGAACAAGGCAAAAAATGCCGGCCTGCCGGTAAAGGAAGTTGGCGAAGCGGTGCGTGGTGCCGACTTCATCGTCATGTTGATGCCTGACGAACATATTGCCGGTGTCTACAAAAACGACGTCGAAAGCAATCTGAAAAAAGGCGCGACCCTGGCTTTCGCACACGGTTTTAATATTCACTACGGTTTGGTCACGCCGCGCGCTGACCTTGACGTCGTCATGGTGGCGCCGAAAGCGCCGGGTCATACGGTGCGCGCAACCTACGCGCAGGGCGGTGGGGTGCCAATGCTGATTGCCGTACATCAGAACTCTTCAAAAAAAGCACGCGATGTTGCCTTGTCCTATGCGGCGGCCATCGGCGGTGGTAAAGCCGGCGTGATCGAGACCACCTTTATCGAAGAAACCGAAACCGACTTGTTCGGCGAGCAGGCGGTACTGTGCGGCGGTTGCACCGCTCTTGTGCAAGCGGGTTTCGAGACCTTGGTTGAGGCTGGTTACGCGCCGGAAATGGCGTACTTTGAATGTCTGCATGAGCTCAAATTAATTGTCGACTTGATGTACGAGGGCGGCATCGCCAACATGCGTTATTCAATTTCGAACAATGCTGAATACGGCGATTTCACGCGCGGTCCGCGTATCATCACCGAAGAAACCAAAAACGAAATGCGCAAAATTCTCAAGGAAATCCAGACCGGCGTTTACGCTCAGGAGTTCCTGCTTGAGAACCAGACCAGTGCGACTAAACTTAACGCGATGCGCCGTATCGGCCGCCAGCACCAGATCGAAGTGGTCGGCAACAAGCTGCGCGACATGATGCCGTGGATCAAGAAAAACAAGATGGTCGACCAGTCAAAGAACTAAAACGCGGGACGACGGTTCGGGAATCTGGCGGCGCGCCTGGCGTGTCCGCCGGGCTCGCGGTCCGGATGCCTGGATCCCGATTTCAGATTACCGGAACCCGATGCCAAATTACCCGCATCCCATCATTGCACGCGAAGGCTGGTTGTTTGTAGCAGTTACGCTGTCTGCTGCCGTAGCGACCTCAGTATGGGCCTCCTGGCCCTGGGCTTTGCTGTGCTGGACTGCTGCACTTTTTGTGCTGCAATTCTTTCGTGATCCACCGCGCGAAATTCCCTCAGACCTTACGGCAATATTGTCGCCGGCAGACGGTCGCGTCGTGACCGTGGAGCGTGCCGAAGACCCTTTTCTTAAGCGCGATGCACTCAAGTTCAGCGTGTTCATGAATGTATTCAACGTACATTCAAACCGCAGCCCGGTCGATGGCGAAGTGCGCGAGGCTTGGTACCATGCCGGCAAGTTTGTGAATGCAGCTTTGTCAAAGGCGTCCGTTGAAAATGAGCGTAACGCGCTCTGGATACGCATGAAGGACGGCAGCGATATAACCTGCGTGCAAGTGGCAGGTCTGATTGCGCGACGCATCCTTTGTTACGTAAAGGGCGGCGACCTGCTCAGTCGCGGGCAGCGTTTTGGTTTTATCCGCTTTGGTTCCCGCGTTGATCTGTATCTGCCCTTGTCTGCGGTGCCCAAGGTGAGCGTCGGCGACAAGGTTTACGCCGCCAAAACAGTACTCGCACAACTCGGCTGAACCATGTACGAACGTCCTGAAAAATGGCTGGGTAAAGGCGGGCGCATCCGGCGCCGCGGCATATACTGGCTGCCGAATCTGCTGACGACGATTGCGCTTTTTGCCGGTTTCTTCTCGATTGTGCAGGCGATGAACGGTCGTTTTGAACAGGCTGCACTGGCAATTTTCGTCGCACTCGTTTTCGATGGCCTCGACGGCCGCGTTGCGCGCATGACGCATACACAAAGCGCGTTTGGCGCCGAATATGACAGCCTCTCGGATATGGTGGCGTTTGGCGTGGCACCGGCGCTGGTCATGTACGTTTGGGCGCTGAAAGAGTTTTCAACCGCGCAGAACGTGCCCCTGCTTGGCCCGTGGCTGACCACCAAGCTCGGCTGGATCGCAGCGTTTATCTATGTCGCGTGCGCGGCCTTGCGTCTGGCGCGCTTTAACACCCTGATTGAAGTGGCTGACAAGCGCTTCTTTCAAGGCATGCCCAGTCCGGCTGCGGCCTGCCTGGTCGCCGGTATGGTGTGGGCGATGGATGAGTACCAGATTCGTGGCGCCGAGGTGAAATGGATTGCCTGGGGCCTGACGGTGTTCGCCGGACTTACGATGGTGAGCAATCTGAAGTTCTACAGTGGCAAAGACATCAATCCGCGCAAGAGTGTGTCGTTCCCGGTGGTGGTTGCTATCGCGCTTGCCGTAGTGGTGTTGTTTGCGGCGGCGAGTACCCTGCCTGAAATGCTGTTCATGGTGTTTGCGATCTATGGTGCTTCTGCCTATGTGATCGCGATCTGGGATCTGCTGCGTCGGCGCGGCAGGAGCGGTGAACAGCAGCCGGCGCAAACGCCCAAGTGATTCAGTCGGCAGGCGTGAAGCCGTCCTTTGCTTGCGCGTGCTGTCAAAACCATTTATATTGATGCACATGAGTTCCAATCAGGCCAATGCGTTTTTCCTCCTTGCCGGCACCCTGCTGGCGGGCCTGCTGCTGCGCGTCGCGCGCTAAATACTCTACTCACATTTTTGGTTGTTTAGCCCGTGTCGATTGACCCGGATTCTGTATTAGTTTGTTCGTGCCTTAAAATGGCTGCGAACCTGCAGGCAAAGCGGAGAACATCATGCAAAAAGACAAATTAATCATATTTGATACCACCATGCGCGACGGCGAGCAAAGCCCGGGCGCTTCCATGACGCGAGATGAAAAGTTGCGTATCGCGCGCCAGCTCGAGCGCATGCACGTCGATGTCATCGAGGCGGGCTTTCCCGCGGCCAGTGACGGCGACTTCGAGTCGGTCAAGGCGGTGGCCGAGGCCATCAAGGACAGTACTGTTTGTGGACTTGCGCGTGCCAATGAGCGCGATGTGCGTCGCTGTGGCGAGGCGGTGCGTGGGGCTGTGTCCTCCCGGGTTCATACTTTCATCGCGACGAGCCCGATTCACATGGAAAAGAAACTGCGCATGGAGCCGACGCAGGTGATTGATCAGGCGGTGCGTGCGATCAAGTGGGCACGTGAATACACGGACAACATCGAATTCTCACCCGAGGATGCTGGCCGCTCGGATCTCGATTTTCTCTGCCGCATTCTCGAACAGGTTATCAAGGCGGGGGCCACGACCATCAACGTGCCTGATACCGTCGGCTATACATTGCCCGAACAGTTTGGCGGGTTGATTCGTAATTTGCGTGAACGTATTCCCAATTCGGACAAAGCGATCTGGTCGGTGCACTGCCACAATGACCTCGGTCTTGCCGTGGCAAATTCGCTTGCCGCCGTGATGAACGGAGCACGCCAAGTCGAATGTACGATCAACGGCCTTGGCGAACGCGCCGGTAACGCATCGCTCGAAGAAGTAGTGATGGCGGTGCGCACACGGCAGGATGTATTTACTTGCGAAACCGGTATCGACGCTACCCAGATAGTACCTGCTTCCAAGCTGGTCTCCGGTATCACCGGCTATCCGGTGCAGCCGAACAAGGCGATTGTCGGTGCCAATGCGTTTGCACACGAATCGGGTATCCACCAGGATGGCGTGTTGAAGCATCGCGAGACCTACGAGATCATGAGCGCTGAGTCGGTGGGCTGGAGTAACAACCGCCTGACGTTGGGCAAGTTGTCGGGGCGTAATGCGTTCAAGACGCGTTTGCACGAATTGGGTATTGATCTGCCGACCGAAGAAAAATTGAATGAGGCCTTCAAACGTTTCAAGGATCTTGCCGACAAGAAGCGTGAAATTTTCGACGAGGATTTGCAGGCGCTGATCACCGAAGAAAATCTCGAGCAGGTCGA
>CAIWNB010000252.1 GCA_903913965.1 uncultured beta proteobacterium
GCGATCAAGGCGAGAATGCCACCGTTAAATAACTCGGCGATCAGGGCGTCCTCGGAGCGCGCCGCCGGCTGCCCCTTGGCGTCGGCAGGTGCGTTCACGAATGCGCCCGCCCCCGGCGTCTTCGCCGCGCTCGAAACACCGCTCAGGCTAATTTCTACGCGCTGCTCCTGCGGCGGGTAACACACGCCAAGATCCGCACAGCCTTGGGAAACCACTTTAAGGGAAAAACCCGCTGCGGCTGGGTCTACACCTTTGAACGGTAGCGCTAACAGGAGCGTGCCACGATAAATCTGCACATCACCGAAGAACTCATCCTTTTTGACCTTGCCGGCCGGTAATTGCGAGGCATCAACAACAATCGAAGCAGGCTCGGCGCTGAATTTAAATTTATCGCGATAGAGGTAATAGCCTGGAGCGATGTCATAACGGACCTCGATCTTGCCGGGCTCCAGCAAGCGGGCCGAAAAACGAAACGCCTTTTCCGGCTCGAGTAAATCCTGCGCCTCACAGCGCACGACGCAGGACAGCAACATCATCAGGGCAAACAATAGGGTACGCATGGGCATGTTATTCAGCCTGTTCGGTGACGGTTTGGGTATGTATCCAGCGGAGGAAATCGGGACAGCCGCGCTCCACCGGCAGGGCAATGATTTCGGGCAATTCATAGGGATGCAGGGCGCGGATCGCGGCCTCAACCTCGGCATAGAGCTCACTACGCGTCTTGATCAGCATCGGCACTTCTGTGGCGGTTTCGACTGCGCCCTGCCAGCGGTATACGGAAACACACTCCGCAAGCAGGTTGACGCAAGCCGCCAACCGGCGCTCGATCAGGACATCGGCAATCCTGCGCGCGACAACCCCATCTGGCGCATTGGTCAAGACGACGATCGCAGCCATGGCCCGCGCTAGGCTCCGCCCGCCACCGCAGCGATCCCGTCACGCACCGTTGGATAACACAATTGAAAACCCAACTCACGCTTGATGCGCTGATTCGACAGGCGGCGCGACTCACTCATGAACGAAAGCAATGCGGGGGCTATCCGTGTGCCGGCCTCGGCCCGCGACACCCGCGGCGGCCGCGGCAGCCCAAAGCGGTCGGCGACCAGATCAAAATAATCGCCCATCATCAACACACTGTCGTCGCTGGCGTTATAAATGCGGCACGCCGGGCTGAATGACAAGGCAGCGACTGCCATGCGCGCAAGATCGTCGGCGTGAATATGATTGGTAAATGCGTCGTCCTCTGCGCGCAACGCAGGCGTGCCCTCGCGCAGTCGCTTCAAGGGCAGACGCAACTCCGAATAAATGCCCGGCGCACGCAATACACAAATACCGACGCCGCTACGCTGGCCCCACTGGCGCAGACGGTGCTCGGCATCAACACGACGTCCGGCGCGCGCTGTTTCGGGCCGCAAGGGCTGGGTTTCCTCAACCCATGCGCCATGACAATCTCCGTAGACACCGCTTGTACTGATGTAAACCAACTGCTGTGGTAGACTTTTCGCCCTCGCGAGCGCTGCGATCAGGTGCGCGGTGCGGGAGTCGCAAGAACCATGGGAAGGCGGTGGGGCACAGTGCAAAACATCATGTGCAATGCCCGCCAATCCGCGCAAGGTAGACGGCTCGTCGAGGTTCCCGGCGATGGGCAGCACGCCTTGCGCACGCAAGACCGGCGCACGCTCCTGACTGTGAGTCAGCGCATAAATGCGATAACGCCTGCGCAACAGCGGCAACGCGCGCAGCGCAACGTCACCGCAACCGATAATCAGTAGTCGCCGCATAGCTGTAAATTGTAACCGAAACCAACCTTCAGCCGCCGTCAGCCACCATGCCAAACCAGGTCACCCTCAAACCGAGCAACCATGTCTTCACCACCCGCGCGGGCGAAACCATACTCGATGGCGCACTGCGCGAAGGGTTCGTCATCTCCTACGGCTGCCGTAACGGCGCCTGCGGCACCTGCAAAGGCAAATTACTCTCTGGCGAGGTCGATTACGGCAGCTACCAGGACAGCGCACTCTCCGCAAAGGAAAAGAGCCAGGGCTACGCCTTGTTCTGCCGCGCGCAACCATTGGGCGACGTCGTTATCGAATGCCGCGAAGTCGGCGCCACCAAGGACATCCAAATTCGTACACTGCCGGCGCGGGTACAAAAAATGCAACGCCTCGCCAGCGATATCATGCTCATTGAACTCAAGCTGCCGGCGGCGGAGCGACTGCAGTTTCTGGCGGGTCAATATATCGACATCCTGCTGAAGGACGGCAGCCGGCGCAGCTTCTCCATGGCCAACGCACCGCATAACGACGCCGCCCTGCAGCTGCATATGCGCAACTACGGCGGACCGTTTTCGACCCACGTATTCTCGACGATGAAAGAGCGCGACATCCTGCGCTTCGAAGGTCCGTTGGGCACCTTTTACATGCGCGACAACACCGAGAAGCCGGCGATACTGCTGGCCAGCGGCACCGGTTTCGCGCCGGTCAAGGCGATGCTCGAACACGCCTTCCACAGCCATTGCACGCGCCCGCTGATTCTCTACTGGGGCGCTCGCAAGCGGGCCGACCTCTATATGCACGAGCTGGTCGAACAATGGACGCGCGAACACCATCATTTCAAATACGTGCCAGTACTCTCCGAACCCCTGCCGGAAGATGAATGGCAAGGCCGCACCGGGTTCGTCCATCAGGCGGTGATGGACGACATCGCCGATATGAGCGGCTGCCAGGTCTATGCCTGCGGCGTACCGGCGATGGTGGAGTCGGCGCACCGCGAATTCGTCGCGCAATGCGGGTTACCGGAAACCGAGTTTTTCTCCGACGCGTTTACGCCTGCTGCGCCCTAGGCTGTAGACAGCTCAGAGCGGCGCCCGGCGGCGGCCGCCGGAAATCTGCTTTAACTGCGCAACGGCCAGATCAAGACTGGCACGAGAATGCCGCCGCGCCGCATCGGCGTGGCCCAGCCCGTCGTGCAATTCAGCCAGCGCAAGATGCGCAGTCCACGTCGGCTCGAGGGCGACACTGGCGTCGAGATAACTTTGCGCCTTGCCCCACAATTCCTGTTGCGCACACAAGCGGCCAAGCGTGAGCAGTAACACGCCGTCGCGCGGGTTGGTCTTCAGCCATTTCTCAGCCCGCTCGATACGCCGCACCAGCGCCACGCCGCCGCAATCAGCATACAAACCTGCAAGCTCGGAATCCCATTCATGCTCGATCGCCATTTCAATAACCTGGCAAGCCTGCTCGCCACCGCCCAATTCGGCGAAACATTTGGCCGCCGCCGCCGCGACCTTGGGGTCACGTTTCTGGTCAGCCGGAATCTTCTGCCAGTAATCCTCCAGTGCATGGCGATCAAGCGCGCGCCGCTTAATGATTTCGATCAACGCATAGCGGCGCAATTGCTCCGCCTGCGCCGCGTCAAACACATGGCGTTTTCTCAACTGTTCGATCAACGGCAGGGTCTGCTCCCAGTTTTTCGCCAGCTGCTGGGCGCGCAACTCGAGGCGCAATCCGGCGGTATGCTTTTCTGGCAGCGCCTTCAGGGCGAACAAAGCTTCCTGAAAACGGCGCTGCTCGAGTAACAGCTCGGCTTCGGCGATGACGCGCATGGCGACGTCCTCCGGCGCGCGGGCGCTGGCGCGGTCGAGATATTCATCGCGCTGATCGTAACGCCGCAGCGCATGCGCGGCACGCGCCGCCAGCACCGCACCGAGTGCCGGCATTTCGTCCGATTCAATCACCGCCGCAGCGGCCTTTTCAGCGCGCCCGTAACGGCCCTCGAAAAACGCCCGCAGCGCATCGAGCAAGGCGGTGCGTGAATTGTCACGCTGACGGCGTGCGCGATACTCCCGCACGCGCGCCGGCAACTCGAGCGCGCCGAGCACAAAACGCAGCAACAGATAGCCGAGGCCGATCGCCGTCACGCAACCGAATATAAATACATTTAACGACAGCTCGAGACGATAGGGCGGCGATACCACCAGAACGTAACCGGTGTTAAACCGCAAGGCCAACGCCAACGCCACCGCCAGCGCGAATAGACCAAGAATCCAGAACAACCAGCGCATAAGCGGACTCAGCGTCGCTCGGCGGCGGTGCGCAGATTGCGCACCGCGTCGAGACTCGCCGTCACATCAGGTGGTTGCAGGTTGGCGGCATTGTCGTGCAACTGGCGCAACGCCGTCACCGCAGCGGCGACCGCCTCGCGGCGCAGATCAAAATAACGCGCCAACCAGTCACCGGCGGCCTTGAGGTCGGATGCGTAACTTTTCTCGTGATGCGCCAGCAGCGCGACGCGCGCACCGAGCAGGCGCAAACGCAGATTCTCGCGCAGAAAATACGCCTGCCCGACAGTGAGCGGCGCAACGTCGGCGTTATCGATTTTTTCGATCCGTATCAACTCCCTGACGTCTTGCCAGAATTCACGCGCAAAGCGTAACCAAGGATTGGCCTCCGGCGGCGGCGCGTTCTTGCGCGCTGCCGGTGACTCGGAAGGCCGTGCCTCGATCAACAAAGTCAGGCTGTCGATGCTGGCAGCCAGCTCGTCGAGACGCGCCGCGATGGCCACGGTATCGGCACGCGGCGCCTGCTTGAGGCGCTCAATGTCACGCGCGAGTACGCTGCGCAACGCCACCAGCGGTGGGCGATCAAGTCGTGCCAGCCGCGCATCAA
>CAIWNB010000253.1 GCA_903913965.1 uncultured beta proteobacterium
GCCCGCCGGTAAATCGGCCGATGACAATGTCGAAGTGCGCAAGGTTGGTGTGCCACCGACTTTTGCATTCACACCGAAGGATCACGTCGATCTCGGTGAAGGCCTCAAGCAACTCGATTTCGATGTCGCTGCAAAAATCGCCGGCGCGCGTTTCTCGGTAATGAAAGGGCCGCTCGCCCGCATGCATCGTGCGCTGGCGCAGTTCATGCTGGACACGCACACGCAGGAACATGGTTATACCGAGGTCTATGCGCCGTATATGGTGAACGCCGATTCGATGCGCGGCACCGGCCAGTTGCCGAAATTCGAGGAAGACCTTTTTTCCGTGCCGCGCAGCGACGGCAGCAAGCTGTATCTGATTCCGACCGCCGAAGTGCCGGTCACCAACATCGTGCGCGATGAAATTGTCGCGCAGGCCGATCTGCCGCTTAAATTTGTCTGCCACACGCCGTGCTTTCGCAGTGAGGCGGGCTCTTACGGCAGGGATACGCGCGGCATGATCCGCCAGCATCAGTTCGACAAGGTCGAACTCGTGCAGATCGCGCATCCGGAAAAATCGTATGAACTGCTCGAAGAGTTGACCGGCCACGCCGAGCAAATTTTGAAGCGGCTTGAATTACCCTATCGCGTGATCACGCTGTGCACCGGCGACATGGGTTTTTCAGCGGCGAAGACCTACGATATCGAGGTCTGGCTGCCGGGGCAGAGTGCGTATCGCGAAATATCCTCCTGCAGCAACTTTGAGTCGTTTCAGGCGCGGCGCATGCAGGCGCGCTTTCGCAACGAAAAAAACAAACCCGAACTCGTGCATACGCTCAATGGCTCGGGGCTGGCGGTCGGACGCACGCTGGTGGCCGTCATGGAGAATTATCAGAACGCTGACGGCAGTATCACGGTGCCGGCGGTGTTGCGGCCTTATATGGGCGGGCTGGAAAAACTCTCGCTGGCCTAGCGTTGTGACGCTGACCGCGGGCCGCGAGTCTGCTAAAATGCCGCCACCGCGGAGGGGTGGCAGAGTGGTTGAATGTACCAGTCTCGAAAACTGGCAGGGCCGCAAGGCCCTCGTGGGTTCGAATCCCACCCCCTCCGCCATTACAATAAATAAGTTATTGAAATATATAATAAAAATATAAATTAACTTATTCTACCCACCGTTATACCCACCGACATGCGCTTGACAGGATCGGCTATTGGGTCGATAAAACCTGTAATACAAAGATAGTCACTGCACCCATCACATCTCGCCTCACCGTCGGTATCGTTCACACCGAACGGCATGCCTTACCCCCAAGCAAAATCGGCCTACGGCGCCCCCCACCGGTATCCCACCCACCCCAGATTTAAATTGGGTCCTATCCAGCTCACCCCTTCACTGGGTTTTGCTCAAACGATTCGTCGTTTTCTGAAATCCTAGACCACACCCACCCAGCACCATCCGTTTAGGCTGGGTTCATTCGGCGGCGGCAGGGTGTATCACTGTTTATTTCGCACAATTGCGTAAATCAGGGGGAAATTGTCTAATGTTTGACAGGACTGACCCTACCCCCGTCGATATATAGAAGGCCCCCCTTGGTTTTCAAATTGTTTAGCAGGGGGGGGGTATAAAATTTGAAGGTGGTTTGCAGAATTGGAGTGTGCGTATCCGCCTATCGTCGAAGCCATCCTGACTAGCAATACCCAGCGCACCTCACGATGCAAGACCTGATGGAGCCGTTTCCCATGGAGTGGGAGCGGCAGGAACGGAAAAGACCACTGATCCGGGGCCTCTCGGCGCCTAAAAGGGACTTGGCGTTCTGCCGCAGGCTACCGCGGAATTTTTCATAGGCTCACCTAGTGAGCCTTCGCGGGGACAAAATATATAAACTAATTGGAATATGCTCATTAGCCTTGTTGAGTAGAGTGATGGCAAGTTGCTCAGAAAATCGGCAAAAACTTACTTTACGATATATCGCGTGAATTCTTGTCGTGAGCCAATTCCCGCATTGACAGGGATTGCACAGGTTTTTCCCGTATTGTTTATGGAGAGTAATTATGCCGGAACCACTGGCGCACTCGGGCGGGCACTTGTTGGCGGCGCATCTGCAGTCGGTTGCTGGCATGGCTGCTTGTTTTTCTGAAGCGTTTGAGCCAATGGCCGCGAACCAACGCTGGGCCTATTTGGCTGGGCTTTGGCATGACTTGGGGAAGTACCGGTCTGGGTTTCAGCGCTACCTCGCGCAATCGAATAACCCCGACGCACATATCGAAGGTAAGGTCGGAGGTCGTGAGAAAACACACTCGGCGGCTGGGGCGTTATGGGCCATGCAATCACTTGGAGATCGGCACGGTGAAAACGGTAAGTTGGCCGCGCGCGTGCTGGCTTATTTGATTGCTGGTCACCATGCCGGGCTTGGAGACTGGAGTGGTGGTCTGTCCGAGAGATTAAATGGTGCGGACAGCCATGCAGAGTTATCAGAGGCACGTGCGGCCAACCCACCGGAAACCATCCTCAGCCACGGCGACTTCGTGCCAAGCTTGAAAAGTGTTCCTGGCGGCGCAGAGGGGTTTTCTCTGTGGGTACGCATCTTATTTTCTTGTCTGGTTGATGCAGATTTTCTAGATACAGAGGCCCATTTTGATGCGGGCAAGCCGGCGCGGCGAGAAGGCTTCCCGCCCCTGGAGAAAATGCTAATTGCTTTCAATCATTACATGACGGACAAGGCTGCAAGCGCAACGCCATCCATTATTAACTCCTTGCGCGCTGACATTCTGCGCCAGTGCCGTGGTAAATCGGCGCAACCCACAGGGTTTTATTCGCTAACGGTTCCGACAGGTGGCGGCAAAACGTTGTCCAGCTTGGCATTCGCTCTAGAGCATGCGCAAACCCACGGCAAACGCCGCGTGATCTACGCCATCCCCTACACAAGCATCATCGAACAAACAGTGGACGTGTTTCGAGAAGTATTCAAAGCACTGGGGGATGAGGTTTTGATCGAACACCACAGTCAGGCTGACGTGGCCGATAGAGACGAGACTGCCCGCAGCCGTTTGGCATGCGAGAACTGGGATGCGCCGCTGGTCGTTACCACGAACGTACAATTATTCGAGTCCTTGTTTGCCGCCAAGACCTCGCGTTGCCGCAAGCTGCACAACTTGGTCGAAAGCGTCATCGTGTTGGACGAGGCGCAGCAATTACCGCCAGAATTCTTGCAACCGATTTTGGATGTGCTGAACTTGCTGGTGAGGCACTATGGCGTGACCGTGGTGCTTTGTACTGCCACCCAACCCGCGCTCAATACTACCGATTACTTCGACAAGGGGAGAGACTTGCGCGGGCTGGACAACGTGCGAGAAATCATCGATAACCCAGACGCCCTGTTTGATGCGCTCCAACGGGTCGCTGTTGAGTTACCTCATGACTGGCAAACCCCGACACCATGGACCGATATCGCGGCGCAACTGACCACAGAAGATTGTGTGTTGGCCATCGTCAGCACACGAAAAGCCGCCCGCGAGTTGCATCGACGATTGCCTGCTGACACCTTGCATTTATCGGCCCTCATGTGTGGCGCACACCGAAAGGCAGTCATCGATCGCATCAAGGCCAGGCTCAAAGCCAAGCGTGACGGGCGCGATTTGAATCCGCTGCGGGTGGTCAGTACGCAGGTGGTTGAGGCTGGGGTTGACATTGACTTTCCCGTCGTCTACCGCGCCCTCGCAGGGCTAGACTCCATTGCGCAAGCCGCAGGGCGTTGCAACCGTGAAGGGCATCTGAGTGCCAAGGGCCGCGTGGTGGTTTTTGTGCCTCCCGAACCGCTGCCCATAGGGCATTTGCGTAAAGCCGCACAAGCCTGCATCAGCACCTTGCATGGCCAACACGCGGACCCACTAGCACGTGCTTTGTTCGCCGCCTACTTTCAACAGTTCTACAGCACCGTCGATCTAGACCGTAAAAATATTGTTACCATGCTCAAGGTGGAACCAGAAACGCTGAGTGTGCAATTCCGTTCGGCCGCCGATGCATTTCGCATGATTGATGACCAAGATTCTGCCATCGTCGTGGTGCGCTACGCGGAACATCGAGACGAGATTGAAAAACTACTTGGGATGCTCGCAGTACAAGGTCCAGCGCGTTGGCTGATGCGAAAGCTGCAGCGCTACACCGTCAGCATCCACCGGCGTGCGGCCGACAAAATGCTCGCGCAGGGTAGCCTGATGCTGCCCATGCCTGGGTTGTATGTGCAACAGGACGTAGAAGGACTGTACCACCCGCTGTTGGGCCTGCAAATAGAAGATGTTCCTTTTAACCCCTCAGGTTTGGTGATTTGAATGACTCCCTCAAACTCGTTTTGTCTTGAAGTCTCCGGCTCGTTCGCCTGCTTCACTCGCCCTGAAATGAAGGTCGAGCGCGTCTCGTACGATGTGATGACGCCGTCGGCTGCGCGCGCCATTTTTGAAGCCATTCTCTGGAAGCCTGTGATTCGATGGCAGGTGCATCGCATCGAAGTAATTAATCCCATCCGCTGGATCAACCTGCGGCGCAATGAGGTCAGTGCGGTGGTGTCCACCCGTAATGTTCAGCAGGCCATGACCGCAGGTAGTGGCACGCTGGGGCTTTACATTGAGGATGAACGTCAGCAACGCGCTGGTTATTTCTTGCGCGACGTGGCCTACCGGATTCATGCCGAGTTGTCACTGATGCCTCGGCGTGCAGGCGGTGAACCGCTGATGAAATACACCGAAATGTTCGCCCGGCGTGCTGGCAAGGGGCAGTGCGTGAATCAGCCCTACCTTGGCTGTCGGGAGTTCGCTGCTAATTTTCGGTTATCTGGTGGTGGCGCGGCTACAGCCATGCCGATGGCCACTCCCATCAACGAAACACGCGAGCTGGGCTGGATGCTGCATGACCTTGACTTTACAAATCCCGCCGATCCTCAGCCGCGCTTCTTCAACGCCAAGATGGTGGGTGGTGTGATCGAAGTCCCGCCGTTTGTGGAGGCACGAGGATGATTCTCCAAGCACTCAATAAATACTATCATCGTAAATGCGAAGACCGCGATCCGGCGCAACGCTTGCCTGCGTTTGGGCTAGAACAAAAGGAGATTCCTTTCCTGTTGGAGATCACAAAAGCAGGCGAGTTGGTGCAACTGGTCGATACTCGCACTTTGAATGGCAAGAAAATGGTGGCGCAAATCTTTCGAGTACCGCAAGGCTTGAAAAAAACCTCGGGTGTGGCGGCTAATTTGCTGTGGGACACGTTGGAATATGTGCTGGGAGTTGACACCAAAGGTAAACCTGAGCGGGTGGCAGAACAACACGCGCATTTCTTGGCACGGATTGAAGCCTTGTCGCAAAGCGCTCACGACGATGCTGGCATTCAGGCGGTTTTGCGGTTTCTCGGTCGCTTGGACCTAGCCCAACTGAAAGCACAGCCAGCGTGGGCGCAAGCTTTGGAAGCCAATGCCGTGATGAGTTTTCGACTACACGGCGACGTTGATCTGGTCTGTCAACGTCCTGCGGTTGTTAAAGCCGCCCTGAATGTCGCGACTGATGCCGATGAACGGCTAGCTATGTGTCTGGTTACTGGCGACGATGCCCCAGTTGAGCGCCTGCACACGGCCATCAAAGGTGTCTGGGGGGCGCAGTCGTCTGGTGCCAACATTGTTTCTTTCAACGCACGCGCCTTTGAGTCTTACGGAAAAACGGAACGTCAGGGAGAAAACGCTCCGGTTGGTAAAGCAGTCGCGTTTGCCTACACCACGGCTTTGAATTATCTGCTGCGCAAGGACTCAGGCCAGCGCATCCAGGTGGGTGACGCATCCACTGTGTTTTGGGCAGACCGGGATTCCGAATTCGAATCTACTGCAGCCAATATTTTTGGTGAGCCCCCGAAGGACGATCCAGACCGAGGTGCGCGTGCTGTGCAAGCTTTGTTCGAAGCGACTCAGAGTGGCAAGTTAGGCGGGCTGGATGATGACAATCGTTTCCATGTGCTGGGCTTGGCTCCCAATGCGGCGCGCATCAGCGTGCGCTTCTATCATTGCCTGCCACTGCGGGATCTGGCGGTACGTATCTTGCAACATTTCAGTGATTTGGAAGTCGTGCGCGGACCTAACGATCCGCAATTCCCTTCGCTGTTTCGGCTGCTTGCATCGGTGGCGGTACAAAACAAGGCTGACAACATTCCTCCCAACCTTGGTGGCGCAGTTGTTGACGCCATTTTTGCCGATGCCAGCGCGCCCTACCCAGCGCTGTGGCTGAACGCCGCCGTGGGTCGTTGCCGTGCTGAACAAACCGTGAACTACCTGCGGGCAGCAGCCATCAAGGCTTGCCTCAATCGCCAGATTCGTCGCGCATCAAATATCAGCTCAGAGCGTTCAAATGAAAAGGAGTTTCTGCCCATGCTTGATCTAAGCAATACCAACCCTTCGTACCGGCTTGGTCGATTGTTCTCGGCGCTGGAAAAAATTCAAGAGGAAGCCAGTCCCGGTCTCAACGCCACCATCCGTGATAGGTACTACGGCGCCGCTTCTAGTACGCCAGTAGCAGTTTTTACTACTTTGCTGCGACTTAAAAACGCGCATCTCAAGAAACTTTCGGTTGGGCGTGCCATGTGGTTTGAGAAATTGCTGGGCGAGATATTGAGCTCCGTGACTGATTTTCAAAAGCACCTGGCATTGTCCGACCAAGGCCGTTTCGCTCTAGGTTATTACCATCAGCGACAAGACTTCTTCACCAAAAGATCTGACAACTCAACCTCTACTACCGGAGATAATTAAATCATGAATCTCGCAAACCGCTACGATTTCGTTCTTATTTTTGACGTAAAAGACGGCAACCCCAACGGAGATCCCGATGCGGGAAATATGCCACGATTGGACGCTGAGTCAGGTCATGGCTTGGTGACTGATGTATCGCTCAAGCGCAAGGTGCGCAATTTTGTAGGGCTGGTAAAGGAACAAGATGTCCGCGCTCCCGAGTCTGGCGAAAAGCGCTTTGAAATTTATGTCCGTGAAAAAGCCATCCTCAATCACCAAAACCAGCGCGCCTATGCCGCATTGAAGCTGGACGCTGTTGAAGCGCCTACTGAAGACGATGCCACCGTCGCCATGGATGAATCGGATGCGAAAAAGAAAAAGGCAGGCAAAGAGAAACGCAAAGGCAGCGCCGACGATGTAAGTAAGGCGCGCCAATGGATGTGCCAGAACTTCTTCGACGTGCGCGCTTTTGGGGCGGTAATGTCCACCGGTATTAACTGCGGCCAGGTGCGTGGTCCAGTGCAACTGACTTTTGCGCGCTCGGTTGAGCCTATCGTTGCACTGGAACATACCATCACCCGCATGGCCGTTGCTACCGAAGCCGAAGCTGAAAAGCAGCAAGGAGACAATCGCACCATGGGCCGCAAGCACACCGTTCCCTACGGCGTGTATGTGGCTCATGGCTTTATCTCATCCTTCTTGGCCAAGCAAACTGGGTTTGGTGATGATGACCTCGAGCTGGTTTTTCAGGCACTTGCGCATATGTTCGAGCACGACCGCTCTGCCGCACGCGGTGAAATGTCCACCCGCGGGTTGTATGTTTTCAAACACGACAGCGAGCTTGGCAACGCTCCCGCCCATGACTTGTTTGAGCGCCTGCAAGTCAAGCCAAAAGAAGATGGTGTAGTCGCCCGCAGCTTTGATGCATATTCCGTATTATTCGATGGCCAAGATTTGGCTGCAGGACAAACAGTCCAACCTTTTCCAGGTGTAAGCCTTACCAGGAGATGCTGAAACGGGACACTTCGAAAGATCTCACAAATGAAAATCTTACCGGCCGAGTGGGATTCTCAGGCCATGCGCCGCATCTACGACGACGGCACTGAAAACTGGTCGTTTTCTGTGGTGGGCGTGGTTCAGGTGCTAACGCAGCGGCCCGACTACAAGATGGCTCGCAAGTACTGGAACAAGCTCAAAGAGCGCTCGAGTAAAGAAGGCGGCGAGTCGGTGACAAAATGTCACCGACTGAAATTGCCAGCCGCAGGCGGTAAAAATTACCCGACGGATGTAGCCGCCGCTAAGACCCTGCTGCGCTTAGTGCAGTCCGTCCCCAGCCCCAAGGCCGAGCCCATCAAACTCTGGCTCGCCAAGGTGGGCTATGAGCGCATGCAAGAGATTGGCGATCCGGCACTGTCGCTCGACCAGGCACGGCAGACCTGGCAGCAGCATGAGTGAAGCGACAAGTGGATATAGCAGCGCATGACCAGGCAGGAAACGCGCAACAAGCTTATCGACTACTGGCGCGGCCACGATATAAATGAATGCTGTGAATTTGCCAATCTGACTAACATCATTCATCAGGAATGGTCCGCGGTTAGCGGCAATGAACACAAGGAGATGAAGGGCCTGAAAAGTCAGAACCTGCGTGACCACATGAGCGAGGCGCAACTTATCTTTACTGCCTTGGCAGAGTTGTCTACCTGGCAGATCGCGGAAAACGTGAGCGCCACCGGTATGACGCAAAACAAAACTGCCTCCACGGCTGGGGGCTGTATTGCCCGCCACGCCCGCAATCAGTTGGAAAGCCAGACGGGTAAGTCGGTGGTGGCGGGGGAGAATTACCTACCGCCGACTGCTGAAAATAGCAAAAATGCGTTGAAGGCGCCGCGCAAACGCAAAGGGTAAGGTGCTACGAAATCGGAATTAGGTAGAAAATCCCAGTGGCAGCCGATCTTGAACAGATACCGTTGTCTGCGCTCCAGCACTGGCACTATTGCCCGCGCCAGTGCGGGTTGATTCATCTTGAGCAGGTGTTTGACGAGAACGTCCACACCCTGCGCGGCCAGGCGGTCCACGCTCAGGTAGATCAGCCGGGTGTAGCGACCGCCAAAGGGCTGCGGGTGGAACGAGCCTTGCCCCTGTGGCACGACGAACTGGGTTTGGTGGGCAAGGCAGATGTTGTTGAGTTTTTGCCGGGCGGCGTGCCTTACCCAGTGGAATACAAGCATGGCAGCCGCAACAAGGCCGCTGATATAGCTGCGTGTGACGATGTCCAACTTGCCGCGCAAGCGATATGCCTTGAGTTCATGACGGGGAAGACGGTCAATGAAGGGGCGATCTTCTATGCATCTTCAAAGCGGCGACGCGTGTTGCACATTACACCGCAACTTCGCATAGTGGTAGCGCAAACCGCGCAAGCCATTCGCCAGATGTTTGCCACGGCCAAGCTGCCACCTCCGTTGGTGGCTGACCAAGCAGCTAAGCGATGTAAAGCGTGTTCGCTGCTGGAACGGTGTCAGCCGCAAGCCGCACGAGCAAACTTGGATGCCGCTCGCGCTGCTCTGTTTGACCCCGATGCATAGCCATTTTATTGGATAGCCATGCAACTGCTCAACACCCTTTATATCACCACACCAGAAACCTATCTTCGACTGGATAATGACACCCTGCGCGTTGAATTAGCGAGCGAAACCCGATTGCGTGTGCCGCTGCACCACTTAACAGCTGTGGTGTGCTTCGGCCACATCAACCTGTCTGCCCCTTTAATGCACCGGCTGGCAGACGAAGGTATTGCCTTAGTATTACTGAACGACAACGGCCGCTTCAAGGCTCGGCTGGAAGGGGCTGTGTCGGGCAACGTGCTATTGCGCCAGGCCCAGTTTCAGCGTGCGGCAGACTCTGTATTTTCGCTGGACATGGCGCGCGCCTGTGTAGCAGGCAAGATTAAAAATACACGGCAGGTGCTGCAACGTGGCGCGCGCGAAGCCAAGTCTGAAGACGAGGCCAAGTCACTTACCCGGCTAGCGGAAGACCTGGCGGCCAGTCTGCGCGCGTTGCCAGAGGTCACTAACCTGGACAGCCTGCGTGGTGTGGAGGGGGGGGCTGCGCGTCAATACTTCAGTGGCCTTAACTTGCTGCTGCGTCCGGATCAGCGCGAAGCTTTCTTCATGGATGGCCGCAGTCGACGACCGCCGCGCGATCGGTTCAACGCATTGCTGTCGTTTTTGTATGCGATGTGGATGAACGATTGCCGATCGGCGTTGGAAGCGGCGGGGCTTGATCCACAGGTTGGCTTTTTGCACGCTTTGCGCCCGGGGCGAGCTGCGTTGGCGCTGGATTTGATGGAGGAGTTCCGTCCTTGGGCCGACCGGCTGGCATTGACTCTTATTAACCGCGGCCAGCTTTCAGCAGATGATTTTGCGATGCGCGATGGCGGGGGTGTCTCGCTGGAGCCCGATGCGCGCAAAGTCGTGGTGGTGGCTTATCAAGAGAGAAAAAAAGAGGAAATCAATCATGGTTTGCTTGCGCAGACAGTGCCCTTGGGCTTGGTGCCACTGGTGCAGGCACGCTTGCTGGCCCGTGCGTTGCGCGATGAGGGCGCGGCTTACGTGCCCTTCGTAGCGAAGTAGGGAGAGGCTATGCTGGTACTGGTGTGCTACGACGTGAATACCGAGACCAAGGCAGGCCGACGTCGATTGCGACGGGTGGCCAGAGTCTGCGAAAGCACAGGCCAGCGAGTGCAAAAGTCGGTATTTGAATGCCAACTTGACGTGGTTCGGTTTGAAGTATTGGAGCGTGAGCTATTAGCAGAAATCGATCCGCAACAAGATTGTCTGCGCCTTTACCGTATCCCCGCAGCGCGTGGGTTTGAGGTTCTCGAACACGGCAGGTTTAAGGCTGTGGATTTTGACGGGCCCTTAGTGCTTTGATCGGGTTTGTATATGTCACAAGCGCAAGGCCTGTGATATTGTTGTGATTGCGAACCCCCAGTGATTGTCATTTCACCAAGGGGTTCGCGCACCGCGCAACGCATTGATTTAATAGTTTTTTTGTGTTGCCCCCTGATTGATCATTCACTGATACATACGGATGCAAATAGGTTCGCGCAAATGCATTGAAGAGATGTTTGCAAACAATGCGTTGGCTATGAGGGGTTCGCCCGTCAGCGATGACGGGCGCGGATTGAAACGCGGCGACTGCGGCCAAGAAACAAGGCTACAGCCTGGTTCGCCCGTCAGCGATGACGGGCGCGGATTGAAACAAACC
>CAIWNB010000254.1 GCA_903913965.1 uncultured beta proteobacterium
GAAAAGGAGAAACGGAACCCGAAAACAGATATAGTTATCCACAGCTGGCCGTGGTCAGGTCAGCAAAAGCCCCTGGTCAAAATTCAATCGGCACAGGTGGTCAATATTCGCTCGGCCGCAACAATTCTGGCCCACCCCGAGCTCAAAAACCGAGCTGCAGACGGGTTTTATCGAGAAAGCTTAAATGGCCGCTAGCTCATCAGGTGAGCCGGTTACCAAATATTATGATGGCCGGATGTCGCGAAAACTCTTCTCTCTCGAATTGGAGGACACATGGTGAAATTGCCGGCCGGACGATTAGAAGATCCGCTGAACGATGAAGTTGGAAAATTCATTCGAGAGTTTCGCAAGCATACGAGATGGACCAGGGAAAAGCATCTGGCGTGGGCAGAGTTGGAGCAAAAAATGGTGAAAACCCGCTACCAATTCTTTGTGGGGCGTGCGCAGCTCTACGGCCTTGGCCCCAAGGGCGACGGTTACCTTTATGACGTGCCTTCGACGCAGCGGGGTTTCCTCAGCACTTATCGGGGGCACCTGGTTCGCCTGGTCGTCGCGGGACACAGTCGAACGGAACGCATGATCATGGTCGGATTATTCAATCGGGATTTGTTGCTGGCCCCCGTGGCTTCTGAGCGCGATTGAGGGCCCGTTTAAACGCGGTTTAAAGACCGTCTTTGTAAACTTCTGCTGCTTACATTTCCGGCAATTTGCCGTACAATTAAGTTTTTGTCAGGAGCATGCCATGGCTGCCAGAGCCGTTGCTGCAGCGCGTTCATTGAAGTCCCAGTCGGCACGGCTGGAGGCCCGGATCAGCCATGACCTGCACGTTACCGTTAAGCGCGCAGCAGAAATTCAGGGGAGAACCATGACCGACTTCGTGGTCCATGCCCTACACATGGCGGCATCCCGAGTGATCGCCCAGGCTGATCATGTGCGTTTGTCGGTGCTTGATCAAGAGGCGTTTGCGAGTGCCCTGATCGCGCCTGCCAAGCCCAATGCGGCACTCAAGCGTGCCTTTACCAAGGCGAACAAGCTCTTGGCGGATTGATGGCGCGCAAGTTTTGTGTTGCTGCGCTGGATTTGGCCAGCGATCGTTCAGGCTTTAGGAGCGGTATCGAACCATTAGACCAGTATTTCCGCACTCAAGTCAGTCAGGACATCAAGCGCCGGATGACCGCTTGCTTTGTTGCAACCAATGCGCATGGCCAAATCGCTGCGTACTACACACTCGCTTCGGCTAGTGTGTTGTTGGCGGACCTGCCTGCAGCGCTCGCTAAAAGACTGCCTCGCTATCCGAGCGTGCCTGCCGTGCGGATGGGGCGCCTCGCCGTTAATCAAGCTTTTAAAGGGCAGGGGCTGGGTGCAGCCTTGCTGGCTGATGCACTGCGCCGCGCAGTGACAGCAGAGATCGCAGCGTATGCTTTCATTGTGGACGCCAAGGATGAAACTGCTGCGAGGTTCTATGCGCATCATGGATTCATTGCGTTGCCGGAGCAGCCCTTGTTTCTGTTTATTCCACTTGCGACGGTCAAAGACCTGATCAAGTGAAGCCCCCGGTTTGATAATGAAAGGCCTCCGTTGACACCTATATCTCTGAAGCGATCGTCAAGATGAAAACCTTAAAAATCGGTATTGCTCCGCAGGAAAAAATCCGCGAACGGATTTTGGGTATTGCCAGAGGCAAGATCAAGCCCAAGGCATCAGACCCGAAGATCTGGTTCACTTCCATGCGGTCTTTATCTAAGTTCTTGAGCGATGAGAATCGCGCACTCTAAATTCAGCAAACGGCGCGGCGTAAGCTGCGAATGTTGAATAACGCCAGAAGTCTCAACGATTTGCGGGTGTCGCCGGCGAATCGTCTTGAGGCATTGAAGCGCGACCGCAAAGGGCAGCACGCAATACGCATCAATGATCAATGGCGTATTTGGTTTACGTGGACCGATGCGGGTCCCGCCAACCTTGAGATCGTGGACTACCACTAAAGAAACTGCCATGGCGAAATTAAAGAACATTCATCCCGGAGAGGTTCTGCTTGAGGAATTTCTCGTGCCGATGAATCTCAGCCAAAATTCCCTGGCGCGCGCAATCGGCGTCGCGCCGCGTCGCATCAATGAAATAGTGCTCGGCAAGCGCGCGATTACTGCAGATACCGCGCTGCGTCTTGCCAAAACCTTCGGCACCTCAGAAGGTTTCTGGCTCGGGTTGCAGGCGGATTACGATGTCGAAGAAACGCGCAAGATCATCGGAAAAGACCTCGCTCACGTTGAGCGAATCGCGGCATAGCAAGTCTAAAAGTTTTAGAGCTGTTGTTCACTAAAACCCGCGCCCACGCCCGCGGCGCGCAGTCCTTTTCGCGCCGTTCCGTAGCCCTGAAGGAGTGCAGCGTATTCCGGTAACCCACGTCCGCAGAACCCCGGAATCCGTTTCACTGCTTCCGGGCTACGAACCCTGCGCGTGCGCGATGCGTACCCTACTTGGCTGCGCGAATGCGGGCATCCGGCGTCGAAAATGCCTCACAACCGCATTTGAAAATTTCTGCCATGCGGTCAAGTGGTGCCGCGTTTGAGGCGATCCTGCCAATATGACGGCCGCCGATGCGAATGTGCGATAGCAACAATGACCAATTCGTCCACGGCAGGGTGATAAATCAACCCATACGGAAAACGGCGCAATCGACAACGCCGGACATTTTCGCTGAGAGGGTGCCAGCCCTGTGGAAACCGGCGAATCCTCTCGATTGCCGCGACGGCCTCGATCAGAAATGTGTTGCCGAGACCTGCGGCCTGCTGGTTGTAGTACGAAACCGCCTCTTCAAGTTCCTGCTGGGCGGGTTCAAGAAAAACTACCTTCACTGCGCGCGGTATTTCGCCAGCACCTGCTCAAGAGGAACGGCCTGAATGTCTCCGCGCCGATACGCTGCGAGCCGATCATCGCCTTCTTTTGCCCACTGCCGGTCAATATTCGGATCCGGTTCATCCAGGCTCGCCAAAATATCATCGACAAGGTCGATGCGCTCGGCAGGCGAAAGCTTGCGCGCCTCTGCGCTCAACGTCTTAGTGATTTCCGTCATTGCAGTCGCCCCTCGAAAATTCTTTACGCCGCCGCAAAGTCTACCGCTTCGCATGTGGAAATGCGAATTACTGCCGATATTCCACTGTATGGAGCGAACCAAAATTGGGCATGCAAGTGCGGCGGGGCGCTACAGCGCATCCCATGTCGAACATGGCAAGCAAACCACCCACCCGTAGCGCGGAAGGAGCGCAGCGTATTTCGCGATCCACCGCTCGCAGAACCCCGGAATCCTTTTCACTCCTTCCAGGCTACAAACCCTGCGCGTAGGCGATGCGCGCCCTACGTGGGTGCCCCAGCAGCCGCCGCCACGCGCGTAAACCCTGGTATCAGCAACGCGATACGGCGCATCGCATCAATCGCGGCTTGGACATTTTCGTCGTCGGAAAGTGATAGCATTAATTTCATGAAAATTCCACGGACGCCGCTGACGGGAACACCAGACGTTGTAATCCTGGCCGACGAGCAGCAGGTCAAGCAGGATCCCGATTATCCGCAAGCAAAAGCAGGCGACGCGTTGGCTGCGGATCGTCTTACAGAACGTTTTGTTGACGCGCACGCGATTGATCGCATCAAAGCCCTGATCGGCAATGCTGTGCCAATACTGCTACCGGTGCACGCGCTGGAAATGGCCGGGGTTAATGAAATTCCGGTCGCCCTTGCCGTACGACTTGCAGCTGCCCTCGGTCTGGAGGCCGAGTCTTCAATCGTGCAAACGAATACGGCTGGCCATACTGGTGCGAGCGGTTATCAAAGACTCGCGAATCCCGCGTTATTCAATGGCGAGGTGAAGGCGGCGACTGCATACCTGATCGTTGATGATTTTATTGGCCAAGGCGGCACCGTCGCCAATTTGCGCGCGCAGGTTACGGCAAACGGAGGCTATGTTCCTGGAGTTGTTACGTTGACCGGCCGCGCCTACTCCGCTAAGCTTGCCCCCGAACCCTCGCTGATTCAGGCGGTCAGAGAAAAACATGGCAACAAACTTGAAAACTGGTGGCAAGAACAATTCGGCTACGGCTTCGACTGCCTCACTCAGTCCGAAGCTCGCTACCTCGAACGCTCCCCGGATGCTGACAGCATCCGAGATCGTATTACTGCGGCAGGACAAAGTGCAGGCGATTAAATTGCTGAAAAGTCGCCGACAGGCGGCCTGACTGCGGGAAACGCCACACAACAAGCCCCTCGCAATGAGGGGCTTTTTTTATCGTGCCGGCGCTAGCCGCAAGCGGCCGGCTTCACCGGTAACGTGCCCGCATGCCAAAAACAAAATCCTCCCCCTTGCGCGTGCGCGAGGCGCACCCTACGCGTTGGTGTTCCGCATTCGCTGGGCACTGGTTTAGGGTATTCGGCTAATATGTCGGATTTTTGTAAAAAAACCGACGTATTATGGCGATATGTCGGATAGGTCGACATATCTCTAAAACATGTCGGAAAAAGTGTAATATACCGACATATGGCTAAATTCAACCCCGCCCACCCCTATAACGATCTGCCACCGCTGCCGCCCGCGGTACAGATCGAGACGTACCCTGTTCTCAAGTTATGTATTGAGGCTCGGGCGGCCCTGGCGGCGCTGAAGCAGGCCAGCACCCTGATTCCGAACCCCGGCGTATTGATCAATACCATCCCCTTGCTTGAGGCGCAGGCCAGTTCCGAAATCGAAAACATCGTTACCACGACAGATGCCTTGTTCAAATATGCGCAACTGGCACAGGACAATGCCGACCCGGCGACGAAAGAAGCGTTGCGCTACCGCACTGCACTTCGGGAGGGAATTGATTCGCTGAAGCAGCGACCGCTCAGCACATCTACTGCCGTCAAGGTCTGCACCACCATAAAAGGCGCGGAGATGGATATCCGCAAAATTCCGGGTACCGCGCTGCAAAATCAGGCCACGGGCGCAACCATTTATACCCCGCCAGCGGGTGAAGCGTTACTGCGCGCAAAGCTTGCCAACTGGGAAACATTTATTCACGAAGAAACCGCAATCGATGTATTGGTACGCATGGCGGTTGCGCATTATCAGTTCGAGGCCATACACCCCTTCAAAGATGGCAATGGCCGCACCGGCCGTGTGTTAAACCAGATCATGCTGGTCGAACAAGGTTTGCTCGACCAGCCGGTTCTTTATCTGTCGCGCTACATCATTCAGCATAAGGTTGACTATTACCGCTTGTTGCTTGCGGTTACGCAGAATGCCGCGTGGGAGGAATGGATTCTCTACATGTTGCGCGGTGTGCACGAAACTGCCAACTGGACAATCGAAAAGATTCACGCGGTACGTGACCTCATGTTGCATACCACTGAATATATCAGCGCCAACGCCCCCAAGCTCTATACGCGCGAATTGGTCGAGCTGATCTTTGTGCAGCCGTACTGCCGCATTCAGAACGTTGTCGAAGCCGGCCTTGGCCATCGTGAGACCGCGTCCATTTATCTGAAGGAGCTTTGCCGTCTGGGTGTTCTGGGCGAAGCCAAGGTCGGACGCGAGAAACTGTTTATTCACCAAAAATTCGTCGAACTGCTGTTACATCAAAAACACGACTTCACAGACTACGATGCACATCGCAAGAAATCGCCTTTGCGCGATGCGCCCGTCGTTCTGCTGAAAAAAGCCATGCCGAAAAAAGCCAAGCAGCGATCAGGAATAACCGTGAAGCAAAAATTCGAAAAGCGAAAAACGCTGCTTAAGTAACTGTTCCACCGCCAGGAAGTTCTTGCGTTTGACGTTGGCAATTTCCTGCGCGCGTGCGTTTGCACCGATCAACTCAGTTTGAAAGACGTACTGCTCGTTCGCCTGCGCTAGACTGTGGGTAGCGTAGATCTGTTTTGAGCCCACTCGTTGCGCGGTCGCTGATCTCAAGGTCGCCAGTCGCCGGGCCTGTTGTTCATTTCGCACCGCGACCCCTCCATGTTTCAATTTGCACGCGCAAAAATCAGTGCCCGCGGTTCACTCAGTCGTCGTCGGCAACTCGTCACCGGGCATCGGGGGGGCATCAGGGCTAGCGGCCAGCCACACGTCAAAGCCCGCAAGATCGCCACGCGCCTGCCGCTCACGAAAATACGTTTCGGTTTTCAGCGCCGACACTTTTTCAGCGATTGCCGTCACAAAAAACTGGTTCATCGACACCTGTTCCTCCTCTGCCACCTTGCGGGCATAGGCAAAGAGCGACTCTGGAACACGCAGGGCATAGTTGGACATTACGATTTCTCCTTCAATAACTGCTGCAAAAACGTTGACGGGTTAATCACTGGCAGCGCAAATCGTTTCGCGGGGGCGAAGTCGTTGACATTAAACGTCACCAACGCATCGGCGCGGCCATTCAGCGCGGTCTCCAACGCCATTTCATCGGCCGGGTCGCGTAATTGCGGCCGCCAGAGGTAAAACAGATGAACCGGCTCGCACCGCAACGTCAATGCATCCAGAAACGCATCCACCTGCGCCGCGCTACGAGCGGTGGCTGACAGTTGCTCGGGGCGTTTCAACACCGCCTCGTATTCAAGAAACAGCGGCACCGAAGCCAGTAATCGAAAACGATCCGCTCGCAGTGCTTGCAACAGGGCGAACGAAGCGCCCTGGCGACTTCGTGCAGCCGCCACCAGCACATTGGTATCCAGCACTACTCGACTCATTCTCATATCACCGATGATATGACTATTGAAGGGAATGTCAAGTCATGAACAAATCCTACCGCCTCCTCTGGAGTGAGATCACCCGCACTAGGGTGGCTGTCTCCGAGGTTGTCAAGGCAAGCGGCAAGCGGGCCTCGGCAGGAATCTTTGAAGGAATTGCTTCTGCCGGTCCCAAAAGTGAATGAAGGATCGTTTAAACGCTGCGATGGTCATTGTGTAAACGGTTCGGCGTTCAGTTGAATACGTGGCGGCGCCAAGTAGGCGAGTTTAAACGTGGCCTCAAGCGTATCGTGAGCCGTTTAAATGTGCTTAGTCGTTTAAACCGGGCGTTGGTTGATGTTTAAACTCAACTGAATATTTTGTATGATGTTTTTTTCTCCGGTTGGTGCGTGTTTAAACGTAATGTGTCAAGCAACTAATGATTGCTGGTGAAATACTTTGATGACGAAGCGTTTAAACGGTTCGATTTTGGGGTATTCCGCCCAAATGTGGCCGTTTAAACGTGCCAGAGACAGTAGAGTGCGTTGAGAAATGCGTCTCGGTCTTGATATCGACGGCACCATCACCGCCGACCCGGTGTTTTTTCGGGAGCGAGCCTCTGCCGTTATTAAGAACGGCGGTGAGGTGCATGTAGTGAGTTCGCGCTCTCCCGAGGCGCGGGTCGAAACGGTGACCGAATTGAGTGAGTTGGGCATCAGGTATTCGACGCTCCATTTGTTGCCCCACATGAGCGCCGCGCAATGGTTGTGTCCGCATCGCGAACTTGACTGGTATCAAAAGCACATGTGGCTCAAGGTCGCCTACGCGCTTGAATACCGGCTGGATTATTTTGTCGACGACGACCCCAAGGTGTTAGCACTGTTCGATCGCTATGCGCGTGGCATTAAAGCACTGTCTTTTTTGGACCGGCATCTGGTTTGATTGTTGGTGCGGGATGCAGCAGGGGCATTCCGGTTAATTTACGTTGCGCGGTTTGAAAACGCGGTCTACGTATTGCATCCGTTCCGGAAAAAGGCGCAAGCGAGAAAAATCTCTCTTGCCCCGCATGCGAGCGACGGGATCAATCAAACAAGCGCGATTCGTAGGGTGCGCACTGCGCACCATCACTCGCCGGTTGCGCTTGCGCGCCGTGCTACGCGCCGCGCGCGCGCCGCGGCTTCGACGGTTTTGCTGCGATCGTCTCGAATTGATTGATCTTTACCACCCCTTGCGGGAATTTCGCCGTGATTTCCAGTTCGCCGCCCATTGCTTCAACGTAGGAGCGAAGTGTCGAGATATATACGTCGGTGCGTTGTTCAATTTTGGAAACGTTTGCCTGACCGACGTGAAGTTCGCGGGCGAGTTGCACTTGCGACAGTTGCCGCGCCTGCCGTAGCTCGTAGAGCGGCATCTCCTGCATCAATACATTGGCGCGGGCGGTTGCGCGCTTTTGCGCCGCCGCCGGCAACTTCGCCCGCAGATCCTTAAAGGGTTTTGCCATGTTTCTTCGCCTCCGATGCCAATGCCTTCAAATGTTCGTCGTATAAGCGGTCCGCAACCGGGACGTGGGCTTCGTACCAGCGTTTGTCACCGGTCTTGTCGCCGCCAACCAGCAGAATCGCCGCGCGCTTCGGGTCAAACGCATACAAGATTCGATACGGCCGCCCCGCATGCTGAACCCGCAATTCCCGCAGGTGCCCATGCTTTGAACCCTTCACCCCCGAACTGTGCGGGAAGGGCAGTTGCGGGCCCATTGCCTCAAGAAGCCGCACGGAAACATCGACAGATTCCTGTTCGGCTTCCGTCAGCGTATCCCACTATCGCCCGAACTCGTCGGTGTATTCGACATTCCAAGTCACGCCTGGATTATAACTCCAAAGGAATATGCTGTTAAAGGAATGTCTTTGTCGTGGCAAATTGCTGATATGCGTCATCCCTGCGGGCGTAGGAACCCGTTGCCACCCGTAGCGCGGAAGGTGCGCAGCGTATTCCGGGAACCACCACTGTGAACGCCGGCAAGCGTAGAATCAATGTCAGGAATTCACACGTCACACGTCACGCGTGA
>CAIWNB010000255.1 GCA_903913965.1 uncultured beta proteobacterium
GAGTAAACCATCTGCCGGGATCAGAGAGAACTCTCAAGAGGTTCCTCCGCAATCACTGGTTAACGCATATAGGCGTATAGGCGTAAATCCGCGTGTATTTATTTCAGCGATGAGAAACTGGTAGGGTCCATAAACACCGATTGTGTTTTCACCACGATCGGGCCGTTCAATTCAGAGGCTGCGCGCGCTGTTTTCCATTCCGGATCGTTGCGGAAGGCGTCCCAGTTCTTGTTGGCGGCTTCCCGGCTTGGATGAGCGAGGATATAAATCAGGGTATTCGGCGTTTCTTTCGGAATCCAGTAGCCGATGCTGACCATGCCATGGCGCTCAAATATGCGCGCGGTATGGTCGCGAAAGCGGTTGACCACGTCGTTTAAGCGGCCTTCATGTGCCGTATAGGTTCGTAATTCGAAGACGCGAGGCGTTGTTTGTGCGACGCAGTTACCGGTACCGATGCTGCCGAGCAGACAGGCGACGATCAATAAAAAAGCGCGGATGTTTTTCGTAGACATGTGGTGTTCCCCCTGAAATTTATTTTTTTAAAAGTCCGGCCGCCGTTCTGGCCGCTCTTTTACGTAACGTTACGATATTACTTCGATTCGACCGATCGGGTTGTCTCTGATCCAAGCGGGTATGCAACCGCAAGAAATTATTACGCTGTGATGACGGCGTGATTACGCCAGCGTCTGCAGGTTACTGCCGTGAGGCGTTTAGGGTTTTAACTAATTTTTCAGATGACGCGCTGGTTGGTGCGCTTTCGGTCGAGCCCGGTTTCTTTTTTTATGTCAACATCGCGACCGTATTTTCTCACTATCGTTGGTGCTGGAGCTGGCCGCGGCCATGTATGGATATTGCTACGGCTGGTCAGTGAGATTGATGGTATCGATATGGTAAATATTTTTTCGACATGCGGTGCAGATCTGATTTGTTTTTCAGGGGGCTGATGTGAGTGTGCGGCGTTTCATCGAACACGCGGGGGTGTTCATTGCTGGATTGCTGGTTGCTGCGAGCGGTGCTTGGGCGGCACTCGCAGTTTTTTACGCCGGGCCGCAGGTCGATAGCGTGCGTAATGGGCTGTGCGCGCTCGTCGCCATCGTTTCACTCGCGACATTGGCAGCGTTTTTTCGCCCGCACTGGCGTTGCCGAGCGGGGGGCGTACATCTCCTGTTGTTTATCGTGATTCTTGGTTGGTTTTGTAGTATCACGCCCTCAAATCAGCGTGACTGGCAGGCCGATGCTGCGGTGCTGTCGAGCGCCAGCATCGAGGGTAATACCGTCACTGTGCGCAATATTCGAAATTTTGAATACCGCAGTGAAACCGATTACACGCCGTCCTACTACGATCGTCGCTTTGACCTCGACAAACTCGAAGGGGTCGACCTGGTCGCGTCCTATTGGATGGGGCCGGCAGTTGCGCATATTTTTCTGAGTTTTGATTTTGGTGTCGATGGTCATCTCGCGGTGTCGATCGAAACGCGCAAGGAAAAAAGCGAGAGTTACTCGACCCTCGGCGGACTCTTCAGGCAGTACGAGCTTTACTATGCGGTGGCCGATGAACGCGACGTGATCAGGCTGCGCACCAATGTGCGGCGTGATCCGCCGGAGCAGGTTTATCTCTATCGGATGCAGGGGCCGCGTGCCAACGGGCAGCGGTTGTTTCTCGACTACATGCAGAAACTCAATGCGCTGGTCGATACCCCGGAGTTCTACAACACGCTGACTACCAATTGCACCACGAATATCTGGATGCACACTTTGGTGAACGCCGGGCATCTGCCGTTTAGCTGGAAAATTCTGCTCAGTGGTTATGTCCCCGATTATCTCTACGAGGCCGGTCGTATTGATCAGCGCGTAGCGTTCGCGGAGGTCAAGGCGCGCGCCCTCGTTAATGGACGTGCACAGGCGGCGGATGCCGCCGCGGATTTTTCCCGGCGTATCAGGGACTCTGACGTGATGCCGGCGGAGCAGCCCGGCACTGCGTCGTATCGGCGTTGACGGCTTATAGCGTCGGGATGGCGACGGTCCCGCCCAGTGCTGCCAGCCCCCAGCAGGCGGCCTGCGCATCGAAGTTCAAACTGATATGTGCGCCGAGTGCGTGGGCATCGCGGAATATGCGTTCCAGCGGGTGGCTGTTGTAGATGCCGGTGGCGCCGGTCACCGTGTGCAGCGCATCGACCGCTTCGGTGGCGAGTTGCGCGGCATAAGCGGCGTTACGTTTGAATTTCAATTTCGTTTCAATATCGGGGATGGTATCGCTCCGTACGATCTCCATGACCTCGAAGGCATCGTTACGCAGAACGAGGCGCGCTGAATCGAGTTTGGCGCCGGCGGCGCCGACACGCCACTGCACCATCTGGAAATCGCGCATGCGCGCACCGCTGTAGTTGGTGCTGCGTTCCTGCACCAGGTTGCGCGTGTGTTCGAGTGCGGTCATCGCGTTGCCCACCGCCGTAGCGGCGATGCCGTGACCACCGAGGGCCGCCAGTGAGACGCGATAGAGCGGATTCGGATTGGTGCGTGCACCGGGGAAGCCGTCGCCGCCGCGCGCATCGAGCATACCGAGCGCCTTGTATTCAGGCACGAACACATCTTTGGCGATGATGGTCATGCTGCCCGTCGAGCGCATCCCCATTACCTGCCAGTCGTCGACGATCTCGTATTCCGATTTGTGCAGCAGACACATACGGTAGTCGACCGCCTGCCCGCCGTCGCGTACGGTGACGGCCAGCATGCTCCACTCTGAGAGGTGTGCGGCACTACAAAAATTCCAGCGTCCGCTGATGACATAACCACCGTCTGTTTTTTGCGCGCTGCCTTGTGGATAAGCAATGCCGGCGGCAATCAACGCCGCCGGATCGGCACCCCACACCTCGGCTTGAGCGCGTTCGTCGTACATTGCCAGCATCCAATGATGGATCATGAGATTAACCACGCACCAGCTGGTTGAGGCACAGCCGCGCGCCAGCGCCATCGGGATGTCGACATAAGCGATGAAGTCGTGTTCCATGCC
>CAIWNB010000256.1 GCA_903913965.1 uncultured beta proteobacterium
CACCGCAGCGGTATTCGCATTGCCAGCCAGATCCGTCGCCGCGCCTGCACCGACATTCACCGTCAGATCAAGCGGTGTCGCAGACGACGTCGGCGTGACCAGCAAATTGTAATGGCTCGCATCGATCGTCGTGAACGCACCGGTGCTGCCGTTGACGACAGCGATATCGCTTGCAGCGAAACCGGTCACCGCTTCACTGAACGTAAAACTGTAGTTATAAACACCGGAGGCCGAACCGCCGTCATCGCTGATGACAAGCGTCGGCGCAACCGTATCACGGGAGAGCGGCGTAACCAGCGTCGCGTCATAACCGGTCACCGCGTTGACGGCCGTCGTCAGGCTGGCGCTCAGCGCCGTCTTCGCATGACCCGAATACACCGCGCCATCAGCAAACACCAAGCGATCGTTCAGGCTGATGTTGGTGGCGCTCCCCACCACCTTGACGCTCTCGTTATAACCATCCACCGTGCGGCTGAAGTTCAACACGCTGCCGGAAATGGCTTTGCTGTAATCGGCCCAGTTACCGGTGAAATAAATCAGGTCCTGACCGCTGCCGAGCAAGGTGCAGTCCACCGCGCCACCGCGCGGCACATATACCGTATCGACGCCCACACTGCCCACCACTGTCATCGCCACCCCGGGGCGAGCAGGGGCGAAGGTGTCACCAGTGGAATTCAACGCAAACGCCTTGATGCTGGCGTTCAACACCGAGCCAGCGGCCGCTGGAGCCAGCGGTGCTATCGACGTCTCCGTGGTGGAGAGCGCTGGCAGCGCCGTAGCGGTCCTCAGGTTGTTAAATAAATCCAGGCTATTGAGCGTGCCATCAGCGAATATGATGCCGTCACTGGAAAGAGCACTGGTCGATTTAATAAAGCTCACCGATTCCAGTGTCGCCGCCGACCCGCGCTGCAGCGTCATCACCGAGCCTGCAATCGAGGCGGTATAACTCGCGAAGTTACCGCCCAGATAAATCTTGTCCGCCCCCGAACCGCTCAAGGTGAAATCGACCGTCACCCCGGGTCGCACAAACACCGCGTCCACCGCCGACGAACCGACAAAGGCGACCTGTTCACCGTTGAGCGTGACTGAACCGTACGACAGGTTAAAGTCGGTGAAATTGGCACCTGTCGATGAAGGCAGGACGAAATATTTGGTTGTTGCCACGAATAAACCCCATTCATTTCCCAATGCTGGACGCGCAAGCAAGCAGCCCGGCAATCAGCAATCCGCGCTGTGCGCATTTTTTCCGCGCCAACGACCGCTGGATCACCGGTGCATTGCGTATCCGGTTCGGCACGCGCCGAGCGACATCGGGGGAAGGTAACAGCCAAATATTTCAGCTGGATGGCAAACCGAAAGCGTTCGCAGCCGGCGACAACATTTATCTGTTGTAGAAGGATTTTTTCGACTTGTTTGGGCGTGTTTGCCCACCCAAAAAAGCGCTGAATGGAGCTCCCCCGCCGCGCACGGCAGCGAAAAGGCGCGTGCGGGGGCTGGCGGCGCGGCAAGGGGGCGGGCGGCGGGGGCCACCCGGGAAGAATCGGCCTAAACGGCAGCAGCGCCTCAGCGCTGACGGATGATCAAAGTATTGCCGGAACCACTTTGCGTATAGATGGCGACGTGATTAAAACCCTGCTGGCTGACGTTCGCCGTGTTGCCGTTACCGCTCGTCTTACCGGTGATGCTGTTGCCGGAACCGGTCTGCACGAAGACCGCGAGGTTGCCGTCACCGTGCTGCGCGAGATCCACACGGTTGTTCTTGCCATCCTGCGCGAGATCAGCGCTGTTCGCGTAACCGGTCTGCATCACAGTCGAGGTATTGCCGAGGTCAGGGTCAGCCGCCTGACACGGCGTGGCGAACAAGGGAAGCGCAAAAACGACTGCGGAGAGGGAGACCGTGCGCAGCGCGGCAGTGAATGCAAAACTCATGATGAACCCCTTTCTTCGTAAACAAAGAAAGCGGGCGAACACAAGTCTGCAAAAGACTGACGACAGTGACTCACAGTCACTCCCGGCGGCCCGGCTGGCATTTCCGTGAAATCCCGGAGGATTCCGCGGAGTTAGCCCCGTGGCTTTGCGTCGCCAGCTTTCGCTGACTTTGCCTTTAACTTCAGACTCTACCGCCGCTCCGTCGATCAATCCTCAATCGATCGGGGCATGCGCAAGAGCCCTTCCAACCAAACCAATAATTCCGGTCTTCCTTCGATTACGGCAGCAAACAAGCAACCTTTAAGATTTTTTTCAACTCGTTTCAAAAACCTGGTGTCGCGCGACTGTAATTTTCATCAGGCCGCACGCGTCATGCCCAATCTGTTCATGGAGACGTTCAGCGCTGATTAATCACCGCCACATTGCGGCTGCCACTCACAACATAGACCGCGGCATTACCCCGCCCCGACTGGTTGACGTGCAGAACATTGCCAGTGCCTGTCATGGTGCCGACAAAGCTATTGCCAAAACCGGTCTGGACCGAGACGACGATATTGCCGTCGCCCTGCTGTGCAAGATCCTGCCGGTTGTTACCACCGTCCTG
>CAIWNB010000257.1 GCA_903913965.1 uncultured beta proteobacterium
CAATACTTTGGTCGTTTCCGCATTCAAGCGGTTGATGACGTTACGCGGTGTTTTCGCCGGCACCATGATGCCGTACCAGTTGTTGGCATCAAAGTCCTTGAGGCCGGCCTCGGCAATGGTCGGGATGTCGGGCAGCAGCGCCGAGCGTTTCAGTGTGGTCACTGCGATGCCCTTGATGCGGCCGGTTTTCATTTGCGGCACCGCACTGGCGCCGGTGGCAAACACCACCTGCACCTGGCCGGCGACCAGATCGATGATGGCTGGTCCGCCGCCCTTGTAGGGTACGTGCACGAGTTTGGTTCCCGCCATCACATTGAACAGTTCACCGGCCAGATGGCCGGTGCCGCCGATGCCCGACGAGCCGTAGCTCAATGATTTTGTTTTTGCCAGCGCGATCAGTTCCTTCACGCTGCCGGCGGCGACCGACGGATGCAGCGACAGTACATTGGTTGAATCGACCGCCTGAATCACCGGTAACAAATCCTTTTCCGGATCGAAGGGCAGCTTGGCATAGAGGCCGGGGTTGATCGACAGCGCGGCGATGGTGCCCATTAGTATGGTGTAGCCGTCGGGGTTGGCCTTGGCGACGATTTCGGTGGCGATGTTGCCGCCCGCGCCGGGGCGGTTGTCAACGATCACCTGCTGGCCGAGTAGTTCCCCCAGTTTTTGGGCGATCGGACGCGCAGTCGTATCGGTGCCACCGCCTGGCGCGAAACCAACGATCATGCGAACCGGCTTGACCGGGTATTCCTGCGCATGGGCACTAACGGCAAGCGGGCCGCACAGTGTAGCGGCGGCAATGACGCCAATTTGTCTGCAGATCGTGCTGCGGTCGATAGGATGCATGCTGGTTCCTCCTCGTTGTTATGTTCGCGCTACGGATAAATTTAATGAATGCGGGCGGCCGCCATGCGGGCGGCGATGCGTAGCGCCTGTTCAAGTGCGCCGGTGTCGGCAACACCCTTGCCGGCGATGTCGTAGGCGGTACCGTGGGCTGGCGTGGTGAAAACCGTCTTCAGTCCGGCGGTGACGGTGACACCTTTGTTGAAGCCGAGCAGCTTGGTCGCGATCTGGCCCTGGTCGTGATACATCATGACCACGCCGTCGAATTCGCTTTTCAGCGCCTTCAAAAAGATAACGTCCGAGGAGATCGGGCCGGTGCAATTCACGCCACTCGCGCGCACTGCATCGACGGTCGGGCGGATGACGGTGATTTCCTCGTCGCCGAAGAGACCGTTTTCGCCGCAATGCGGGTTGAGTGCGGCAACCCCGATGCGCGGCTGTGCGATGCCAGCGGCGCGCAGTGATTGATCGGCGAGCCGGATGGCCGCAGTGATTCGTTCGGGCGTGATCAGCTTGACCGCTTCCTTCAACGCGATATGCGAGGTGACGCGGAAAGTCGAAAACTCCTTGATCACGTTCATCTCGCCGAAAAAACCCTGATGCCTGGTGAGTGCCGCGAACATCTGGTGCTCGTCCGGATATTTCCAGCCGCCACGATTCATCGCGCCCTTGTTGAGCGGGGCGAAGCAGATGCCGTCAATCTTGCCGGCGTCGGCCAGCTCGATCATGTGTTTGAGCGTGTCGCCGCAGAGACGGCCGGATTCGTCGGAACTCACGCCGCGCGGATATTTCGCCGGATCGACATTGGCCAGATCAATCAGCGGAATCGCGTCGCCGTTGAATTCAATGGCATCGATGTTATCGAAGGTTTTAAAGGCGAGCCGGATACCGGCATCACGACAGCCGCTCTCGAACACGCGGGCGTCGCCAATCACCACCACGCGTGCCACTGAATGCGGCATGCCCGAGGCGAGCAGCTTGACGCTGATTTCCGGACCGATGCCTGTGACATCGCCGAGCATGAGACCGAGGACCGGGAGCTTGTTCATAGTGATTACGCCTTGATGAGGGAGACCGGTTGCCCGGTTTCGATGGATTGTACGATGGCTTCGAAGGCTGCCACCACGTTGACCATGTGCGGCATCTTGATCGGATATTCGCTATGTCCGGCTACGGCGTCGGCGAAGACGTCGAACTCTTCTTTGAGCGAATCGAGGGGATCGTAGCTGAAGTGTTCCGGTTTGGCGCCTTTGCGGCGGATCACCAGTTCGGTTTCGCCCAGCGCCTCGACCGAAGCCTCGCGGCCGAAGACGTGGATACGCCAGTAAAAGGGCGTTGCGCGCACCGCGCCGAGCAGCGCGCTGGTGTGGTTCTCAAATTCGAACATGATCGACAGCGTATCGGTCGGATCAGGTGCCGGCTTACGCGTGATGACCTGGGTTTGCACGCGCGCAACGGGGCCGAGCAGATTGCACAGTGCATCGAGCACGTGGATGCCAGAACCGGTCATGCCCGCACCGGGCGCTTCGCTGGGCGAGGTGCGCCATTGCGAGAAATGCGCACCCGAATTCTCGTTGCTGTAGTGACCCTCGACATGCAGGATTTCACCGAGCTCACCGCTGGCGACGACACGGCGCAGTTCACGCATCGACGGCCAAAAACGCTTGTTGGTGCCTATCCCGAGCAGCACGCCGGCGTCACGACAGGCCGCGGTCGAACGCACTGCATCGGCTTTTTTCAGCGCCAGCGGTTTTTCGCAGAACACCGCCTTGCCCGCTTTGGCGACGGCAACGATTTGCTCGGTGTGCAGCGAATGCGGGGTGGCCAGGATCACGGCCTGCACCCGCGGGTCGGCCAGCACGTCGGCCAGTTCGGTGGAGAGCTCCATCTGGTGTCGCGCAGTAAACTCGCGCACCGTATCGGGCTCTTTACTGACGCCGCGGATGAAACGGATGCGCGTGCTTTTGCCCTGCACCGCGTTGACGATTTTCTGGCCCCACCAGCCGAGGCCGACGATTGCTGCATTGATCACGTGCGATCTCCAGTAAAACGGCGGCTCATCAATGAAGCGGTGTCCGGCTCCATTCCCCCACTCGCACAAAGTGTTTTTGGAGTGGTGGCGGGCCACGCGCCGATGATGATCACGCTAAATAAGAAAACAGTTTCGGATCGAGTTCACGCCGGTATTTTTCCAGTACCGGCTGCACGGCTGCGACAAACGGTGCGCGTTCGGCGTCGCTGAGCGTAATGATTTCGTGATCCGAGACGAGCTTGAACTTGGCCAGCATTTCGGCGTCCTCGGCAGCCGCCAGTTCGAGCTGGTAGCGCGTCGCTGCGCGTCCGGCTTCATCGACCGCGGCTTGCAGATCGGCAGGCCAGCTCTGGTAGTGCTCTTTATTGCAGATCATGACGGTCGCGCCGAACAGATGGCCGGTGAGTGTTTGATAGCGGTGATACTTTTGCACGCCAAAGTTATAGGTGTTGGTGAGCGGATTTTCCTGGCCGTCGAAGCGCGGGCCGTCGATACCGTCGACGAATTCCTTGACGTCCACCGAGATCGGCTCAAAGCCCATGGCTTGCAGCGCCTCGACATGCATTTCACTGACCTGGCAGCGCACCTTCAGGCCTTTGCAATCGGCCGGCGTGCGGATCGGGCGCACCCTGTTGGTGACGTGACGAAAGCCGTTGTCCCAGACGCCGAGCAGTTTGTGTGGCGTGTTTGCTTCCATGCGCGTTTGCAGCAGCTTGCCGAACTCGCCGGCGAAGGCGCGCTGCACGCTGGCGCGGTCCTTGATCAGGAAGGGCAGTTCAAGCACCTTGAATTCGGGCACCGGGTCGGTGAAACGCACCGACGAGATGTAGCACAGCGAGAGCTCGCCGCTGGCAACCATCTTCGGCAGGTCGCCGGACTGGCGGCCGATGTTGAGCACGTTGCCGATCAACTGAAAATCAATGCGATCCGCAAATTGCTTTTTCAACAGTTCGCCAAAGCGCTCGGCGGCACGGTTATGGATGGAGGCGGGGTTCTGGTAACCACCGAACTTGATGACGATTTTTGACATGGTGTCGGGCTTTAAAAGTGCGTCTGAAAACGGGGCGTTGAGGGTATCACATTGGCGGTGTTTTTGACCTCCGCAGGCGCAGTTTTGCCGTCTGTAACGATGGTTGCCTTGACCATGGCGGCAGGCGCACGGTAACCTCGCCGCGCCTTCACCAACACACCCCCTATGAATAATCAAACTTCATTCCGTCAGCGGCTCGCGGACGGTGCTACCGTCACCGGCATGCTGTTGTTTACCGGCAGTCCGATGGTGGTCGAAATGATGGCCGCCGCCGGTCTCGATTTCGTTATCATCGATATGGAACACAGTGCGCTGGATCTCGATCGTGCCGGGCATTTGATCCGTGCCGCCGACGCCGCGCAGATCACGCCCTTTGTGCGCGTGCCCGAGGTGGATGCACCGCTGATCAAGAAGCTGCTCAATCTCGGCGCCGCCGGGATCGTGCTCCCGCATGCGAATCGCGAAAACTGCGCGGCGCTGCTCAAGGCGATGCGTTTCGCCCCCGATGGCGAACGCGGCGCCTGTCAGATCACGCGTGCCGCCGGTTATGTGCGTGGCGGCTGGAATGAGTATGCGACGCGCGTCAATCGTGAGTTGATGGCGATCGCGTTGCTCGAAGAAAAAGAAAGTATTGCCGATCTGGACGCGCTGGCGGCGATGCCAGGCCTCGATGCATTTTTTGTCGGACCGACCGATCTGTCGGTCTCACTGGGGGTGCCGGGGGCGACTTTCGATGATCCGAAAATGAGCGCAGCACTCGATACGGTGGTGGCGACCACGCGCCGTCACGGCAAACATGCGATGACGCTGATCGGCAACAACCTCAACGTTGAATACGGTCGCGCCATCGCCAAGCGCGGCGTGCAGATTATCGTGCTGGGTACCGACGGCGATTTGTTTGTCGATGCGATCAAGCGCATGGCAGGCGTTAAGGCATAACTGTAAGGGCAAGCATGAGCATCAAGAAAAAGCTGATCATCACGGTGCGTGTCAACGAATACGCGCCGCGCAATAAGAACAAACACATTCCATTCACGCCCGACGAGATTGCTGAAACGGCCGCCGAATGCCGCGCCGCCGGCGCATCGATTATTCATTTTCATGCGCGCAATCCCGATGGCAGCCCCTGCCACCAGCCGGAGATGTATGCGGAGATCGTCTCGAAGATACGCGCGCGCTGCGATATTCTGATCGATTCGACGCTGGGTCAGATCACCGTCAAGGAAGACGAGAACCGGCTCGCCCATATCAAACTGATGGGGCAGAAAAGTGCAACGCGGCCGGACTTCGCCGCAGTGGATACGGGCAGCAGCAACATCGACGCCTACGATGCCAAGACCAAAACTTTCAAGACGCTCAACAAGGTCTACCTCAACAGCACCGAGACCTGTTTGTTTCTCGCCAAAGGCATGACCGAGGCGGGCGTGAAGCCGCATCTGTCGGTGTGGGCGGTGCCCTTCGTGCGGATGGTGGATGCTTTTCTCGATATGGGCGCGATCAACGAGCCGGCCTATGTGCAATGCGTGCTGGCCGAGGGCGGCATTGTTGGCGCGCATCCGTGTACCCCGCGCGGTCTTGAAGCGCTGGTCGACTTCATGCCGGCCAACCGTCGCATTGAATGGACGGCCGCCTGCAAGGAGGGCAACCTTCTCAATGTCGCCGCCACCGCACTCGAACGCGGCGGACATCTGGCGCCGGGGATCGGCGATTACCCTTACGAGGAGCTTGGTTGTCCGAGCAATGCCGAACTCGTGCAGCGCTTCGCTGAGCTGGGGCGTGCCGCCGGTCGTGAACCGACCACCACCGATGAAGCGCGTCAGATGCTGGGCATAGAGCGGCGCTGAGTTGGCGCCCGGGACGACGCTTTTTCCCTGCTAGAATCCGGCGATAAAAACGCGTGGCGCAACGCCCGCGCTGTGTCTGCTAACCGGAGGCTTCATGGGATACACCATCGCTGAAAAAATTCTTGCCGCGCACTCGGGCGGCGCACCAGTACGCGCCGGTGAGGTCGTGGTTGCCGACGTTGATTTTGCCATGATGCACGATGCACGTGCCGGCAACGCGATGAAGATGGCGGCCAAACTCGGTGTCAAGGGTTTGCCTTTTGCCAAACGTACGGCGCTGGTGATGGACCATTATTCGCCACCGCCACATATCGAAGCGGCCAACACCCACAAGGACATGCGCGCCTTTGCCGAAGCCACCGGCGCGCAGCTCTACGACGTCGGCGACGGTATCTGTCATCAGGTGATGCCCGAGGGCGGGCATTTGACCGCGGGCGATCTGATCGTTGGCACCGACACGCATTCGGTGACCTACGGTGCATTCAATGCGCTGGGCACCGGCGTCGAAGGCACCGACGTGGCCGCCGTGATGATGACCGGCAAGCTGTGGTTTCGCGTGCCCGAAACCATCCGCATTGAATTGAAGGGCCGCCTGCAACCCGGCGTCTGGGCCAAGGATGTCACCTTGCACATGCTCGGCCGCCTTGGTGCCGAGGGGGCGAATTATCGCGCGCTCGAATATGTCGGCAGTGGTGTTTCGGCGATGGAAATCGACGACCGTATGACCTTGTCTAACCATGCCGCGGAACTGGGGGCGAAAGCGGCGCTGCTGGAAGCCGATGAAAAAACCATCGCCTGGCTGCAGGCGCACAAGGCGCGTCCACCGAAGCCGGTGAAGGCGGATGCTGACGCCATCTATGTCGAACGCATCGAGATCGATACCGCAAACCTGGCGCCGCAGGTGGCGCGCCAACACCACATTGATGACGTGGTGGGGGTGCCGGAAGTGCGTGGCAAGAAAATCCAATTCGCCCTGATCGGTACTTGCACCAACGGCCGGCTCGACGATATCCGTCAGGCCGCGGCGATACTGAAGGGGCAGCGAATTGCCAAAGGCGTGCGCATGATCATCACGCCGGCGTCACGCGAAATTTATCTCGCCGCCGCGCGCGAGGGGCTGATCGAGGCGTTGACCCGCGCCGGTGCGTCGTTTGAGGCCGCCGGTTGCGGAACCTGCGTCAATGTGACGGGGCATCTGATCACCGGTGATGGCGACGTCGCCATATCGAGCGCCAACCGTAATTTCAAAGGACGACTCGGTAACGATAAATCGGAAATCTGGGTCGGTTCGGCGGCGACGGTAGCCGCCTCGGCGTTGACCGGGTTGATTACCGACCCGCGCGAAGTCGATGGCGGACAGTGGAGGGCGGCTTAATGGAAAACATCATCAAAGGTCGTGCACGTTTGCTCGGCGACAACATCAACACCGACACCAATTGTTCGAGCAAATATCTGCCGGGCAAGGACAACGCCTATGTGGCGCAGCACGCATTTGAAAAGGTTGCGCCGGCATTCATCGGTAATTTCAAATCCGGCGACATCATCGTTGCCGGAAAAAATTTCGGTAATAACTCGTCCCGCGAGCAGGCTGTGCATGTGATGCACCTGATGGGTGTGGCGGCGCTGGTTTCGCATTCTTTCGGCCGCCAGTTTTTTCGTAACACCATCAACAACGGCTTGCCGGCCTTCGAATGCGCCATCGACGGTATTGTCGATGGCGATGAAATTGAAATTGATGTCGCCGCCGGCAAGGTAATGGTGACCGCGCGTGGCATTCAACGCAGTGTTCCGGTGCTGCCACCGGCGGTGCGGGCCATCCTCGCCGAGGGCGGGTTGATCAAGTTCCTGCAGAAATATCCGGATTGGAAAACCGCATGAAGATCGAACGCGTCGAGGTTTTTGGTGTGGCGGTACCGCTGGTCGGCGAATACAAGAACGCCTATCTCGCCAAGACCGTGCAGAAGAGCGCCATCGTGCGCATCACCACCGATGACGGCGTGACGGGCTTGGGCAACATTGACCCCGGTCCCGGTTATTCAAAAGAAAGCATCATCGATCATCTGCGCGTGCTGGAGACGACCTTAAAGCCGCTGCTGATCGGCATGGACCCGTGCAACATCCATGAAATCCTCGCCCGCATCGAACCGGCGATCGAGGGTTTTCTCGATTCGAAGGCGGCCATCGAAATGGCCTGCGTTGATCTCGCTGCGCGTGCACAGGGCGTGCCCGTGTACACCTGGCTGGGTGGCGCGATGACGCGGCATCTCACATTTAATGCGTGGATCGGCATCCAGACGCCCGACAAGGCGGCGGCGGAAACCATGGCCTGGCAAAAGCGTGGTTTCCGATCGGCGAAGATCAAGGTTGGCGGCGGTATTGAAGCCGATCGCGATCGCGTCAAGGCGGTGCGTGAAGCGGTTGGCCCTGATTTCGGTTTGCGTATCGATGCCAACGCGGGTTACGACGTCGAGTCGTCGATCAAGCTGGCGCAGTATGTGGCGCCCTGCAATTTGCAGCTCTTCGAGCAGCCAGTGGCGGCGGAAGATCTGGCCGGTCTGGCGCGCGTGCGTCAGGCCGCCAACGCCGTCGGCCTGAAGATCATGGCCGACGAAGCCTTGCTCGATCACGCCAGCCTCATCGATATTATCCGCGCCGGAGCCGCCGATATGGTCAAGGTCAAGGTGATGAAGCAGGGTGGGTTTCTGACCACGCGGCGCATGATTGCCACTGCCGAAGCGGCCGGCATGAAGTGTGTGGTCGGCCACGGCTTTGGTCTGGGTATCAACACGATGGCGGAAATTATGCTGGCGGCCACTTCCGGCAACGTGATCGACGGACTCGAGTGTGTCGGGCCGTTGAAGACGGGTGACGACATCGTCACGCACAAACTCGATTTGAGTCGCGGCACACTCGAATTGCCTGAGGGGCCCGGGCTGGGTGTCGTGCTCGACGACGCCAAGGTCGCGCAATATAGATTTGAGGTGGATCATGCGTAAATGCTTGCGTGCCTGGGCGGTCTTTGGACTGCTGCTGCCAGCGCTGGTCACAGCGCAGGATTTTCCGTCCAAACCGATTACGATTCTGTGCTGGTCGGAGCCGGGTTCGCCGGTCGATTATTACGCGCGCATCATGGCGCGTTTGATGACGCGTGAGCTCGGGCAGAACGTGGTGGTTGAGAATCGCACCGGTGCTGATGGTGTGATCGCCGTCAATCAGTTGCTCAAACAACCGGCCGATGGTTATACCTTGCTTGCGAACACCACGTCGCTGGCGACGCTTGCCTCTGAAGCGACGGCAACTTTCAAGATCGACGACCTGCAGATGATTGCGCGCTCGCAGCTCGACCCCTATGGGTTGGTGGTGCCGGCGTCGATCCGCTTCAAGACGATCGACGAATTGGTTAAATACGCGCGCTTGAATCCGGGCCAGGTCACGGTGGGTGGGGTGTTTCAGATGAGTGCGCACCGCGTCGCCTGGGAGGTCTTTGCCGAGACGGTGAAGATCAAGGCGACCTGGATACCGTACAAGGGTGGCGGGCCGGCGTTGACTGCAGTGGCCGGCGGCCACGTCGATATCGCCGCGACCAATCCGGGCAACGTTAAGCCGTTTATCGCCGCGGGCAAGGTGCGCGTACTGGCGATCTCCGCTGAGCGCCGGCTGGCGGATTTTCCCGATGTGCCGACTTACAAGGAGCACGGCTGGAACGTCGTGCGTTACCAGTGGCGCGGCATGATGGGCAAGGCGGGGCTCCCGAAGCCGGTGCTCGAGCGATTAATCGCAGCCATGCAAAAAGCGCAGCAGGCGCCGGAATGGAAGAGCTATCTCGAACAGGTTACGCAGCTCGACGGTTTCATGGGGCCGGCCGAGTTTCAGGCGCTGCTAATGAAAGACATCGCTGAATTGCGCGCCACCAAACAAAAACTTGGACTGCTATGACACCGACTGAATTACGCCGTCGTCTGCGCGCCCGTCTTGCCAGTGGCGAGATTGTCGTTGCCCCCGGTATTTATGACGCCTATGGCGCGCGCTTTGTGGCACAAGCCGGCTTCGAAGCCGTATACATGACCGGCAATGGGGTGTCAGCCTCATTGCTCGGTCGTCCTGATGTCGGCCTCGTTGATCTCACATTGTTGTCGCAACATGCACATCGCGCAGCGGCGGCGGTGGATATTCCATTGATTTGCGATGCGGATACCGGCTATGGCAATGCGGTGAACGTACGCCGCACGGTGGAGGAATTCGAGGCGGCCGGGGTGGCGGCGATCCATATCGAAGACCAGATGTCACCCAAGCGCTGCGGCCAGCTGCCCGGTGCGCGGCCGGTGATCGGGCTCAAAGAGGCGACGGGCAAGATCGAGGCGGCGGTAGCGGCCAAACGAGACGCTGAATTCATCATCATCGCGCGTACCGATTCCGCGGAAAGTCGCGGGCTCGATGAGGCGATTAGTCGCGCGCAGACCTTCATCAAGGCGGGGGCTGACGTTGCCTTCGTGGAAATCAAGGCCGGCCCGACCATCCTCGACGATTTGAAACGGATTGCCGATGCAGTGCCGGCGCCCTGTCTGGTTAATGTTGACGCTGGCGGCAAAATGGCTGAACTCACTGCCGATGAAATTGGCGCGCTCGGCATGCGGCTGGCGATTTATCCGGGCATGGCGCGGTGTGCGGCAGGATTTGCGATCCAGCAGGCCTGCGCTGCGCTCAAGCGCGACGGCAACACCGGCGCGGTGCGCGAGCGCATGTTGAGTCCGCAACAATACAACGCCGCGCTCGGTCTCGATGAGATCGAAGCGTGGGAGAAAAAATACCTGCAGGCTGATTGAGCAGAGACTTGTAGAGAGGCGGAGGAGATGACGATGAAACTGTGGTTGACGGATGTTTCGGGTAATTCGTACAAGACGCGCGTGCTGACGTCGATACTCAAGGTGCCGTGCGAGATGATCTATATCGACGCCACCAAGTTCGAGCACAAGCAGCGGCCCATTATTGATATGAATCCGCGCGGCCAGGTGCCGGTGATGGAGATCGAAGGCAAAATCTTCTGGGATTCAACGGCGCATCTGACCTATATCGCGCGCAAGTGGGGCGGTGAGCAGTGGTTGCCGACCGAGCCGCTGGCGATGGCCGAAGTCATGCAATGGATGGCGCTGGCGCAAAACGAAATTTATTTCGGACTGCAATGGGCGCGCGGGGTGTTTGTCTACGGCAAGAAGGGTGATCTCAACGATTATCAATTGCATGGCCGCAAAGCGCTGGAGATGCTGGCGCGTCAGTTGAAAGACCACGATTGGTTGGCGGTCGACCGGCCGACCATCGCTGATATCGCCTGTTATCCGTATACCAAACGCGCCCCTGAGGGCGGCCTGACGCTCGATGCTTATCCGGCGATTGAAGCGTGGCTGGCGCGCTGCGAAGCGATTCCGGGCTGGGTCAAGCTGGATTAGGTTCGGTTGCGGCAGGCGCCAGGGTAGGCGGTATGCATAGACCGCTGCCTGATTCGAGCGGCTGCTCAGAGCTGTAATCTTAAAACGATGCGGGCGCCGGTTGTTCCCCGGCGCCCGCATTTTTTTCTGTGTTACCTGGCCGCGATTAATCGCCTTTGATATTCGCCATTCGGACGACCGCGCCCCATTTTTCGATCTCGGCCTTGATGTAGGCGCCGAATTCTTCCGGTGTTGTCGGGGTCGGCACGGTGCCTTCCTTCAGCAACTGGTCGGAGACTTCTTTCATGCGGATCGAGGCCACCGCTTCCTTGTTAAGGCGGGCGATGATGTCTTTCGGCGTGCCGGCCGGTGCCAGCATGCCGCCCCACGCATACGCCTCATAGCCTTTCAGGCCGCTCTCTGAAATCGTCGGAAACTCCGGCAGCGAAGGTACGCGTTGCGCGTTGCCGACGCCCAAGGCGCGCAGGCGCCCGGCGCGTACGTGCGGCAGCACGGTGGGAATGCTGCTGTAGGTCAGCTGCACTTCACCCGAGAGCACGGCGATACCGGCTGGTGCGGTGCCCTTGTAAGGCACGGCCAGAATTTTCACTTTTGCCATCGAGTTGAATAACTCGCCGGCCAGGTGGCCGGAGTTGCCGGCACCGGGGTGCGAATACGACAACTGATCCGGGTTCTTGCGCGCCAGAGCGATTAATTCGGGCACCGATTTCACTGGCAGCGAGGGGTGCACCACCAGCAGCAAGGGGAAGTTCACCACGCCGCTCACCGGCGCGAAATCTTTGGTCGAGTCGTAGGGCAGTTTCGGATAGATGCTCGGATTGATCGAGAGCGGACCTTGCGAGGCGACTGCCAGCGTATAGCCGTCCGGTGGCGCCAGCTTGAGGATTTCCAGGCCGACGATGCCGTTGGCCCCCGGCCGGTTGTCGATAATCACTTGTTGGCCGAGGCGTTCGGCCATTTGTTTGCCGACCACGCGTGCGGCGAAATCGACGCCGCCGCCAGGGGGGAAGGGCACGATCACGCGTATGGCCTTGGATGGATAGGCTTGCGCATTGACGGTGGCGGGCATTGCCGCGGCGGCGGCGAGCATGGCGATCAGGGTGGTGCCGATGTTTTTATTCACCTTTTTCCTCCGATGGTTTTTGGCTGCCGAGAAGGTGGCCGAATTGGCCAGCCTTGTCAACTGCGAGGCGGGTTGAGCAGTGTGGCAATTGACGCGGCGCCGGGCCTCGCAAACGGAATTTCGCGCCAGCGTGTTCCGACCGGCGACAAAGATCGGTTTGATGCGCTAAACTTGCGTTTTTCCGGAGGACATCGCCAACATGTTTAGCTTTCAGCTTTCAGCAGAGCAACAAGAGTTCAGGGATACCGTTAAAGACTTCGTCAAGCGCGAAGTCAAACCCGTCGCCAATCACCCGGATCGCCTGCAGGCGGAAGATCCACACTTCGTGCCGGCCATTTTGGAGCAGGCCTCGCAAATGGGTTTGCGCACGCTCGCCCTGTCCGAAGATCTCGGCGGTGCCGGTGCTGATTACCTCACGTCATGCGTGCTGGCGGAAGAACTTGCCGC
>CAIWNB010000258.1 GCA_903913965.1 uncultured beta proteobacterium
CAGCAAGCGCGGACGCAGCGCCATGTTCACCCGCGGCAGCAGATACATCGTGATCACACTGGCAGAAGACAAATCCGTCTCGAACAGGTTGCGCTGGTAAAACGCGGTGCGATCGCTGACGCCGTTCTGCAGCGCATTTTCGACCGCCTCGCGGATACGCTGCGGATTCAAATCAACACCGAAACCGCGTGCGCCGTATTTGCGCACCGCCGTCACCACAATACGACCATCACCAGAACCCAGATCAATCAGGTAATCGTTCGGTGTGACGCGCGCCATTGCCAGCATCTTGTCGACAACTTCCTGCGGCGTCGGCACATAGGGCACGTTCGACTCGGCGGCAAACGCGCTGCATGCGGCAGCGGCCAGCGCGAGGCCGGTCAACGCACGCCACAACAATGCAAACATATCCCCTCCGTCGGCCGCGCTTTGACTCACGCGGGCGCCACGCTGTTACAAGTCCGGAAAAAGTCTGGTAAATTCCGCGGGCCGATCAACAAGGGCTGCGTCGGTGCGGATGCAGCGATTATACCCGAGCGAAACTGACCCATGATGCTGCAGGCGATCATATTCACGACGGGGGGTGCGATACTGGCACTCGAACTTCTTGCCTCGCGCATCATGACGCCTTACTTCGGTGTCAGCCTCTTTATCTGGAGCGGTATCCTCTCCATCACACTGGTCTCGCTGGCCCTCGGCTATTGGTGGGGGGGACGTCTGGCCGCCGGCCGCAACGGCCACGCCTTGTCGGCGGAGAAACTCGCCTCCCTCTTTACCTTGATGCCAGCGGTGGCGGCGATTGCAATCGTCATCGCCTGCCTCGCCTATCCTTACCTGTTTTATCAACTGGCACGGATCGATCTCGTCGTCGGCGCATTCATCGCCTGCCTCGCCCTGCTGTTTGTACCACTGTTCGCCACCTCGGCCATGAACCCGCTGCTGGTCGCACTGGTGTTGCGGCAAAACGCAGCCAAAGGCGCGCCCGCCGATGCTGGCGCGGGCAACGTGTTTTTTGTCAGCACCATCGGCTCGGTCGCCGGCGTGATCGTCACCGCCTTCGGCTTGATCCCCTACCTCAGCAATTTCGTCTCGACACTACTGGTGGCCGTAGTACTCGCAGCCCTGCCGCTGGCGGTTCTTGTGCGCTCGCCGCTGCCCTTGCATGAACGCCGACGCCTCATCAGCGTCGCTACCGTCGCACTGATCGCCGCCCTCACCCTGCTGGCCGCGGCAGATTTTTATACCGGCCGCATGTGGCCGGCGCAATATAACAATGCCACCTGGACGCCGGAAAAAACCTATCGCTCGATGTTCGGCACCATCAAGATCGTGCGCAGCGAAGCGCGTGACGACGGCGCTTTCCAACGCATGTATTTCCAGGACGGCTTGATCCAGAACATGGTCGACTCGCGGAACAAATCGATGTCGCTCTATACCTACGCGCTCGAGGCGCTGGCGCATTCCTATCGCCCGGGCCTGAAAAAAGCGCTGGTGCTGGGGAACGGCGCCGGCATGGTACCGATGCGGCTGGCCGCCCAGGGTATCGCCGTCACTACCGTGGATATTGATCCGGCGGCGTTGCGTGCGGCGCGCGAGTTATTCGGCTTTGATCCGGGCGCGGTCAAGACGCTGCAGGCCGATGCGCGCACCGTGCTGCGCGACTGCGACGGCAGCTATGACGTGGTCGTCGTCGATCTGTTTCACGGCGACGGCGTGCCTGATTATCTGGTCACGCGCGACATGTTTCGCGACCTGAAAAGCTGTCTTGCTGCCGGCGGCATCGCCGTCTTCAACACCTTTGCCGATCTCGACGCGCCACGACCCTATGCGCACTTTCTGACGACCCTGCGTACCGAACTGCCCTACATGGTGCTCTACCGCCCCGATTACGGAATGGCCACGCATGTGAACAGCTTTGTGGTGGCGGCGGCACAACCGCTGCCGGCACCAGCCGGCGCCGATCTGTCGCATACGCCGGCGCGGCTCTACGAAATGCTCGCTGCCATGCTGCGGCAACCGCAAGCGCTGAACCAACAGCTGCTGCGCGACGGGCGCGTCATCAGTGACGCCAACAATCCGGTCGCTGCCGACATGGCCTCCAGCCAGCTGGTGAACCGGCGACATGTCGTCGAGGCCTTGCCCGCGGCGTTCTTCGTCAATTAGGCGGGATACGCCGCGAAACGGCGAACGGCGTACGACGCGGATTGTGGTCGGTTGCGGTAACTGTGTTAGCGTTGAAAATAAAACACCATAACAATCCGCCGCGAGGAGATCCACCGTGCGCAATACACACTCAAAACAATTGCACTCCATAGATGCAGTCACCCTTGCGGCGATATCCTGCCTCTTGCTGATGACAACACCGGCGCAGGCTGCGCAGGATTTTCCAACGAGGCCGCTGCGCGTTGTCGTCTCCGAAGGTGCGGGGGCCGGCTCTGACATCATCGCGCGCCAGATCGGCATCATGCTGACCGAGGCCTGGGGCCAGCCCGCCATCGTCGAAAACAAACCGGGGGCGAGCGGCCTGATCGGCGCCGAGGCAGTGGCCAAAGCGCCGGCCGATGGTCACACCCTGTGGGTATTCTCGACCTCGCAACTAATGGGCACCACCATGCATCAACGTTACATGCTGCCGGAAGAGTTTGCACCGGTCACGCTCTATGCCACGACCACCTCGATCATGGCAGTCAACGCAGCGTTGCCGGTCAACAATATTCCCGAGCTGATCGCTTACGCCAAGGCGCGCCCGGGCCAGTTGCTCTACGGTTCAGCCGGCCAGGGCACCGGCATGCATCTGTGCATGGAACTCTTCAGCACGATGACGGGCATCAAAGCTTCGCATGTGCCTTACAAGGGCGCGCCGCAGATGCTCGCCGATTTTGCCGGCGGCCAATTGCAATTCAGCTGTGTGCCAACCGCGCCGCTGCAAGCGTTGCTCAAAGGCGGGCGTGTGCGTGCGTTGGGCGTCACCATGCAGACGCGCACTGCACTGGCACCGGGACTGCCGCCAGTATCCGACACCGTGCCGGGATTCGAATCGCTCGGCTGGTATGGTGCAGCCGCAGCGCCGGGCACGCCGGCAGAAATCGTCAACCAACTCAACGCCGTGATTGTGAAGGGGCTGAAAAACACCGTCTTGCAGGAAAGACTCAACGCCCTGGGTGCGGAAGCCGCCGGCAACACGCCCGCCGAATTCACCAGCTTCCTGAAAGCGCAGACGACGAAGTGGACCAAGGTGCTGCGCGACGCGAATATCAAGCCGACAGATTAATATTGATCGGGGCAATTGATACACCCAGCTTTCCCCCGAGAGCCGCCGGGCTGCCCACAGCGAGGTGAAGCACCGCGCATCAAACAAAACGATATACATGCTCGTTGCGCGCAATACGCATGGTCAATGGCGCCCGCTCTGACGGCGGATCAAGGTGCCGTCTTGACCAGCAACCCTACTCCATCGATACCGGCGCACTCAGCGTCCGTGCCGCACTCCACCTCAACATCGTCTTGCCGCCGGCCAGCTCCACCATCCCTTCCATCACCTCACCGTCAACACGACCGCTGAAACGCGCGACGCCCTTGCCATCAGCCAGCATGAAACTGATCTCAGCGCCCTTGACGGAAACCGACTGCGGCTTGAGTGCCTTGCCGCCGCTGGTGGCGCTCGACTCAACGATGCTCTGAAAGCGCTGTTTGAGCGCGAGCTCATAGGTTTCGCCACCGGCCACCTTGATCGTCCATTTACCAGCGACCTTGGCCGGCACAATCCATTTATACAGCGTGGCGCGCGGCACGCCGGTGATCGCCTCCTTCTCCGGCACATCAAACCCGATCGAATCATCGGACGACCAGTCGCCGAAATGATAGTCATGCGAAACCACACGCACACCGGGCTTGAGTTCGGCGAACACCTTGCTGCGCAGATTCATCATCATGCCCGGCAGCAGGTAGAGGGTCAGCACCGACGCTTTACTCAGGTCCGCCTTGAACACATCGAGCTGCACAAAACTGACGCGATCAGCGATACCGTATTTTTGCGCACTGGCATTCGACTGCCGCACCAGATCGGGATCGATATCAATGCCCATCCCGGAGGCCTTGTAGCTACGCGCCGCGGTCAGCACGATCACGCCATCGCCCGAACCGAGGTCGATCACGAAATCCTTTTCATTGACTGCGCCAAACTTCAGCATCTGCTCAACGACGATTTGCGGCGTCGGCACATAAGGGCCGCCCGTCTTGAGTTTTTCGATATCCTGCGCGATGGCAGCACCACCGATCAAACCAACCGCGAACAAGCAGGCGGCCGCTGCACTAAAACGTTTCATGACAAAAATCTCCACGCAAATATAACCGTGCCTGCAGCACGATCAGGTCGACTCAGGGCTTGACGAACTTCAGCACAAACTCATCATTCGGTACCGTGTTCTTGCCGGATGGCGCAGTGCGCGGGTCCTGCGGGTTGCGCAGGAATCCGCCCTCACCCACCCAGCGAAAACCGGCGGCCTCAACCTCGCCCCGCAACGCCGCCTCGTCCACGCGGTGCAATGTTTTCGTTTCGCTAAAGCCGCTGCCCGCACGCCCCGAGTGATCGGAAACGACATACACGCCGCCGCTCTTCAGAGCGGCAAAAATGGCACGATTCATCTTCGCCCGATCAACCTCCATGTTGGCGGTATCGTGATAAGCAAAGTTGAACACCACCAGATCAAGATTACGTGCGTCCGGCGGCAATGGATCATCAAACGGGCGGTTCGAGGCGACGACGTTGCGCATCACCGGTGATTTCATGCGCTCGGCCAGGCGCGCCGCTGCTGCCAGCGGATTATGCGCATAGACTTTTCCCGTGGCGCCGACAGCACGCGCCAGCAGTTCGACGTTATAACCACCAAAGGCACCGATATCGGCCACCACCATGCCGGGGCGCACATCGTAGTAGCGCAGCAGATCCAGCGGATTGC
>CAIWNB010000259.1 GCA_903913965.1 uncultured beta proteobacterium
CAGATTTACCATAACCTTACCCGATCTCTGGCTGAAATCCCGGATGCCAGCAGCCGCGTATTGGTGCCGCCGCCCATCAACGGCCTTGGACTCTCGGGTGGTTTTCAAATGCAGCTGTTGCTCACCGACGGTAGCGCAGACTATGGAAAACTCAGCGCTGCAGCAGATGCAATCACGGCAACGGCCAGCGCCGATCCACGCATACAATTAGCGTTTACGACCTTGCGTGTATCGGTCCCGCAAATCAAACTGGAAGTCAACCGCGCACGTGCGGAGTCCCTAGGTGTTTCGGTGGGCGATGCCTACAACGCGATCCAAAGCTATTTAGGCTCTTCCTACGTCAATCAATTTTCGAAATTTGGCCAAAACTATGCGGTTTATGTGCAAGCCGATGCCAACGATCGTCGCGACCTGCAAACCATCGGCCAGCTGACGGTACGCAGCAAAGCCGGGGACATGGTTCCGCTGAGTGCCTTCGCTCAACTCATTCCGACCTTCGGTCCGGCAGTAGCGTCGCAATACAATCTGTATCCTACAGCAGCCATCTTGGGCGCCTCCGCAGCCGGTGTCAGCTCTGGCGAAGCCCTAAAAATTCTGGAAGATATTGCCCAAGAAAAATTGCCTCCTGGCGTTTCCTACGCCTGGACGGGCATGTCGTATCAGGAAAAGCTGGTGGGGGGTACCGTGGGAATGGTGTTTGCCTTGGCCATCTTGCTGGTGTATTTCGTCCTTGCCGGACAATATGAATCCTGGCTCGCACCGGTTCCTGTGCTGCTTGCAGTACCTCTGTCCCTGGTGGGCACGGTGTCGGTCTTGCTGGCCGTCCATTTGCCCAACAATATTTATGTGCAGATTGGACTCGTACTATTGATCGCACTCTCAGCAAAAAATGCGATTTTGATTGTCGAAGTCGCGCGCGAACTGCATCACGAGGGCTCTGACATCATCAGTTCGGCACTGGAAGCTTCCAGACGGCGGTTTAGGCCAATTTTGATGACATCATTTGCTTTCATTCTGGGTGTGGTGCCACTCATCACCTCGTCCGGTGCCGGTGCGGCAGCCCGCAAGTCGATCGGTATTACGGTTTTTTCAGGCATGTTGGCGTCCACTATTTTGGCGGTAGCGCTGGTGCCCGTGTTCTACGTGTTGGTGGCGCAATGGCAGGCACGCCTGGCGCCCAAATCCGTCGCTGCCACCGCATCACATTGAGTTCAGAATCGCTGCAACGATAGCGACAGACGAGGGAGTCTGTTCATGACCCCTCTTGCTGCAAGCGAATGAGATTGGTGCGCCCGGCCCGATTCGAACGGGCGACCTTCGGCTTCGGAGGCCGACACTCTATCCAGCTGAGCTACGGGCGCGGCGGGTGGGGTCAAACAGGGGCGCAAGCATAGCGTTTTTCCCTCTCAGCGTCCAACGGGATAATGACCGTCAGGCCCCGCAGCACACTACATCGACGCCTGCATTTATTGGGGCAGCCCGGGCACAGAACAGCGGCGTGACGGTTTTACGGTAAGGGGTCAACTCGCTATAATGAGCCTCTTTCGAACGCAGCGGCACTGGAATCCTCATGAGCGAAAACCATACCGAAGAACATTCTTCACCGATCAAAACACCGAAACAGCTGATTACGGTCATTGTTTTATCCTTTGTAGTGCCGATTGGCCTGATTGTCATGCTGTCACAACTGTTGACTACCGGACTCAAGACCTCGGATAAATCAGCGGCCATGAATGCTGAATCAGTTGCCGCGCGTCTGAAGCCGGTCGGTCAGGTTGAGGTCACTGACCCGAACGCGCCGAAAGTCGAAAAGTCGGGCAAGGAAGTGGTCGAAGCGGTGTGTGCGGCTTGCCACAGCAGCGGCGCCTTGGGCGCGCCGAAAATAGGCGACAAGGCGGGCTGGGGTTCGCACATCGTGCACGGTCTTGATCACCTGACGAAAAACGCGATCAAAGGTATCAAACTGATGCCGGCACGTGGCGGCAACCCTGACCTGACCGACACCGAAATTGCGCGCGCGATTGTGTACATGGCGAATCAGTCGGGTGCCAATTTCCAAGAGCCCGCTGCAAAGACCGCTGCACCCGCGAAAAAATAATCGTCCGCAGCGAGCAGAGTAGAAAAGGCGCAGCGCAACCTGCGCCTTTTTTTCGCCCGCCGCATCGGTAACCCTGACACTGGAAAATCCGCGCATGGCAATCTACGCAATCGGCGATGTTCAAGGCTGTTACGCAGCACTGCGCAGACTGCTCGACAAATGCCACTTTGATCCAGCGCGAGACCGGTTATGGCTGGTCGGCGATCTGGTCAATCGCGGACCGCATTCACTGGCGGTGCTGCGCTTCGTAAAAAGTCTCGGCAGGCGCGCGGTCACCGTACTCGGCAATCACGACCTTCATCTGTTGGTAGTAGCGGCGGGGCATGCCCCGCAACGTCATGGCGATACCCTCAACGCCATTCTGCGCGCACCTGATCGTGACGAACTATTGCACTGGCTGCGTCACCAGAAACTGCTGCATGTGAGCTCGGGACATGCGATGGTTCACGCCGGTCTGTTGCCGCAGTGGTCACTAAAAAAAGCACTGGCGCTGGCGCGCGAGGTCGAACTTGCTTTGCAAGGCGACGCACACGACGAATTTTTACGCCACATGTACGGCAACAAACCGGAACGCTGGCGCGACAATCTGCGCGGCTTTGACCGGTTACGCGTCATCACCAATGTATTCACGCGGCTGCGTCTTTGCACAGCGGCGGGACGCCTTGAGTTCGCGCATAAAGGCAATCCGGCGGCATTGCCGCGCGGCTTTATGCCTTGGTTTGAAGTGCCGCTACGTCGTAGCCGCAAGACACCGGTCGTCTTCGGCCACTGGGCGTCGCTGGGCCTGCGCAGGGACAACAACGTATCCTGTATCGACACTGGTTGCGTCTGGGGACGTGAGTTAACCGCGCTCAGGCTGTCGGATGGCGCACTGTTTCAGCACGCTTACTCGGGGCGGCCAAGCCCAGCCTAGCGGCAATAAGAGCGGCAGCCTCGTCAGCGAGAGCGCGTCTATGCATGCCAGCGCAGGCGATAGGCGGCAAAAAATGCAAATCAAGATCGACGCGCTGCTGGGTCACCAATTGCGCCAGCGACTGCACCAGCGACTTTTCGCCCTCGTAATCGGCCTCACTGCATAAACTCCCATCGACACGGCTGTAACGCAGTGCCACCGGATAAATCAGCGCGCTACAGTCAAGCGCGGGTTGCAATAACGAGGGATGAAACGGCAGCACGACATCACCATGTGTGGTGGTGCCCTCGGGAAATACCGCAAACGCCTCCCCGCCCTGCATGGCTTTTGCCATGACCGCGTTGATGTCGCGGGTGTGATGACGACGCGCCCGGTCGATGAATAGTGTGCCACCGCGCGCGCACAACCAGCCGATCAAGGGCCAGCGGCGGACCTCGGCTTTGGCGACAAAACGCGCCGGGTGTATCGCGTTGATGGCAAAGATGTCGAGCCATGAAACGTGATTGCCGACCACCAGCACTGCGCCACCGGCAGGCGGCACACCACTGACGCACAGACGCACAGCGAGGATCTGCAACAAGCCGGCCGACCAGCGCTGAAGACGCCGCCCGCGCGTCGCTGGACCGACGAACGGATAAATACAGGCCGCTACCAGCGCCGCATACAGCAAATGAATCACCACGCGCAGCAACCGGTAAGCACGCACTGCAGAAACGGTGTTTTGGTTTGCTGGCATCAGAGATCGCGGTGTCAGCGCTACGCGCAATCAGTGCGTGACGCGACTGCCCTGCGGACCGGCGATCACTCGCACACGCTCGCCTGGCGTGAATGTTTCACCTTCGGGCTGCAGCACGATCAGCTGGCGGCCGGAATCCAGACGCACAGTGATTTCCGAACCTTCCCGCGTGCGAACACTTCCTCCCAGCATGCTGCCCCCTATCGTGCCGGCCACTGCACCGGCGACTGTCGCAGCCTGACTGCCGCGCCCGCTGCCAACCGTGCTGCCGGCAGTCGCACCGACGCCACCGCCGATCACCGCTCCGATGTAACTGCCAGCCCGATCCGACAGCGGCACTGTGCGCACCGCCTCGACCACCGCACTGCGTTCGGGCTCGGCCGGCAACGGCTCCGTCCGATAGCGATCGCCGGCACAGCCGGCGATCAACATCACACAGGCGAGGACGGCCGCTTTTACCACAAGGCGGTATTGAAGCTCTGTTTGAAGCGTGCGGCGATTTCGTCGCGCGTGAATTGATGGTTCTGGCCGCCGCGATGGGCAATCTTCCAAGCACCGATTAGCGAAGCAAGCCGACCGGTGAGTTCCCAGTCCATACCGTTGGCCAGTCCATAGAGCAGGCCGGCGCGATAAGCATCACCACAACCGGTGGGATCTACCACCGCGTCCGGCGTGGCGCAGGGGATTTCTATCGTGCGGCCGGCGCTGAAAATCTGCGAGCCCTTGGCGCCGCGCGTGACAATCAAACCCTTGAGATGTTTCGCCAGTGATTCGAGCGTCTCACCGGTTTTTTCCTGCAGCACGCTGGCTTCGTAGTCATTTACTGAAAGGTAATCAGCAAGCCGGATGAAATTACGCAGCTCTTCACCGTTGAACATCGGCAGGCCCTGACCCGGATCGAAGATAAACGGCACACCGGCCTCGTGAAATTCGCGTGCGTGCTGGATCATGCCGTCGCGGCCATCGGGCGCGACGATGCCGATGGCAACATCCTTTGCATCAGCAATATGGTTCTGGTGCGAAAAGTTCATCGCGCCCGGATGAAACGCCGTGATCTGGTTGTCATCAAGATCAGTGGTGATGAAGGCCTGCGCGGTGAAGCTGTCGGCAACCTTGCGTATATGCGTTTGCGCGATCTGCAATTTATCGAGCCGCGCCTGATAGGGCGGATAATCATCGCCGACCGTCGCCATGATCAACGGCTCACCGCCGAGCATTTTCAGGCTATAGGCAATATTCCCGGCGCAACCGCCGTATTCGCGCCGCATGTCGGGCACCAGAAACGCCACGTTCAGGATATGCAGCTGTTCGGGCAGTATCTGCTCCTTGAAGCGGCCGGGAAACACCATGATGGTGTCGTAAGCAATCGAACCACAAATCAGCGTATGCATAGTCTGGTGAGCCCTGCGTGAAAGGCGCGGATTATAACATCCGACCCTCGTCTTCCTGCGGGCTGAGCCGCCACTACGTGGGGTGATGAGCGAGCGAGATCTGCTATTATTCTTCAGCTTTATTAACTAACGGGGGGGGGCAAATCATGTTGGAAGAATTCAAGAAGTTCGCCATGCGCGGTAACGTGGTCGACATGGCGGTTGGCATTATCATCGGCGCGGCTTTTGGCAAGATTGTCGATTCGCTGGTGAAAGATCTCATCATGCCGCCGATTGGCATGTTGCTTGGCAAGGTGGATTTCGCCAATCTGTTTTTTGTCATGAAGGAAGGGGCCGCACCCGGACCTTACCTTAGCGTAGATGCCGCACAGAAGGCAGGCGCTGTGACCTTCAATTACGGCCTGTTCATCAACACCTGTATTTCGTTTGTGATCGTCGCCTTCGCGGTGTTCATTCTGATTCGTGCGATCAACCGTTTGCAGGCGGCCGAACCGCCGGCCGCACCCGCAGAACCAGTAACGCCGGAAGACATTGTGCTGCTACGCGAAATTCGCGACGCACTCAAGAAATAGCTGAACGGCGTTACCAAAAAAACGGCGCGGGAATCCGCGCCGTTTTTTATTGCCGCCGGCGCTACAAGCGCGGCGGCAAATGAGGACCGCTGTTTACTTCAGTGCAGCCAGTGCAGCGTCGTAGTCCGGCTCGTTCTTGATCTCCGACACGAGTTGCGAATACATGACTTTGTTGTTCTCGTCGATCACCACCACCGCGCGTGCGGTCAGGCTGCGCAACGGGCCATCGGTGATATCAACACCGTATTTAGCGTGAAAATCATGGCCACGGAAGCTCGACAACGTAACCACGTTGTTCAAACCTTCGGCTTCGCAAAAACGCTTCATGGCAAACGGCAGATCGCCCGACACCACCAACACCACGGTGTTGGCGAGGCCGCCAGCCTGTTCGTTGAATTTGCGCGTCGAGGTTTGGCACACCGGCGTATCGAGACTCGGCACAATGTTCAGAACTTTGCGCTTGCCGGCGTAATCTTTGAGACTGACTTCTTTGAGGTCTTTGCCGGTCAAGCTGAAATCAGCTGCGGCATCGCCGGCTTTGGGAAAATTGCCTGCGACATTGATGGGGTTGCCGCCGAGGGTAACGCTGGACATCGATATTCTCCTTGATGCGATGGGTGGTTAAAAATTGGGCCGCCAAGTATGCCCGTCGCACCGGTGACACGCAACAATCTGTCTGCGGCAAAACCCTGTTTACGTCAGGGCCTCTTGCCAGCAAAGAGGGGGGAGCCGTTAGGCCTGATCGGCGTCGGCGAGAGCCTGATATGCGGTGGCGTCGAGGAGACTTGCAAACTCGCCGGGGTCGCTCGGTGTCAGTTTGAAAATCCACGCGGCATAGGGATCGGCATTGATTTTTTCAGGCACATCGGCGAGCTCTGCATTGACTGCAATCACGACTCCGGAGGCGGGCGTATGCACGTCGGAGGCGGTCTTTACCGATTCGACAACACCGCAGGCCTCGTCTTTTTTAACCAGCCGGCCAAGCGCAGGCGCTTCGACATACACCAGATCACCCAGCGTCTCCTGGGCATGCGCGGTAATGCCAACCGCGACACTGCCGTCGGCCTCCACTCTCAGCCAGGTATGGGCGGGTGAATATTTCAATTCGGATGGAGTGGTCATTTTTATATTCCTTATTTCAAATATGGCAGGATCAGCCGGCCGGCGCCGCCATCAAGTCAAGCCGGAAGCCGGCCGCGCCAAGATCACCGCTGTCGATGTGCAAACGGATCGTTACTTCTGCGCTGGGCGCCATGCCGGCGCGCCAGTCGTTACGCTCCGACAAATATTCCGCCGGTAAAAAAATACGCCGCGCCACCGTATGTTCGCGCGTATTGGTCAACACCACATCGAGGGCTGGAAAACCCAGGGTAACAGCGGCCTGATTGCGCAGGGTGGCCGTCAATATCACCAGGCCCGGATTAGCCGGATCAGCGGCCTGCATATCAGAAGCTTCGATAGTGAGTTGGCGCGGACGCTGCGGCAGGTCCACACTGCACTGCAGATATTTGCAGGCAGCACCCAACAGCGGGCGCGTCTCCGGCAAAGAGGCGGCAAGCTCGCTGCGATACCAATAGACCATCTGCACGCCCAGCACACATAGCATCAAGAGCGCCCCGCCTGCCCACAGCAGCGTGCGTTTGCGCGGAGCAGGCGCTGGCGCTGGCGCGACCGCAGGCGGCACCACAAAGCGCGGCGGTACAAGATTTGATTCGTGAGGGTTTAAGGCCTCCGGCGCCAGCGCCGACTCAAGGGTGTTTTCGCGGCCTGCGTCGTCTTCGCTAGAAGGCGGTGCATCAAGTCCGTTTTGCGGCGCTGACACGCTGGTATCGGTATGCGTAGCCGAAGGTTGGTCGGCAGGAATTTCCGCGATGCGAATGTTATCTGCCTGTAGCTCATCTGCCAGCAGAAGAGGGGCGGCAGGCGACTGCAATGGGGCAACGTCGGGAACCTGTAATCCCGTCTCGACGGATGCGGGCAGGGCATTTTCCCGTTCGGGCGTCTGCAATGTCACCAGCGCCTCGTTCACCGCGGGTTCTGCCGGGATCACAACCGGTACAGGCAATACGGCGACCGGCGGCGGCGAAGTTACCTGCTCTGGCAGCGTGGCCAGCGCCTTGAATCCATCGAACACCGTGGCACAGCGACCACAGCGGACCAGGCCCTGCTGGGATTGCAAGTGCTGCGGCGTAACGCGGAATCGGGTACCGCAGTCCGGGCACTGCGTGGTCATGCTCATGCGTGGGCTCGCCTCACTAATGCAAACTCAACGACGATGGCCGACGAGCAGCACCCAACCGTCTTCACGTTGTTCGTGCGCCATGTCAAACCATTCGGTGTAACAGTCAAACACTTCGGTCGCCTGATGCTCAAGTATGCCTGAGAGCACCACACGCCCGCCGGCCGCAGTGGCGCGGGCCAACAAAGGTGCCAGCAATTTAAGCGGATTGGCGAGAATATTGGCCAGGACGATCTCGTAGGTTTCGGAGAGGATGTAATCGCCGCCCCCCACCTGCACCAGCGCCTGGTTCTGCACGGCGTTATCTTGCGCGGCGATCACGGCAGCCGGGTCAATATCGATACCAGTAGCGGTCGCGGCGCCGAGTTTCATCGCCGCAATTGCGAGTATGCCGGAGCCACAACCATAGTCGAGCACGCGCTCGCCGCCGCGCAAATTGTGGTCGAGCCATTCGAGACACAAACGCGTCGTCGGATGGGTGCCGGTACCAAAGGCAAGGCCGGGATCAATAATCAGATTGATGGCGGCGGCATCGGGCGCTGTGTGCCAGGTTGGCACCACCCACACCCTGGGCGAAACATGCACCGGGCGAAAGTCCGCCTGCACGGCGCGTACCCAGTCCTGATCTTCAACACGCTCGACCGTAAAACCACTGGCCGGATCATAACCGGCAGCCGACAGCGCTGCGGGAACCGCCTCGGCGATATCCGCATGTTCATCGAACAACGCCAGCACACGCGCCATTTCCCAACTCAGCGCCCCGGTTTCGCCGGGTTCGTTGAAACGTGCGCATTCACGCGGCGTGCCGGCATAGGCGTCGCCAACCTCGACAGACACCGCACCGGTTTCGAGCAAAGCGTCGACGAGCGTATCGGTGTTCTGCGGAACCACATCCAGCGTAATCGCGAGCCAGGCCATAAGGGTTATCCGGGGCGCGCGCCGCTACTCGCTCTTGACCGACTTGGCGAGCTTCTCTTCAAGATAGTGGATGCTGGTGCCGCCACGACGAAATGCCGCGTCCTGCATGAGTTCTGCATGCAGCGGCAGATTGGTCTTGATGCCCTCGACCACCGCTTCGGACAACGCGATACTCATGCGCGCAATCGCCTGTTCACGCGTATCGCCATAGGCAATCAGCTTGCCGATCAAGGAATCATAATGCGGCGGCACAAAATAATTGTTATAGGCATGCGAATCGACGCGAATGCCGGGCCCGCCAGGCATGTGCCAGGAAGTGATCCGACCCGGCGACGGCGTGAACTTGGTCGGATCCTCCGCATTAATCCGGCATTCGATGGCATGGCCCTTCAAGACGATGTCGCGCTGCTTGACCGGCATACGCTCGCCGGCGGCGATGCGTATCTGCGCCTGCACGAGATCAATGCCGGTGACAAATTCGGTCACCGGATGCTCGACCTGCAGGCGCGTGTTCATCTCGATGAAATAAAATTCCTCGTTCTCATACAGAAACTCGAAGGTACCCGCGCCCTCGTAGCCGATCTTGCGGCAAGCCTCGGCGCAGCGCTCGCCCACGCGCGCACGGCTGCGCGCCGACAAATGCGGCGCCGGCGCTTCTTCGATAATTTTCTGATGACGACGCTGCATCGAGCAATCGCGATCGCCCAGATAAACCGCATTCCGGAACTTGTCTGCCAGCACCTGAATTTCAATATGGCGCGGCTTTTCGAGGTACTTTTCCATGTAGACCATGGGATTGGAAAATGCCGCCTGCGCCTCGGCGCGCGTCATCTGCACTGCATTGAGTAACGCCGCCTCGGTATGCACCACGCGCATGCCGCGCCCGCCGCCGCCACCCGCCGCCTTGATAATGACGGGGTAGCCAATAGAGCGTGCGGCCTTGACGATTTCCTCGGGCACGTCGGACAAAGCGCCTTCACTGCCGGGCACACAGGGCACGCCGGCTTTTTTCATGGTGGCCTTGGCACTGACCTTGTCGCCCATCAAACGGATTGTTTCCGCTTTCGGGCCGATGAAAACAAAACCGCTTTTCTCCACACGCTCGGCAAAATCGGCATTCTCTGAAAGAAAACCGTAGCCCGGATGGATCGCCTGCGCATCCGTCACTTCAGCCGCGCTGATAATGGCCGGAATGTTGAGGTAACTCAGGGCGGGCGAGGCCGGCCCGATACAAACCGACTCATCGGCGAGTTTTACGTATTTGGCCTCGGCGTCGGCCTCGGAATGCACGGCCACCGTTTTGATACCCATTTCGCGACAGGCACGCTGCACGCGCAGCGCAATTTCGCCGCGATTGGCAATCAGAATTTTTTCAAACATGGCAAATGGCCAAACAGTGTGCGATCTGTTGCAGCGAATACGACGTGACGCATTCGCCCCTTGGGGCTATCCGTCGTTCGGCACGCTGTGCGGGCTCGTTAACCCCGCCCTTCACGCTTCGCGCTGCAGTCATCAACCAATCACCATCAGCTGATGACCATACTCGACCGGCTGTCCGTTCTCGACCAGGATCGCCTTGATCACCCCGGAACGGTCGGCCTCGATTTCGTTAAGCAGTTTCATCGCTTCGATAATGCACACCGTTTCGCCTTCTTTCACGGTTTGGCCGACCTCGACAAAGGACTTGGCGCCCGGATTGGGCGACCGATAGAAAGTACCCACCATCGGGGACTTCAGCAAATGGCCCTCAGGCTGTGCTGGTGCCGCCGGCTCGGCGGGTGGCGCCACGGGCGCTGCAGCCGCCACGGGGGCCGCAGCGACCATCGCCTGCGTCACCACGGGCACCGGGGCCAGCGTGCTGCCGCGGCTGATACGAACCTTTTCTTCGCCCTCGGTGATCTCCAGTTCGGCAATGCCGGACTCCTCGACGAGATCAATCAACTTCTTCAGCTTGCGTAAATCCATACTCACACTCCTGGCGAATGCTGCAGCGCATAGTCCAGCGCCAACTCGTAACCTTTGCCACCCAGCCCGCTGACTATGCCAACCGCGAGGTCGGTGAAATACGAGTGGTGGCGGAATTTTTCCCTGGCGAATACATTGGAAAGATGTACTTCAATAAACGGTATGGCGACCGCGGCCAGCGCATCACGGAGCGCCACGCTGGTATGCGTAAACGCGGCCGGATTGATGATGATGAAATCCACCGCATCACGGGACGCCTGCTGAATACGGTCGATCAGGTCACCTTCCTGATTGCTTTGAAAAGTTACCAGCGCGACACCGGCCGCGCGCGCGCGATCAACCAAGCGCTGGTCGATCGAGGCCAGGGTCGCGGATCCATAATGAGCAGGCTCGCGAGTGCCCAATAAATTGAGGTTGGGCCCATGGATCACGAGTATGCTTTTCGGCGTCGGCATCATGTCAATAATCCTTTTCGCTTGGCGATGGCAACCTGCCTGTGCTCCAGGCCGAAACAACGGGCCCTTACACGTTAACTGCAGATCGACCCATTTTACCGGAATTTCTGGCTGCACAACGCTGATTCGCTGCCCACCACGCTGTTTGACTGACACCCACCACCCACATCTGGGGCGACCAGGGTGGCAGCAATATGGAAACTTCAGCCTTCAGCGAAGCATGGACAGCTCACCCTAAAGGCAAATCCATGCCCACTGACCAGCAAATCAAAAAACGTCTGGATTTCGAATTTTTCGACGCTGTTAGAAGACAATCAAGCCAGATTGTCGAGATCTATGCCCGGATCAGAATAACGGCTGCAGTGTTTTCTGCAGCTTTTCCGGCCGCAGTATTCCCGTAACCGAGGCCACGACACGCCCGGAGCGATCCAGGATCAAACTAAAGGGCAGTACGCCGGCGCGATCCCCCACTTCTCGCGCCAACTCCATCACCTCCAGGCCGCCAACCAACAACGGGTAGTTGATACCCATTTCCTTGGCGTAAATAGCCACTCTTTCTGACGTATCGACGGCAATGCCGACAAATTGAACACCTTTCGCCGCATTTTCAGCTTGCCACTTGATGAACTCCGGGATTTCCTCACGGCAGGGCGCACACCAAGTGGCCCAAAAGTTAACCACCAGCAACTTACCGCGGTATTGCTGCAGCGAGACCACTCCACCGTCGAGCCCCTGCAGGCGCACGGCCATGATGCGCGCGCCCGCCACCACCGGGTCCGGCTCATCATTAAAAGCACCGGCTCGCCACTGATAAACCAGTAGACCGGCCCCGGCGAAAACAAGCGCGGCGAGCGTCAGCAATAATTTCTGTCGCATAGGGTCAACGCAATACCGTGTCGAGAGTCGCCGCAAAACGTTCGGCCGGCTGAAATCCGACCACACGCAGGCCCTTCACCTCTTCACCACGCCGGTCGAAAAAGACGATCCCCGGCGGCCCAAAAAGATCGAAGCGCTTGAGGAGGGCCTTGTGCGCATCCAGGTTTTGCGTGACGTCTGCCTGTAACGTCACCATCCCGCTAAGCCGCGACTGCACAATAGCGGCACTGAATGTATCCCGCTCCATTTCCTTGCAGGAGACGCACCAGTCGGCATAAAAATCCAGCATGACCGGCTTGCCGGCCGCGGCGCGCACGGCACGCTCGAGGTCTTCCACGCTATCAACGCGCTGAAAATGCGCTGCAGGAGCGGTCACCGCAGCGCCCCCGCGCAGGCCGGCCAGCGGTTGCAGCACATCACGCCCGCCGGACAAGGCGCCGACGATCAGGGCAATGCCGGTGATCAATGCCAGAATACCGATACCCTTGAAGAAACGCCGATAACCCGGCGCCCCCTGCGGCAGAGGGTCCAGCGCGTGCAAATAGACCGCGAACATAATAAACAACGCCGCCCAGGCCAAAAAGTGCAGCATAGGCGTGAGCAAGGGTGAGACCAGAAAGATCGCCACCCCGAGCAAGACCACACCAAAAAATCTTTTCACGGTATCCATCCAGGCACCAGCCTTGGGCAGCAAAGTGCCGGCCGATGCCCCCACCACCAGCAGCGGCACGCCCATGCCCAGCGCCAGCGCGAACAAAGCCGCGCCCCCCAAAAGGTAATCGCCCGATTTGCTGATGTAGAGCAAGGCGCCAGCCAGCGGCGCCGCCACGCAGGGCCCAACGATCAGCGCCGACAATATGCCCATGCCGAACACGCTGACAAAATGTCCGCCATGCAAACGGTTGCTGGTTACCGCCAGCCGGCTCTGCAACGCGCTCGGCAGTTGCAGCTCATAAAACCCGAACATCGACAAAGACAGCACCACAAACAGCGCGGCGAAACTGCCAAGTACCCACGGCGTCTGCAAAGCTGCCGACAACATGGTACCGAGTAACCCGGCGGCAACCCCCGCCAACGCATAGGTCACCGCCATGCCCAGCACATAGGCCAGCGACAGCGCGAAGCCACGTGAGCGCGTCAGATGTTCACCGTGTGGCACCAGAATGCCCGAGAGTATCGGGATCATCGGAAAAACGCAG
>CAIWNB010000260.1 GCA_903913965.1 uncultured beta proteobacterium
CAGATCAACGCGCCTTCGTTGACCGGTATCGCCAGATCGGTCGACTCGTAACGCACTTGCTCGACATCGTCGGCAGCGATGGTCGCTGCCGACAGCACGGCATCACGATCCAGTTCACGCCGGTGTTCGTAATTGGCGCCGTTGGCATTGATATGTGCGCCTGGCCGCAGCCAGCGCCCGCAGACCACCGGCTGTTCCGCGGTCGTCGCAGAAACAATAATCTCGCTGTCGCGTACGGCCTGCTCGGGCTCGCCTACCGCTTTCGCCTCGACCTTGAATGCCGCTGCGATATCGGCGCAGAATTTTTCGCGGTTGGCCGGCGTCGGACTGTAGACCTTGACGCTCTTGATCGGCCGCACCGCACAGATCGCCTCGACCTGGGTGCGCGCCTGCCGCCCGCTGCCCAAGACGCCCAGCGTCTGCGCTTCCGGGTTAGACATATACCTGGTCGCAATCCCGCTGGCAGCGCCGGTGCGCAATGCACCCATCGCAAACACTTGCACGATGGCGCACAACTCACCGCTCTTTTCCTTGTATAAACAGAACATGCGCCCCGCGTTGCTGCCAAACACCGCGGTGCTGGAAATTTTCACGCCGTAATAACCACGATACGACAATACCGCAGCGGTGATGCGCACGATGCCGCCGCTCACCGGGGCGCGCACGCGCGGCACGTTGTAGACCCCGTTGTTACCCTGTGCGTGAAAGACTTCTTCCACCGCTGCGAGCGCATCGGGCATGCCGATCAACCCGCGTATACATTGTTCATCGAGCAATATGGCCATGTTTATTCATCACTAAAAATGAGGCGCGAGTCTAACAAACTTTGCCACGGGCAGTATTCGACTAACCGTTGTTCTTTGACGCCTGTTTCGGCGATCCCGTATCATCGGGCAACCCTTTTGGAAAGGAATCATCCCGTGAATCGCAAGGATATCGGACTCGCTGTCATCGGCTCAGGCCGCATCGGCTCACTGCGCGCCAAGCTCGCCTCCAAACACCCGTCGGTTAAATTTCTTGCGGTCTCCGACATCAACATCGACAACGCCAAAAAACTCGCCGATGCCTGTGGTGCGGATTTTTACTCAGCCGACAACGACGAAGTCATCTCACGCCCCGAAGTCAATGCGGTGATCGTGTCTACGCCCGAAGGCGAACACGTCGCTGCCGTGCGCAAAGCACTCGAACTCGGCAAACCGGTGATGGTGGAAAAACCCATTGCGCTGACGCTAAGCGACGCCGACGACATTCTCGCCGCACTCAAGGACTACGGCGGTGAACTGCGCATCGGCTACAGCCGCCGCTATAAGGAATGTTTCCTGCGCGCCAAAGAACAAATGATCCGGGGCCGTCTCGGTAAAGTGATCGGCGGCACTGCGCGCGTCTACAACTCACGCGCCCAGGCCTTCAACATCCTCGAACGCGATATCCACGCCACACCGGTGCTGGATATCCTCACCTATTACGTTGACCTGATGTGCTGGTTTCTGGAAGGCGACCGTCCGGTTGAAATCATCGCCCGTGGCAACAAGGAGATCTTCAAGGGCTATGAAGCCGACGACATGACCTGGGCGATCGTCACCTTCGCTTCCGGCGCCATCATTAACTTCGGTGTCTGTTATGCGCTGCCAACGAACTATCCCACGCAGGGGCAGTCAGACCGCGTCGAATTGATTGGCGTGGACGGCTGCATGATCATCGACGACGACCACCTCAATCAAATCATCTACAGCGAAAAAGGCATCCCCGGCACCTATCTCAACCGCACCGTGCCGATGGCCTTCCTTGGCAGCAACACCGGCGGCGAATGGGCGGTCGGTGATTTCTGGGGGCCGATCGCCAACGAAACGCGCGCCTGGCTCGATCATCTCGTCACTGGCGCGCCCACCGTGCAGACCACGCCCGAACAGGGGCGCGTCAATCTGGAAACGACGATCGCAGTGGTGCGCGCGGTGGAAAGTGGCAAGCCGGTGAGGTTGCCGCTGGAGACCTGATTCGGGACATACAGCCACCGTTGAATTTCGGTGTGCTTGTATCCGCTTTTAGACGTGTCGGCCGTATCGATGTGGCGGAGCTCAGCGAAAGAGCGCGCTATGTGAGCCTAAACGAAGCAGTCGCAAGGGTTTCGCGTCGGGTTTGGAGTAAATCATGACGACATCCGACTTGATGTGGCAATCCCGGTAGCCGACCCAATCGCCAACCAGCGGAAAAACCCGCAGTGCGGGTGGCAGCTAGTAGGGCGGATTAGGCGCGTCGCGCCGTAATCCGCCGCATGTTCCGGCATCCATACGGCGCAATGCGCTTCGCTTAGTGCGCCCTACCGGCGCTGCATTAGCAGCTGGATCACCTGTCTTGCCAGGGGTTGAGCAGGTCAATGCCCGCATTGGCGAAGTCGC
>CAIWNB010000261.1 GCA_903913965.1 uncultured beta proteobacterium
ACCACGCGGCACGCCGCAGCCGATCATTCAAAAGATACACGGCTTGATGGCGAGTTCGGCGCGCAGTAACGAGGTGAAAGAACGCCTGCTGCGCGACGGTGCTGATGCGGTAGGCGGCACACCGCAGGAATTCGCGCAGCTCATTAAGAGCGAGCTCAAGCGTTGGGGTGAAGTGGTGAAATTGTCAGGCGCGCGGGTCGATTAAGTCATCATCCATCTTGACGCGTTGATCATTGTTCTTATTTATGAGAACATCAGAAATGGCCTACACGATCGAATATTTTCATCCGCGGGTATTGGCCGAGATTGAATCGTGGCCTGTGGACATCGTCGCCGATTACGCCCGGATCGCAGAGTTGCTGATGCAACACGGGCCGAGCTTGAGACTGCCGCATTCACGCGCTTTTGGGGGTGGCCTGTTTGAGCTCCGTCCGCGCGGCCGCGCTGGAATCGGGCGCGCATTTTATTGTTTTCTGGTTGATCAACGCGTCGTCGTACTGCACGCGTTTATCAAGAAGTCGCAACAGACACCGGAGCGCGAATTGTTACTTGCACGTAAACGTTTGAAAGAGGTGCTTCATGGCTGAACCCCGATACAAACCCGTCAAACACGATCATTCTGCCTTCCTGAAGAAGGCCGCTAAACGCCGCGGCTTTAACGGCGCCTACGATGCTCTGGCAGTCGAATACGCCGTCATCAATGAAATGCTCACCGCACGCTCAAGAGCCGGCCTGACGCAGGAAGCTGTCGCCACTAGAATGGGCACTTCAAAAAGTACGGTGTCGCGACTTGAATCGGCGGGCAAACATGCGCCATCGCTGACATCCCTGAAGAAATACGCAAAAGCGGTTGGCTGCACAGTCCAGATTCGGCTGGTGCCGCAAACTTAAAGTAACACCTGGGCAATATATTGCCCAGCCAACAATCGCTCAAGACCGAACTCAACCGCTGGGGTGTAGTGATGAAGTTGTCGGAAGTGAGTATCTATTGAAATTCTTATTCGCCGCACTGCTCGCCTGTACCACACTACCCTGCGCACACGCAGCCGACCCCTACCCCACCAAACCCGTCCGCCTCATCACGCCCGCCCCGCCTGGTGGTGCCACCGACATCATGGCGCGCAGCCTCGCGCAAAAACTCGCCGAGGCCCTCGGCCAGCAGGTTGTCGTCGACAACCGCGGCGGTGGCGGCACCCTCATCGCCACGCAACTCACCGCGCGTGCGGTGGCCGACGGCCATACGCTGTTACTCGCCAACGCGGCCTTCGGCACCAACCCCGCGCTGGTCAAAGACCTGCCCTACGACACGCTGCGTGATTTCGCGCCGGTCACACTGGTCGCCGATTCACCGCTGGTGTTTGTTGCGCATCCGTCGCTCAACGTCGGCAACATTAAAGAACTCATCGCCGCTGCCAAAGCGCGCCCGGGACAAATCAACTATGGCTCATCGACACCGGGCACCGGCGGACATCTCTCAGTCGAAATGCTGAAGTGGATGGCCGGCATCGACCTCGTGCACATTCCCTACAAAGGCGCCGGTCCTGCAGTGACCGCACTGCTTGCGGGCGAAGTGCCGCTGATGTGCACCAGCCCCTTACCGACGCTACCGCATATTAAAAGCGGCAAATTAAAAGCGCTTGCCATGACCGGCCGCACGCGTTCGCGTGCCCTGCCAGAGGTACCGACCGTCGCTGAATCTGGGCTGACAGGCTTTCAGTCGTCGCTCTGGTACGCATTGATGGCGCCCGCCGGCACACCTACCGCGGTGATTCAGCGTCTCAATACAGAGACGACGCGCATCGTGCGTCTGCCCGCAGTGAGCGAACAACTGCTCGCACAGGGTGCCGACCCCATCGGCAACAGCCCACGGGAACTGGCGACGTTTTTACGCGCGGATATCGAGCGCTGGAAGAAGCTGGTGCGCGAGGCGAAGATCAGCGGGCATTAGCCATGCCCTAGGGTAATCAGCACAGCGCATTACACTGCAGGTCGTGGCGTGTTTACACCGTTGTATCTATTCGGATACACTACAAACCGTGAACTTATTTGAACGCTCCGAAGAATTCGACACCTGGCTTGCGGGCCTGAAAGACAAAACAGGTCGTGCCCGAATCATCCATCGCATCCGCTCTGCCGAATACGGCAATTTCGGTGACTGCGAACCCGTTGGGGAAGGTGTTTCCGAAATACGCGTCCACGTCGGGCCAGGCTATCGCGTCTATTTCACGCGGCGCGCGAAAGTGGTCTATTTGCTTCTGGTCGGTGGCGACAAGTCTTCGCAGAAGCGTGACATCAAACGCGCCATCGAAATGGCACGCGCTTTGCACAAGGAATAAACCATGGCTAAATTTTCCCGCTTCGACGCCGCTGATTACCTCGACGATGAGGTAACGATCGCGGAATACATCACGGCCGCGCTTGAAGATCCCAACCCTGCAGTCTTCCTGGCTGCAGTACGCGATGTCGCCCGCGCGCGCGGCATGGCACAACTAGCCAAAGATGCTGGTGTCGGACGTGAAAGCCTGTACAAGGCGCTCACCCCGGGCGCCAAACCCCGCTATGACACCATGATCAAATTGCTGCATGCGCTCGGTGTCAAACTCTCAGCTTCGCCCGTCGATTCTTAAAAGATGAATCGATGCCGATGGTTCTTGGTCAATACATCAACCAGAATGACCCTCATGCCCCGCCTTACTCTCGTCATTTTCGCAATCGCAATAACGCTGCCCTGCAAGCCAGCCAACGCGCAAAGCTATCCGCAGCGCCCGCTGCAATTCGTGGTCGCCACCGCACCCAGCGGCGGCACTGATGCAGTCGGACGGTTGATCGCACAAAAGCTCGCCGAAGCGTTCGGACAAAACGTGGTCGTGGATAACCGCCCTGGTGCGAGTGGCAGTATCGGCAGCGCGCTCGTGGCGAAGGCCGCCCCTGACGGCCATACGCTGCTGGTCGCCAATGTCGGCCACGTCGCCATGAATCCAGCGATCGCCCGCGTGCCCTTCGACACGCTGCGCGATTTCACACCGGTCACGATGCTCGCCAGCGGTCCGCTGATCCTGCTTGCGCATCCCTCGGTGCCGGCGAAGAGCGTGCGCGAACTCGTCGCTCTGGCGAAATCTAAACCGGGCAAGCTTAACTATTCGACCGGCGGCAGCGGCACCACCTCGCATTTCGGCATGGAGTTATTTAAGTCGGTGACTGCAACCGACATCGTGCACAGTCCGTTCAAAGGCATCGCACCGGCGACCATCAGCCTGATTGCCGGTGAAGTGGATGTGATGATGAACACCACGCCCCCCGCCCTGCCGCAGGTGCGCGCCGGGCGCCTGCGTGCCATCGCCATGGCCAGCCTGAAGCGCACCACCTTCGCGCCCGAGGTACCGACACTGGTGGAGGCGGGTCTGCCGGGATTCGAAGCCGGTGTGTGGTACGGCATCATGGGGCCGGCTGGGCTGTCAGCGGATATCGTGACGCGGCTGCATCAGGAACTTACCCGCATCGTGCGCCTGCCCGAAGTGCGCGAGCGCCTCGCCGTAGAGGGCGTCGAACCGGTGGGCAACACGCCGGCGGAATTCGCCGCTTATCTCAAAACTGAAATGGCCCGCTATGCAGCGATCGCGCAGAAGGCGCGTATACGGGCGGAGTGATCAACGATTCGGCAATTGCCAGAAGCGCGTTGCAATGCCCCTCCTCTGCGATAGTTGAGCGTTAATGTTCTCGACTCACGAATCTGCTACGCTCAACCAGCCAACTTCGCCAGGAAAAATTTCCTGGCACCACTCAAGAGAGGTTTACCGTTGAATCCGCGGAACATCATAGCGGTGCTGTGCCCGTGCTGTCGCAAGCCCTTGTATCGCACAACGCCGACCGCCGGCGTCCATGGCAAAGCCATGACTTCGCGAGACGCCACCAATCCGTCGATCGACCACGACAGCAAAGGCGAATTCGTAAAATGCCCGCACTGTCATCTGCGCATTTCGATGATTCGCGTCTCTGACGACGATCACGGGCCGAAGTGGGCCATCCACAAAATTCAGAAATGCGATTGCAGGCTGCCGTAACAAGGGGCGCAGGCCGGTCGACTAACGGGATCAACGCACGCTGATCCCGTTTTTATTACCGCGCGTTAATGCCCTGGTGCCGGCGTGATGTCGATAAACGCATATTTATCGGTTTGCCCGACGATAGTCAGCGGATCGTGGTGGTGCGTCAGTTCCTCATCCGGCGAATGACCGTGGGATTCAACCGCCAGCGCCAGCGCAAAGGCGGCGATGCCTTCCGCCGTGCCGACCGTGCGGAAATAACGCTTATTGCAGGGGAAACAGCGCAGGTAGCCGACGGCGTCAACACCGCGCGGCACCGGGAATGATCGCTCCATCTTGAGACGGGTGCGCTTGCCACAGGTCGGGCAGGCGGCAATAGTCGGAAACAGTGGTTCAGGTTTGATGGCCATTTCGTTTTCTCGGTTCAAAAATATTGAGGTTGGTCGCAGCCGGAACAGCCGCCAAGTGTATTTCTTTTGGCTTCTCTGTGCGCCGGCTTCAGATGAAGTTCTCTCAGAATTCGCGTGCGGGAATTTTACTGGCCAGATGAACGCGCCGGGTAAATGCGGTATTACTGTGCGCCCTCTTCAACTAAAACCGCATCCCCACCGCCAGCCGCGTCATATCGCTGGCCGTGAAGTTGGCGCGCGGATCAATGGCGAGACGGATGAACCATGGATCGCGATCGTAGGTGACAGACACACCGGTAGCCACGAAGTATTCCGCATCGGGGGCGCTGCGCCCCTCGCGACGGAACAGATCGACTGTCAGCCGCGAGCGTTCACCGGTCTTGCCGCGCAGCACCAGATGCGTAACCGTCTGTCCGGTGCCGAGACGATCATCGTGGATACGGAAGAGAGTCGCGGTTTTGGTTTGATCGGCGCTGCGCCAGCCGCCACCAATCAGGGTTGAATCGTTCGGATCAAAATTCAGGTTGTAGTAGGGCTGCAGATTAGTGCGGCCGAAACCGGCGAGCGCATAAAACGGCGTCACAGTGGCGTCACCGATTTCGAACGTCGCACTTCCGCCGAGAAAGCCGCGCGAGGCCGCCTGCGCCGAGGCGATGAGTTTGCCAAAAGGCAGGCTGAACTGATGCTCGTAACCACCACGCAATTGCTGGAACTCAGAGCCGCGCTGATATTCGCCGATCCAGAACGTATCATCGACCAGATTGCCACGCAGGTTCAGATCAACTGCCGAACGCCCTGCAGTTTCATGATAAATGCCGGGGGTCAGCTTCCAAGCGATGGGGCGTTGTTCTGTGACGGGATCATTCGGTTCGATGTTGGCGCGGTCTTCGATTGCATTGGCCGCACCCGAGAACATCATGCCAGCGAGCGCGCACAACAATGCGGGCCAGCCAACTCGCATGCGCGCGTCACTCTGCGTCGCACGCGGGGCGAGGGCGTTATCCACCGGCTTGATTCATCATGGTTGCGACCCTTATTTGATCTCTTTGGTCACCGAACGCACATGCCCCGACATCGGAATATAAACCGAATGCGTGCCAGTACCGCCGGCAACGATGATGCCGATGTCTTCCGCACTTCTCGACACCGGCAGCAGGCTGTCACGCGTAATCTCACCGAGTTCAGCGCGGCGCCCCGCTTGCGTACGCGCAAGCTCTTTCGCTGAAAGGCGGCTGGCGGCGAGTTGCGAGGTTTGCCAGAGGCGTTTTTTCACATCGACCTTGCTCATCCCGTCACGTCGCAAGACCTCAGCGTGTTCGGGCGCCAATATCAGCCATGGTTCGCCACCGAAGATGTAATCACTGCTCGCCGGAAAAGCCATGGTGTCGCCGATCACGCGCAGCAGTTCTTCGGCATTCTTGGCGTGGGTGTTCAAGTTCCAGGTGCCGAGGGCACCCACGGTGGTGACCGTACTTTGCTCTTTGCTGAAGCCGCGCTCGACGTGCAGCGGCTGCCACGGATTGGCCTCTTCGTTTTCAGCACAGCAGAAGGTGTATTTACCCGGCTGGCCCTGCGTGGCCTGATCCATCTCGCCGGCCTGTGCGCCACCGATATTCTGCAAAATGAGACGCATCGCGCGGCCCAACGTAGCGTTGGCCCAAGCACCGGGGCCGAGGCAATTGCCGCCGCCGTTGACGCCGATTTGTTTCGCGATCGGGCCATTGATGATCATGAACACCGCGGCCGGGTTGGTGGTCGCTTGTATGGCACGCAGATTGAAACGCGGGTCGGCGATCGCTTCGGTGGCCGCGATCAACACCGGTAAATATTCCGGATAGCAGCCCGCCATCACTGCGTTGATGGCGATGCGCTCGACGGTGGCCACACCAAAGGCCGGCGCCACCGCGCCGACGATGTCGTCGGGTTTGCGGCTCGTGTGTTGCAACATGGCCTTGACGCGTTCACGTGTCGGCGGCATCGCTGGCAGGCCGTCGCTCCAGTGGCGTTCAAGCAGCAGGCGGTTGAAGACGTCGAGATCGTCGCTCACCTCAAGGCTGGCTGCACGCGCGCCGCCGGCGGCTTTTGCGGATTCGACGGCGGCAGGCGCCATACACAACAAGCGTGCGACTTCATCGACACAATCGGCGGCGATCTGTTTGATTTCGTCACGCGCGCGGATGCCAAAGGGATGCGGCACCAGCGCAATCGGCAGTTGCGGCAGGCCAAGCGCGCGCGCCTGGCCGTGGCCCAGGCCCTTGAACGCCGTCGAGCAGATGGTCAGTGCGGCAAGACCCCGCTTCGCGGCTTCAACACTGTCGTGGATACTCCACGACGTGCATGAACCTCAGTCGCCGGAGCCGGTGATGACGGCGTCGCAGCGCTGCTCAAAATCAACAAGCACCGCTTCATCGACGGGCACCTGGCCTGACTTGCGGTGCTTCAACACCGCGGCGACCTTGTATTTACTGACCAGCAGATCGCCGAGATCATCGACGAGATACTGAAAATTCGGTTTGGCGTTATCGATGAAGCCGACGGTTTTACCAGCAAGCGTGTCGAGCACGGTGAGCGCGCGCGCAGCGTGCTGCGGCGGCGCGATCGGATCGAGTATGGTCAGCGTGGAAGCCATGGTTGCCTCTGCGTAGGTGTGATTAAAGTAGCCGTTGATCGTAACCTGCACGCGCGACGACTGTCCATCAAGGACGGCCTACTTTAAGGATTTCAGTCGATGGCAAATGCCGGCGGCAGCTCCGCCACATCTTCAGCGGTATCAAGCCGCCACATCTGTTCGAGCAGCGCGTCAACGCGTGACCGGCCGAGCGCATCGACGCACAGCAGACGAAACTTGTCGTCGATTTCTTGATCGCTTTTTTGCGCCGACAGTTCGTGTTTGTCGCCGCCCGCTTCACCGATTAGCGTTTTGCCATCCGCCAGGGTGAGCGTCACGCGCGTGCGATGTTCAACCGGTAGCCGCGCATAGGCTGCGGTGTAGTCCGCGTTCTCGACGACTTCGATTTTTTGGATCAGCGCGCGCATTTGCGGGTTCCACAGCTTCTCGTCATCGAACGAACGCGGCGTCACTGCGCCGTCCAGCAGCGTCACTGCCACCACATAGGGAATGCTGTGATCGGCGGTCTCGCGTGTATCCGGATGCCAGCGATGTTCGCCAGTGCCGAAGTCGTCCTTCGCCCGCCCATAGGTTTCGACCACGATTTTTGCAACGTCATCGACCGCCGCCAGTGGCGCAACCTGTTCAGCAGCCAGCGCCGACGAAATGGTCGAGCCGCAGCAAGCGCGCGGCTTGATCACGGTACGCGCGATTTTACAGGGCGCGCCATTGCCGCCGAGCGCCAGCACAAACGGCTCGCGCGCCACGTGGTCACGCCAGCCGCCGGCGCCCTCGAACGGCAGATGCGGTCCTTCCATGCCGGCGCGCGCAAGAATGGCCGCGAACACGCCGGCACGACCGGCATGCCCCGATGCGACCGCCTTGTACATCGAATAGTGGTCCATGCGGACCTGGCGCAGAATCACATTGGGCACTGCGGCGAGCGCGACGCAATGCGCCATCTGCTCCGAAGTGAGGCCGAACAAGCGACCGGCACCGAGCGCACTGCCGAGCGTGCACAGATTGGTGTGATCAAAACCACGGCCGGTGTTTTTGAACACGTCGGAGAAGCTCTGATACACCTCGTAGGCCAGCACGACCGCAGCCAGCAGATCGCGGCCGCTGGCGTGTACATGTTCTGCCGCCGCCAAGACCGGTGTCAGCACGTCACTCGGGTGACCGCCGAAGGCGCCAGGCCAATGATAGGTATCGTTCATTTCGACGTAACGTGCAGTGGCGGCGTTGACGTAGGCGGCCATCTCGGGCGTCGTTTGCAGACGCGTGCCGATCACCGTTGCACCAGCAGCATTCGGCATTGCCGCAGCCACCGTGCGCGCGATACGGCAGGGCTCGGCGGAAAAGCCGCCCATCAAAGCGCCCAGCGTGTCGATCACACGTACCTTGGCCGCATGCACGGTATCGGCGGGCAGATCTTCATACCGAAACTTGCAGGCATAGTCGGCCAGCGTTTGCTGAATGCCATCGACTGCGCGCTGCTGAACGGGCTTTGCTTCCGTCTGAATCATGCCGTGATCCCCACTGGGTTAAAATCGTTGCGTCTGTTTACCCGCAACCATGCGGAACTGGAAAATTATAACGTGGCAACGAAACTCTCCTCGCGATTTCATGGATGCGCCCTTCTGGCGGCCGGCCTTCTCACGTCGTTTAACGGCGCCGCCGCTTACCCCGAACGCCCGATCCGCCTGATCGTGCCGCTGGCGGCCAACGGCGCGATGGATACGGTGGCGCGCAGCCTCGCCATCAAGTTAAGCGAGAGTCTCGGACAAACCGTGGTGGTCGATAACCGCGGCGGCGGTGGCGGCAGCGTCGGCGCGGAGCTGGTGCGCTTCGCCGCGCCGGATGGTTACACCATCATGACGATCAGTGCGAGCTCAGTGGTGCACCCGCTGATGTATAAAGCCGATTACGACGCGGTGCGCGATTTTGCGCCGATCACGCAACTCACCTCGCAGCCGCACCTGATCGTGGTCAATCCGTCGGTGCCGGCGAAAACGCTGGTCGAACTGATCGCCTACGCCAAGTCCAACCCGAACAAGCTCAATTACGCATCGGCAGGCAATGGCAGTCTGATTCATCTCACCGGTGAACTCTTTAAGTTCGCGACCGGCACCGAGATGACGCACATTCCCTACAAGGGTATCGGTGCTGCCTATCCCGATCTGATCGGCGGACAGATTCAACTCACGTTTGGCAGCATCATCTCAGCGCTACCGCAAGTGCGCGCCGGACGCCTGCGCGGTCTCGCCGTCACCGGGTCAAAACGCGCCAAGCCGCTGCCCGATGTGCCTTCGGCGGCTGAAGTCGGCGTGAAGGGTTTTGTCATGACGCAGTGGTACGGGGCGCTGGCGCCGGCTAAAACGCCGCAGCCGATCATCGACCGCCTCAACGTCGAAATTCGCAAGGCGATCGACAACCCGGCGGTACTCTCGCGCCTGATCGACGACGGCGCCGAGGCCATGCCAGGCACACCACAGCAGTTCCGCGATCATTTGATCGCGGAACGTAATAAGTGGGCGGCTGTCATAAAACAGGCGAAAATCAAGGGCGACTAGCGTTTTCGCTTGAAACACCTCATGAAATGAAAAAAAACGCCGTTAACGTGCTTCGGGGGGGGCCGCGACGGAATCAGCACCGCGAAAATGACGCGGCGCCCACCAATCGCGTTTTCTGATTGTTCCATCCAGTTTTTGTTGCGCCCGTGCGTAGCGGGCGGTGGGAGATGTAATGCGCTTACGTGTATTGGGTTGTTCCGGTGGGATTGGCGGCACACAAAACCGCACAACGTCGCTCCTGCTCGATCAGGACATCCTGATTGACGCTGGCACCGGCGTTGGCGATCTGTCGCTCGCCGAACTGGCGCTGGTCGACCATATTTTCGTCACCCATTCGCATCTCGACCACGTCAACTCGATCGCCTTTATCGTCGATTCGGTGGGCGCCATACGGCACCGTCCGATCACCATTTATGCGCTGGGCGCGACGATCAACAGTCTGAAAAAAAACCTCTTCAACTGGGAAATATGGCCTGATTTCACGACGATCCCTTCACTGGAAAAACCCTGGCTGCGTTATCAGGAAATCACCGTTGGTGACGTTGTCACCCTGAACGACAGAAAAATCACCGCACTGCCGGCGGTTCATACCGTGCCTGCAGTCGGCTATCAGCTCGACAGCGGTCGCGCCAGTCTGGTCTTTAGCGGCGACACGGGGCCCAACGACGACCTGTGGGTAGCGGTCAACCAGATCACAAACCTGCGGTTTGTGATCATCGAAACCGCTTTCTCCAACAAAGACCAGGCGCTGGCCACGGCCTCGCAGCATTTGTGTCCGGCCACACTGGGCATCGAACTGGCCAAACTCAAACAACCTGCAGAAATTTACATTACCCACCTCAAGCCGATCGAAGTCGAATTAACCATGCTGGAAATCGAAGAACTCTCTACGACCACACCGCCGCGCCTGCTGGAAAACAACCAGCTGTTTGAATTCTGATCTACCTAGAAACCCGTTCAATGAACACCGCACCGAGCGTATGAAAAAATTTGTCTCTGTTAACGAACTGAGCTTTGGCGTCTACGTCACCCAGCTCGACCGTCCGTGGACCGAAACCCCGTTCGTGTTCCAGGGCTTTCTGCTCAATTCGGAAGCCCAACTCGCAACCCTGCATAAATTCTGCAAAAGCGTCTGCATCGACACCGAGAAGGGTGCCGACGTCAAGAGCACGCCGGCCGGTAGCGGCACTTTTACCGTGCTGCAAAGCATACGCCAGAAAGTCACCTACGAAGAAAAGATCGAGGTCAATGTCGAGCTGCCGGCGGCACGCGAGGCGCACATTAAGACCACCGCTGTTCTAACCGACGTATTCGGTTCGATCCAGTCCGGCAAAGCGCTTGATGCGCCGCGCATACAGGGTGCCGTCACGAGCATGACCGAGAGCGTCGTACGCAATCCGGATGCCATGCTGTTACTGGCGCGGATGAAAGAGAAAGACGCCAAGACGCTGGATCGCGCGATGAGCGTATCGATTTACATGATCACCTTTGGCCGTTTCTTATCCCTGCCCCGCGAACAGCTGCATGTGCTGGGTTTACTCGGTTTGCTGCAGGATGTCGGCAAGCTGCGCCTGCCCGACGAACTGCTCTACAAAACAGATCCGCTGAGCCCGCTGGAAATCGCCGTCTGCAAGAAACATCTGCAACACTCGATCGCCATCCTGAAAGAAACAACCGGTCTACCCGAAGAACTGCCGGCGCTGGCCGCCCTGCATCACGAACGCGTCGATGGCAGCGGTTATCCAATGGGCCTGAAGGGGCCGCAAATCGGCCTCGTCGGCTGCATCGCCGGACTTGTCGACAGTTTCGATGCAATGACCGAAAGCAAGCCTTATGGCGAAACGATGCCGCCGGCACGCGCACTCAAACTGCTCTACGACGAGCGCAACACCAAATATGACGGCCCCCTCGTCGAGCAGTTCATCCAGTGCATCGGCACCTATCCGGTGGGCGCCATCGTCGAGCTGCACTCCGGTGAAATTGGCATCGTCATCGCACGCAATCCGCGCATGAAACTCTACCCGCGCGTAATGGTGATCTACGACGTGCACAAGAAACCACTCAAAGCGACCAAAATCATCCAGGAGGCCGGTATCAAACGGACCCTGCCCAAAGGGAGCGTCGAGATTGACACCGCCAAATACTTCCTGTGAACAGAACAACGCGGCAGCACTGCCGGCCGATGCGTTGAAGGCAGGCGCCGGACAGACGGCGGAAGACGGCTTGATGCCGTTGATTCTGCGTCTGGCCGCCGAGTTTGGCGCCGATGTAAAAACCCTCGCCTGCGTCGGTGCCCTGTGCGACGCTGCGAGCCGCAACGCGGCGGATATTTTTGTGCCGGTCAACGCAGTATTGACCACGGCCTTGCAACGTCTGGCCGTCGCCGATAATGCCGACTCAGCCGCCCGTGCGGTGTATGCGGCGCTCGGCGAATGGGCGCTCGACGCAGAAAACGAACCGATCGAACGCCTGCGCGGCGATTGCCTGCGTTTCCAGAACGTTCTCACACGCGCCTGCCTGCGGCTCGATGCCGGCAACACCGACCAATGCATGCAAAATCTGCTCGCGCTGCAACGCTTCGGCTTTCTGCAAACCGCATTACTCGCCTCTCTGGCGGCACGCAGTCAGTCCGAAGGTGGTGTCGTGCGCACCCTGCCAACACCTGAATACGCAGCCTTCATGGAGATTTTCCGCAGCACGATAGAGCAGCACCGCGCCGAAGGTCGTCAGCTCGGCCTGCTCGTCCTGCAGATTGCCAAGGTTGAACAAGTCGACCGCCTGCTCGGTCTGCAAAAAGGCGAGGCCTTCATGCTGCGTATCGCGCAGCGCATGCGCGAAGGCGTGTTGCGAAAAGGCGATCAGCTCGGCCGCATCAGCCGCGATCAGTTTGCCTGCCTGCTGCCGGATATCGCCGGTGAAGGCGTGGCGATCCTGGCGGCGAACAAAATTCTCGATGCACTCGACATGCCGGTGCCGATCGGCAATCGTGCGTTTGATACGGATGCGGTGGCGGGCATCGCCGTCTACCCTGATCACGGTGCGGATCAACAAGGTTTGGTGCGCAACGCCAAACTGGCGGCGGCTGTCGCGCGCGGCCTGCCCGAGCGCACGGCGGTCTATGCAATAGAGCAAGGGGCCGAAGAAGAACGCAATATTCATCTCGAAATGCGCCTGCGTCACGCCCTTGAACAAGGCACGCTCGAGCTTGCCTTCGTCCCCCAACTCGATCTGCGCAGCGGCCGCATTGCGGCGCTTACCTGCGGTTTGCACTGGCACGATGCGGAATTGGGGGTACTGTCTGAAGACGCTGCAATGCAGGCGGCAGAGCGTGCGGGTCTGGCACGCGAACTGACCTGGTGGCTCTACAACAATGCCTTGCGGCAATACGCGGCATTTGCAGAAGCGGGCATCACACTGCCGTTCGCGCTGAAATTAACCGCCAGCGGCGTGACACAGCCCGACTTCGCGGATTTCCTCGATCGTGCGCTGCGCACCTGGAAAACACCGCTCAAACGGCTGACGATCGAAGTGCATGAGTCGGCTCTCCCCATTGCGACCGAAGAGTTGAAAACCACCCTTGCGCGTCTGAAAAAACTCGGTGTGCGTCTGTGTATCGACGGCTTGGGGACAGCCTCGGTTTCGCTTTCCAGCCTCGCGCAATTGCCGCTCGACGAAGTCAAAATCGGCGCCACCTTTGTCGGCAATAATGAGCAGAAGATTTTTCACGTCAAAGTCGTGCGCTTGCTGGCCAATCTCGCCAAGAGTCTCGATCTGACGGTGACCGCCGAAGGGATCAAGGATGCGAATACCGCACAGGCCCTCGCGGCGCTCGGCTGCGAACGGGTGCAGGGTGCGCATGTCGGACGCGCGCTCAGTGCTGCTGAAGTGCTGGCCTGCCGGTTCGACGGTAGCGAGGTCGCTGCTCTACCGTTCGGTCCGGCACTTTGAACAGGACACAGCAAACGTGCTCCGTCTGACCATCAAACCACGAAGAGATCGACGAATTCGTTAACGGGCATCGCCGCCAGACGTTTTTCATCGGCGCATAAAGCGAGGATAGCCTGTTGCTGTTTAGCGGCGAAGCGTCGCGCCAGATTGGTCCGGAATTTTTCCAGCAACGGCGGGATACCGTCACGGCGCCGGCGCGGATGGCCGAGCGGATATTCGATTTCAACTCGCGCCGTCTTGCTGCCATCCTTGAAGGTGATACGGATCGCCGCGCCATTCGAGCGCCGCTTTGGGTCGAACAAGCTCGCGGTCAGCTGCTGGTCCATGGTCACGTTCATCTTTGCGCGCAAGCGGTCGATACGCGGGTCGGCGGCGGCGGCATCTTCGTAATCCGCGGCGGTTAAACGACCAAAAATCAAACCGATGGCCGCGATGTATTGAATGCAGTGATCGCGGTCAGCCGGATTGTGCAGCGGGCCGCTCTTGATCAGATGGAAGGATTTGTCATGCGTCCACAGTTCAACGCCGGCGATCTCATCAAGCCGGTCTTTGACCAGCGCATGCAATTGGATTGCGCACTCGGCCATGCTCTGGCCATGGAAGCCCGCCGGATAGGCGATCTTGAAGAGCACGTTCTCCATGACATAAGAACCAAAGGGCCGCGTGTATTTGAACGGCTTCCCCTTAAACAACACGTCGTAGAAACCCCACTGCTTGGCCGTCAGCGCCGAGGGATAACCCATCTCGCCCTTTAATGCCATCATCGCCAGGCGCACCGCGCGGCTGGTGGCGTCGCCGGCCGCCCACGACTTGCGTGAACCGGTGTTGGGCGCGTGACGATAGGTACGGATCGCCTGACCGTCGATCCAGGCGTTCGATACCGCGTTTAGAATTTCTTCATGCGTGCCGCCAAAGAGCCCGGTCACCACCGCAGTAGAGGCCACCTTGACCAGCACCACATGATCGATGCCCAAGCCGTTGAAATTGTTTTCCAGCGCGGTGATGCCCTGGATCTCATGCGCCTTGATCATGGCGGTGAGTACGTCCTGCATTTTGAGCGGCGCCTTGCCAGCGGCAACCCTGCAGCGCGAGAGGTAATCGGCCGTAGCCAGTATGCCGCCGAGATTGTCCGAAGGATGCGCGCCGTTGCGGCCAAACCACGCATCGTTGTAATCGAGCCAGCGATTCATGGTGGCGATATTGAATGCCGCCGTCACCGGATCGAGAACATACGAGGTCCCGGGCACGCGCGCGCCGTTGGGCACGAGGGTGCCGGGCACCACGGGTCCGAGCAACTTGGTGCAGGCCGGATAGGACAGCGCTTCGAGCCCGCAACCGAGCGTATCGAGCAGGCAATAATGCGCGGTCTTGTAAGCAAGTTTGCTGGTGATCTTTTTCTTCGCCACGTAATCGGCGATGGCGACGATTTCATGATCGAAGGGGGGGCGCGTTTTGCCTGCGGTTTTAAGCGGCTTTTTACGAGGGGTTGGCATCAATCCACCTGTATGTTTGCCGCCCGCGCGACACGCGTCCAGCGGGCGATCTCGGCTTTGAGAAATGCAGCATATTCTTCCGGCGTGCTGCCGACCGATTCAGTGGCATCCGCAGCAAAGCGCTGCTTGAGTTCGGGCAATTGCACGATGCGTGCGACTTCGCGCGAGAGTTTGTTCACAATCGCCTCCGGGGTACGAGCCGGCAATAACACGCCGATCCATCCGGTGAATTCATAGCCGGGCACACCCGACTCGGCAATCGTCGGCACCTCCGGTAATGCGGGGGAACGTTTCGGTGTGGTCACGGCCAGCAGCCGCAACTTGCCATCACGCGCTGCAGGCAGCGTTGACGACGGGCTGCCAAAAACAATCTGCAGGCGCCCGCCCAGCAGATCAGTCACCGCCTGCGGCAAACCCTTGTAAGGCACGTGTACAAAATTAACCTTGGTCAGCAGTTTGAACAATTCGCCGGCAAGATGATTGGAACTCGCATTGCCGCTCGAACCGTAGTTAAGCTCACCCGGCCGCGCGCGCGCGTAAGCAATCAACTCCTGCACGGATTTAACCGGCACCCCGGGATGTGCAACCAGCACGTTCGACTGCGACACCACCTGCCCAACCGGGGCAAAGTCACGCAGGGTATTAAACGGCAGCTGGCGATAAACGCTCTCGCGTATCGACAATGCGGAAGTCGAGAACATGATGGTGTAACCGTCGGCGGCAGCGTGCGCCGTAATCTCAGCGCCGACAATGCCGTTGCGGTTGTCGACGATCACCTGCTGTCCCCAGGCCTCGGTCAGCTTCTGCCCCACCGCGCGCGCCACGATGTCGCCGGCCCCACCGGCCGCCGAAGGCACCAGCACACGCAGTGGACGCGACGGCCACTGCTGCGCCTGTGCCGGTGCCTGGAATGGGCCAACCCACAACACCGCGAGCAGCAGCCACGCGCGCATCAGATGAATTCCAGCGCGCTAACGTCCTTCACCGTTTCAAGTGCGGCGAATTGCTCGAACAAACGCGCCGCGGTCGCCGGCGCAATACCGGTGACCACACGGTCGAATTTTTCACGCAGCTCGGCATCGGTCAGCGGCCGCCGCGGCATGCCCGGAAATTCGCGCGCTTCATGGGTGATGACACGACCATCCTTGAGGGTGACCGTCAGGCGCGTGGCGAGCTGATTGTCTTTGACCAGCTCGTGATCGGCCTGCAGCGTGACCTTGCGGCACAAGGCGCGGATCTGCGTATCGGCAATCGCCGCCTCGGAAAACGCCTTCGGATCGCGCGGATCGCTGAAGAACGCCAGCGCCACGCAAAACGGCGTGCTGTATTGCGCCATTGTGATGTCCTGCGGCTCGGGAATGTTGTGATGGCTGACCATCTTCTCGCTGCTCGCCACGTTGATCGACGCAATGTCCTCACCCTTGATACCGTGCGCCGCTTTCAGCTCCAGCACCGCGGTCACTGGGACATGCGCGGTGATGTGGCAGGGATAACGCTTCATCATCGTCTTCATGGTGTGCCAGGTGCTGCCAAAGCCCGCCGTCAGGCGCGGCGGATCAACCTCGTCGCAGAACACCTTGAAGAAACCAAACTTGCCTTCGAAGACTTGGTCCGGGCCGGTGAAGCCGTCGCGCGCAAGCGACGCCGCCATCACGCCACCCTCGGCGGCGCGCCCCAGATGCAAACGCTTGACCATGCCACCGCCGGATTTTGAAAACTCCAGCAGACCGGAACACAGCGAACCGCCGATGCCCAGTGCCAGCGCCATACGCGCGCTGTCGAGCTTCAGCAAAAGGCCGGCCGTCACCGCACCGCCGAACACACCGGTGAGACCGGGCGAATGAAAGCCCAACTTCTCCGGCGAGTGACGCGAGGCATCGCCGACGCGATACATAATTTCAGAGCCGGCGACGAACGCCGTCAGCAATTCTTTGCCACTGGCGCCGGATTCCTGGGCAATCGCCAGACCCGGCGCGAGCAACGAGGTGCCGACATGCACACCGACACCGGGTTGCACGAGGCTGTCCATCTCAAAAGCATGACCGGCGGCACCATTGGCCAGCGCGGCAAACGGCGCGCGCACCTTCAGCGAGGTGCCCAGCACCGTCGCCTTGCCCGGCGCGCTGTTCTGCAGTGAATATTCATTGACGATACGACACCACGGCAGCGACGCACCAAAACTCGCCACCGCAATGGTGTCAAGGATGCAGGCCTTGGCGCGCGTCAGCACCTCAGCTGGAATGTCTTCGTATTTAAGCGACGTGGCATAAGCGGCCAGTGTCTGCGCGGCGGACTTACTGCTATGTGCGGCGGTGTTCATTGCGTTCTCCAATCATGATCTTTTGAGCCGCCGATTTTAGCGCGGCGCTTGGGTGGCGCGGCGAAGCGGGTCGCAAGTATTACGCCATGCAGATCAAGCGAACGCGTCAAATCTAGATTTTAGACATACGCTAGAAGCCCGCGGCAAAGATAAAAAAATCCACCGCCAGAAATCGAACCCACCGAATCAGATCAGCACGCCGTGACGAGCCCGGTTGCAATAGTGGCTGGAAAATCTACTGCCCTTAGGGGCGAACCACAGCGGCACAACGCAGCAAAGAGACGACTTGGGAGGAACGATCAGGCCAAATTGAAAAATCCATCGTTTTTAACCTTCAGATTGAACCTGATCGTTGCGCGTTAATGCATTGAGCGATCAATGCGACGGCTATTTTTCGCACGGAGCGTCGCAGTGGAAATGCTGAACAACAGGTGTAGCTTTAGCCGATCCGCATCGCCATTGCCGACGAGGTGCTCGTTAATCTGCGAAAAAAGCCGAGCTCGGCGACGACGACGGCATGCCGCCGTGGCAACTTCGGATGACCCGAGCCTCGCCCCGGATCCGGTTTTACTAGAGGTCTTTATCAACACTATAGACGGTGCCACCCCAGCCGGCCTGTAGCGCAAAGCCCGATTCTGCAATCTGGTAAATGTCGATGTTCTTGTTGAAGGA
>CAIWNB010000262.1 GCA_903913965.1 uncultured beta proteobacterium
CGGCGAGATACTCGAACGCCTGCGCGGGATCGGTGTCGATTATGCGCAGGGCTATTACATTGCCAAACCGGTTGCACTGCTGCCGCCCACCGCCAGCGAACCGGCGTTACTGGAGCCGTTATGAGTTTGCATGAGTTGCGTCCGAGCTGCGTGCTGATTGGTGATATTGGCGGTACCAATGCGTCACTCGAATTACTGGTTGAACGCGACGGCGTGCTGTGTGGGGTCCATGAGGTATTGCTGCCCAGCGGCGCGTACGCCAGTTTTGAATTGTTGCTGGAGCAATTTTTTGCGCAGACCGGTATACGCGCAGATTCCGTCAGTGCGGCGTGCTTTTCGGTCGCCGGTCCGGTGGAGGCGGGTGTCTGTACTATGACCAATTTGTCGTGGCGCATCGACTCTGCGGCCCTCAGTGCGCGCTTTCGTATTCCGGAGGTGCATCTGCTGAATGATTTTGCGGCGGTGGGCTACGGCATCGCCAGTCTTGGTGAGCATGATGTGCTGAGTTTGCAGCGTGCAGTGCCGCAGCACCAAGGCACGCGCCTGGTGGTTGGTGCGGGAACCGGACTGGGTGTGTGTATGTTGAACTGGCAAGGGCAGGCCTACGCAGTACATGCCTCGGAAGCCGGGCATGCCGATTTCGCGCCACTCGACGCGACGCAGGATGCATTGCTCGCCGCGCTGCGCGAACCCTTTGGCCGCGTATCGTACGAACGTATCGTCTCGGGGCCGGGCTTGCTGCGCATTTTTGGTTTTCTCCAGGATCACCGCGGTGCCGTGCCGTCGATACCGCTGCGCCTGGCCATGCAAAAACAGGACGAGGCCGCGGCGATTTCTGAGTTCGCGATTTCAAAACTCGATCCCCTGGCGGTCGCCGCACTCGATTTGTTTGTATCTGTTTACGGCGCCTTTGCCGGCAATCTGGCGCTGGCGACCCTGGCGCGCGGTGGCGTTTATATCGCCGGCGGCATTGCGCGCAAAATCGCCGCCAAGATGAACGACGGCGGTTTTATGCGCGCGTTTGTCGACAAGGGGCGCTTCGCCGATTTATTACGGCGTTACCCGGTTCACATCGTGACCGATCCCAAGGTCGGACTGAAGGGCGCGCTGAATTACCTGCAGCTGCAGGGGTAGAGCAAGCCCGATGTCGCCGGACTAGGCGACGGGCGGTATTTGTTCGAAGGCCGCCAATTCCTGCGGCGAATTGATGTTGCTGAAGGCTGCAGTCACATCATCGAAGCTGACTTCGGCGATTTTCAAACTCGCATACCAGCGGTCGATCTTGCGCCCACCCGCGGCCAGAAACCCGGTGAGGTGCGGCAGCAGGCTGCGCTCACACAGACAAAACACCGGATGCGGTTGGTCGCCGGTTTTCGCCACGGCCAGTTGCGCGCTCCCGGCTTGCATGGCGGTGTGGAGTCGCGACACCACATCCAGCGGCAGAAAGGGCGAGTCGCAGGGCGCGGTGGCGACCAGCGGATGCGTGGCTGCGGTGAGCGCGGCGTGCAAACCGGCCAGTGGGCCGGCGTAACCGCCGATGACGTCGGCAATCACGCGGTAACCGAAGGCGGCATAGACGGGTGCGTTCTGGTTGGCGTTGATCAGCAGCTCGGCGACCTGCGGGGCGAAGCGGTCTATCACGGTGGCGACCATCGGCCGGCCGTGCAGGGCGCGCAATCCCTTATCGACGCCACCCATGCGTCGGCCCAGGCCGCCGGCCAAAATCACCCCGGTGATCAATGTTGGCGGTGGTATCGCGGCGTCTATTGGATTCATGTTTTTACGAAGCGGTGATGGCCGCTAAAGAGCAGGTAATGTTTGCCGGTGGCGCGACCGATCATCGTGATGCCGGTGCGCGTCGCAATATCGTGACCCATTTGCGTCAGGCCCGAACGCGATACCAGCAGCGGGATGCGCATCTGCGCGCACTTGATCACCATCTCGGAGGTCAGGCGGCCGGTGGTGTAGAACACCTTGTCGCTGCCATCGATCGCATCGAGCCACATGCGTCCGGCGATCGCATCCACCGCGTTATGGCGGCCGACATCCTCGACGAAGAGCAAAATCTCAGCACCCTTTGCCAGCGCACAGCCGTGCACCGCGCCGGCCTGTTTGTAGACCGTCTCGTGGCGGCGGATGTTATCGATCAGTTGATAATAGACCGCCTCGTCGAGTCTCACGTCGTCACGTAACCGAATGTTCTCGATGTCCTCCATCAGCGCCCCGAACACCGTGCCCTGGCCGCAGCCGGTGGTGACGGTGCGTTTGGCCATGCGTCCATCGAGGTCCGCCAGGCCGTGGCGTGTGGTGACCGCCACTGCACCGACTTCCCAGTCGGCGTGCACGGCGACGATATCTTCGAGGTTTTCAACCAGGCGCTGGTTGCGCAGGTAACCCAGGGCCAGCGCTTCGGGGTTGCCGCCCAGCGTCATCAGGGTGACGATTTCGCGCTTGTCGACATAGAGCGTGAGGGGTCGTTCGGCGGCGATCTCTGTGGGTACGATCTCGCCGTGTTCATTGCGCGCTTCAACAGTGAAGGTCGGCGCACAGCGCGCTTGCGTCAGTTCGGGGCGGTAGGTCATGGCTGGCGTCGATCAGGGAGGGGGCGGTGGTTGGCGCATGGGCGCGGTTGGGGTATTGCAGGCTCTTGCAGCGACTTGCACGGTCTCGTACGGTTTTACACGGTTTTGCCCAGCGGTTAACCGCCGATATACGACATCTCGACTTTTTTGACACCGGTGGCGGCGGTGCGGATTTCTGAATAGCGGTCGCCGCGCGCCTGCCAGACCCGTTTGATTTGTGCCTCGATCGCAGCGTCGTCGCCGCCGTTACGCAGCAGGGTCTTGAAGTCATGGCCTTCGCTGGCGAACAGGCAGGTATAGAGCTGTCCCTCGGTAGACAAGCGTGCGCGTGTGCAATCGCGGCAGAAGGCCTGGGTGACCGAGGCGATCACGCCGACTTCACCGCTGCCGTCGACATAGCGCCAGCGCTTGGCCACTTCGCCAGGGTAATTAGCCTCGGCCGGTTCGAGCGGCGCCTCGGCGCTGATCAGTTTGACGATTTCAGTGGCGGTGACCACATCTTGCATGCGCCAACCGTTGGTGTCGCCGACATCCATGTATTCAATGAAGCGCAGAATGTGGCCACTACCGCGAAAATGCCGCGCCATGGCAGCCACCGATTGGTCATTGACGCCGCGTTTGACCACCATATTGATTTTCACCGGCGTAAGGCCCACAGCGGCGGCGGCATCGATGCCGTCCAACACCCTGGACACCGGGAAATCGACGTCATTCATTTTCATGAAGACCGCGTCGTCCAGGGAGTCGAGGCTGACTGTAATGCGGTTAAGTCCGGCAGCCTTTAAGGCTTTGGCCTTTTTGGTCAGCAAGGAGCCGTTGGTGGTCAGCGTCAGATCGATGTTCGGAATCGCCGCCAGCATCTCGATCAGCTTCTCGATGTTGCGCCGCACGAGCGGTTCGCCGCCGGTCAGACGTATCTTTTCGACGCCCTGGGCGACGAAGACGCGTGCGAGCCGGGTGATCTCCTCGAAGCTCAACAACTCGCGGTGTTCCAGAAACTGGTAATCCTTGCCAAAAATCGCTTTTGGCATGCAATAGACGCAGCGAAAGTTACAGCGATCGGTGACCGAAATCCGCAGGTCGCGCAACGGACGTCCGAGCGTGTCGAGGGTGCGCGCGGTATGGGCGGCGGACGGTCGGGCGGACGTGTTCAGAAGGGGCTCCAAAATCGGTCAAAGTAGCTTGGGGGCTTGGGGGCTGGCGATTATGACAACTTGACCTACCAGCGGCAAGCGAGCGGCAGGTTGGAAAAAAACGCCAAAAAACACTGCTTTCGGTGTTGATCCCTGCGCCCATTAATGCGGTTACGGGGCCGGGATTGCGCTGGCGGTTCTGGCCGGTTTGCTTGCATTTCGTCAAGAAAAGCGGGTTGGGCGTGTTCGCAACAGGTGGAGTGGGCGTGACTGAAAAAATTGATCCACCGCAATAACTGGTCGAATAGTCGCTCGTCGAAATTTTTTATTGCGTATATTTTCAGTCAAGCACGTACGTTTAATCGGAAAGGGTCGGCCGGCTCGATGTCACGCCAGCGGCCACGCTGCATAAAGGAAAGGCTAGCTATGTCAAACAAATCGTATGCTCAAGTGAATGCAATCAAGCGCACCCTTGGAGCGCTTAACGCGTTGGCTTTTTGCGCCGCCGCCTTTATTGGCGTGATCTCGGTTGATGCGATCGCGCAGCCGGCTGAGCGCAGTGGCAAAGAGGTGGTCGAGGCGACCTGTGCCGGCTGTCATGCCAAGGGTGAAAAGGGCGCGCCGAAAATCGGTGACAAGGCGGCGTGGAGTAAACGCGCTGAACAGAGCCTAAGCAGCCTCACGGACACCGCGCTGAAAGGCATCCGCCAGATGCCTCCGCATGGCGCGAACATGAAGCTCACCGACACTGAAATCAAGCGTGCGGTAACCTATATGGTCAATCAGTCGGGCGGTAACTGGGTGGAGCCGAGCAGCAAGACGGCGGCACCGGTTGAACGCACGGGTGAACAGGTGGTCAAGCTGCGTTGCGGCGAATGCCACGAAAAGGGTTTGCACGGCGCGCCAAAAGTGGGTGATGCCGATGCGTGGATTCCACGCGTTAAAAACGGGCTCGATGCGGTGGTGCGTTCTGCCATCAACGGCCATGGCGGCATGCCGGCGCGCGGCGGCATTGCCAGTCTGACCGACGCCGAGATACGCAACGCAGTTGTGTACATGATGAATAAAGGGCGCGTTCCCGAAAAGGCCGCGAAGTAGTCGAGGCGGGCGGGCGTGAGAGCGCCTGCCACCTCGCCCCATGATGCGCGCTGATCCGGTCGCTCGCAGAAGTCGACAACACAAGTCGACAACACAGGTCGACAACACAAGTCGATAACACCTGTCGATAAATCAAGCCGATAAAAAAAGTCGATAAGATGCAGCCCCATGCCGAGTCGGATGCTGATGTCATTGTGGTGGGCGGTGGCCTTTCCGGTCTGACCTGCGCCTGGCGTCTGCAACAATGCGGTCTCGATGTTCTGTTGCTGGAGTCCGCGTCGCGCGCCGGTGGTTGCATCGGCACCTACAAAGAAGACGGTTACCTGCTGGAAACGGGCCCGAACAGTGCGCTTGATACCTCGCCGCTGATCGGCCGCCTATTGCAGGAGCTGGCCATTGGTGACGCGAAAATCGTCTCGAATCCGGCCGCCAGCAAACGCTTTGTAGTGCGTGGTGGGCGGCCTGTGGCGCTGCCCATGTCGCCGCTGCAATTTCTCGGTAGTGGATTGTTTTCAACTGCCGCCAAATTACGGCTGTGTGCAGAGCCTTTTTTGCCGCGCGGGTCGCCGTCGGAGGATGAAACGGTGGCGGCGTTTGTGCGTCGCCGTCTCGGTGACGAGTTTCTGCATTATGCGATTAATCCGTTTGTCGGCGGCGTGTATGCCGGTCGCCCGGAGCAACTCAGTTTGCGTTCGGCGTTCCCGCGCTTACACGCACTTGAACAGCGATACGGCAGTCTGATCCGCGGGCAGTGGATGGGGCGGCGCGCGCGGGCCGCCGAGGCTGCTACTTCCAAGCACACGGCGGCGATGTTTTCTTTCCGCGGGGGCATGGAAACGTTGACGATAGCGTTGGCGCAGAGGCTCAAACGCATCGTATTGAACGCGCCCGCCAGCGTGGTGCAGGCCGGGCCGACGACTTTTTCGATGACAGCCGGTGCCGGGGGCGCGGTCCGCACACTCAGTGCGCCGGCGGTCGTCCTCGCAGTGCCCGCCTATGCAGCCGCCCCGCTGGTGCGGCTGCTGGCGCCGGCGACGGCGGCGGCCCTCGAAGATATTCCGTATCCGCCGGTGAGCGTGGTGCATACCGGTTATGAAGGCGCGGCCGAGGGACATGCGTTGGATGGGTTTGGCATGCTGGTGCCGGAGTGCGAGCATCGGCAGATTCTCGGTTCGATTTTTTCGAGCACCCTGTTCCATGAGCGAGCCGCACCGGGGCATCGGCTCCTGACGACGTTTATCGGCGGCACACGCCAAGCCGGGCTAGCCTCGCTTGAAGACGGTGCGTTGCACGCGCTGGTGCGGCAGGAGCACCGTGCATTGCTGGGCATGGAGCACGGCCCTGCGTTCCAGCGCGTTCGCAAATGGGCCCGGGCGATACCCCAATATACGGTCGGTCACGAGCAGCGCATGCAGCAGGTGGCCGCTGCCGAAGCCGCGTTGGGCGGGTTGTTCTTCTGCGCAAACTACCGCGGCGGAATCTCGATCGGTGATTGCATTGCCTCCGCAGAGGCTGTCGCCGGACGGGTTGTCGCGCAGCTGGCGACGCGCTAGCCGCAACAGCTGCGCAATCCTCTCCCTCCGGCGGCATCGGGCCGGCGTTGACTCAACGCAACGCAGCGTAAATCGTGCGTTGTGGCGCAACGGCTTTTGATACAGATCAATACCGCGTGTAGCCCAATCGCTAACAATCATCGTGCCGGAGTTGGCGCTTGGATTTTGCCGTCAGTGGTTCAACTTATTCTGGGGAAACAAAGGTTATGGGCATTCCAAAGGCTGTGACAATGCGGCTGGCAGCAGTGTTTTTTTGTGGAATGTCTGCGCTGACCGGCTTGCAAACGGCTCTCGGTGCCGAAAAAGCGGCCCTCGGCGCCGAAAAAGCGGCCCTCGGCGCGGAAAAAGCGGCACCCGTCCCCGAAGCAGCGGTTGAACAACTACCCAGTGAATTATGTCTGGGCTGCCACGGCAACCAGGGCTTTGCGGTGCCGGGGGCCGATGGCAAGCCGCGCAATCTGCACGTCATCCCGGAAAAGTTTTCCAACAGCGTGCACGGCAAACGCCTGTGCGTTGAATGCCACAAGGAAATCACCAAGGTCCCGCATGAACGCATTGATAACCTGAAAGTCAGTTGCGTCGCCTGCCACGAAAAATTGTGGGATCAGGCCAAGAAGGAGGGCACGACCAGGGAACATGCGCATCTGGGCGCGGTGGTCGGGCAGATCGACCGCTATATGAAATCGATACACGCGCGGCCGAGCATGGCAGATCAATCGCATACCAACGCGACCTGCTACAACTGCCATGACGCGCATTACGTTTACCCCGCCGGCAGCGCCGAGCGTCAGGAATGGCGTTTGAATATCCCGAACAAATGCGGCGTCTGCCACGTCAAGGAGCGCGAGGTTTACGCCACATCGGTACACGGGCGCGAAGTGCTGGAAAAACAAAATCCGAAGGCGGCGATCTGTTCGGATTGCCACACCACGCATGACATCGAGGATACCGAGAAAGATGCAACCCGCCTGGTCATCACCAAGAAATGCGGTGGCTGCCACGAGGAGAACCTGAAGTCCTACCTCGGCACCTACCACGGCCAGGTCAACACCCTCGGCTACGCCTATACGGCGAAGTGTTTTGATTGTCACGGCAATCACGGCATACAGCGGGTCGATGATGTGAATTCCAGTGTGCATCCCGACAATCGCCTGCAAACCTGCCAAAAATGCCATAAGGGGGCGACGGCTGGCTTTGTGACCTTCAGTCCGCACGGCAACACGCATGACTTCAAGCGTTATCCGCTGCTGTGGGTTGCTTCGAAGTTCATGATCGGCCTGTTGCTGGGTGTTTTTGCTTTCTTCTGGCTCCATTCCGCGCTGTGGTTCTACCGCGAATACAAGGATCGTCAGGAAGGCAAGGGCCACAACACGCATGTCAAGGCGGAAGCCATCCCGGGCAAACCGCCGGAGAAATATTTCCGCCGCTTCGCACTCGGCTGGCGCATCGCTCACCTGTGCTTTGCGATCAGTGTGATGACCCTGGTGTTGACCGGCATGGCGGTGTTTTATGCCGAGACGTCATGGGCCAAAACAATCGTCGGGGCGCTCGGCGGGCCGCGTGCCGCCGCGCTGATCCACCGGGTGTGTGCCGGCATCATGCTGAGCATCTTCTTCGTGCATCTGGTGTATGTGGCGCGCAAGCTCTACAGGGCGCGGCAGACCTTCACCTGGCTGGGACCGGATTCCATGGTGCCCAACCTGCGTGATCTTGAGGGCGCGATCAGCATGTTCAAGTGGTTCTTCGGTAAAGGGCCGCGGCCGATGTTTGACCGCTGGACTTACTGGGAGAAGTTTGACTACTGGGCGGTGTTCTGGGGTATGGGCATCATCGGTGGCAGCGGCATGATGCTGGCCTTCCCGAATGTGACGGCGTCCATCCTGCCGGGGTGGGTGTTCAACATCGCCACATTGATCCATGGGGAAGAAGCCTTTCTCGCCGCGGTCTTTCTGTTCACGGTGCACTTCTTCAACAACCATCTGCGGCCGGATAAATATCCGCCACCCGATGTGGTCATGTTTACCGGCGCGGTCGCACTCGACGAGTTCAAGCGCGAACATACGCTGGAATATCAGCGCCTCGTCGATAGCGGGGAGCTTGAGCAATACCTGGTTGATGCGCCTTCACCGCAGTTCACACAAGGGGCGCGGATACTTGGCATCGTGTTGATACTCTGCGGCCTCACGCTGCTGGCGCTGGTGGTCACCGGATTCCTCGGTGACGCCTTCGGCGGCCACTGAGCCGCAGCTGCGCACAAAGTGATGATTTTAGGCAACGCCCGAAACAATAAACTTTAGAGACTTTCATGAAAAAATTAATGATCGGCATGACACTTTCAGTGGCCATCGCGGTGGTAATGACCGTGGCCGGTTGCGCGGATAAAGGTGCGGCGACGGGCAAGCCTGTGGGCGATCTCGCGGCGGGCAAAACCATCGCCGAGCGCGATTGCAAGGGCTGTCATGGTGTCGATGGCAAAGGTCTGGCGCCCGGGATTCCCAATCTCGCCAACCAGCGGCAGGGCTATCTCATGGCGTCGCTGATGGAATACAAGGACGGCAAGCGTAACCACGCGGCACTCAAAGAGCTGGCCACCAGGATGAGCGAGGCCGACATGCAGAATGTCTCCGGATATTTCGCCAGTCTGCCGGCGGTGCCGAACTCGGTGGCGGTTGACGTTAAACATTCATCGCCCTATGAGCAGGGCAAGGTGCTCGCCGAGGCCTGTGCGAAATGTCATGGGGAAGACGGCAACAGCAAGGCCGCCGGGACGCCCAGCCTCGCCGGGCAGCAGCCGCATTATCTGGTGGCGGCCATACAGGAATATCACCAGGGTGAGCGCAAGGCGACGATGATGAAGTCCATGCTGCGCGATTCCGACAAGCTGGAAATCGAGCACCTCGCGCTTTATTTTTCAGCGCAAACGCCGACCAAACGCGGTGCGTCCGCGCGCGGTGATGCGGCCGCTGGCGAACCGTTGACCGCGATGTGTAGCGGTTGCCATGGCGCGCGCGGCGTGAGCGCAGATTCGCACACGCCCAGCCTTGCCGGGCAGGATGCGCAATATCTCGCCGGTGCCGTCAAGGCTTACCGCAAGACGCGCCAGAACTGGGGCATGCAGCGTTATGTGGCGGGTTTGAGTGATCAGGATATCGATCACATCGTCGCCTATTACGCGAGTCAGGACCCGCAGCCCGCCGGTAGCGTAGCGACTTCGACGCAGGAGCTGGCGGACAAATGCAACCGTTGTCATGACACTGAAGACGCGACCGCCAGCAAAGCGCCGAAAATGCGCGGGCAGGACAAGGATTATCTGGTGATGGCCTTGCGCGCCTATCGCGATGACAAGCGCGAAAGCTCGACCATGCATCGTATGAGTGTGGCTTACAGCAACGCGATGATCGAAAGTCTGGCCGCCTGGTACGCCAGCCAGCCGGCGAAGTAAAGCGCGGAAAGCAGCAAGGGGAGGGCCGGCTCGCTCGCGGAGTGGATTGGCCCTTTTGTTTGCGATGCGCTGTGTTCCGCAGTGTGTGCAACCTGCTGCGCACCTGCACCGCGGTCACTCGGGATTGGTCGGGGTCGGTGTGGCGTAAGGCCGTGCGCATCAACGCACCGCATTGCCACCCCGGTTTACCGCGCCTGATCACGGAGCAGCCAACGACTTGAACTGCCTGGAGCCGCGCTGCCCCCGCTACTGTTCTTTTGCGTGCTGCGTCCGGGGTTTATTGCAGGCCAGGGCTTGCCGGTCGATACCAACAAGCCTAAAAAACGCCGCCCGTTTATCGTTGGCGGGCGGCGCCTGGTGACTGCGGGGCGTTTGCCCCGCCGCAGCTTGGATCAGCCGATCACGGTCTTGTTGCTTTGATAGCGGTCGAGCACCGCCTGCGGTGTACGCGAGAACCACATCTGGTAAATCGATACGCACCACATGAAGGCAAAGCTGGCGCCCATTAGTCCGCCTGAACCCATGGTGACGAGGGCGAACGGGTGGTAGATCTTCACCAGATACCATGAGATGACATCGATAAACAGACAGATGAAAGGCATTGCCATGACCACGCACTTCAGCCAGATCGGTCGCACGTAAGCGTGGCTGAAGATGAGACCGACGAGGAAGAAGATAAAGGTGATGCCAAAGAGGTGGATGTGTGACACCCGCACCAGGGTGAAGACGTCCGTGCCGGTATCCTGTTCGGTCACCTTCTTCAGGCCGTCGTAATTGCTCAGATTCGGCAAATGCGGGTTGCTGCCGTCGTGGCAGGACAGGCAGCGTTTATCCAGCGTCGGTTTGACAAAGGAGTCATAGGTCGCGCGATCCGCCCCCTGTTGCGCCCACTTGACGATGGCGCTGCCTTCATCGGCCGGCAGCATTGCCGACATCGGTCCGCGTATGGCGCTCTCGAGTTTTGAGCCTTTACCCGAGCCGGCATAGGCGATGACCACGTCATCATAGGAGAGCGTCATGGGGTTGCCGTCGCGCCCTGAATGCGAGTGAAACAGGTAGACCAGCGCAAACAAATAACCCGAACCCAGTATGCAAAGTGCTGCGGTATACAGAATCCGCAAGCTCGGCGGCAGTTCTGAATAGTGGCTATAAAGTCGGTGCAGTGGTGCTTCGCTCATGAAGGTATCCTTTGTGGAAATGGCGGGTTCCGGTGTGCGCTAGCGTCGGAGGGTTGTTGGATGGCTGTGTGCAAGTGGGGGGCGGTTGTAGGGCGCGACCGCCTGGACTCATTGAATGGCAGATCACGCGGCAGTTTATTTTTTCTCCGCCGCTGGTAGCGGCACGTAAACGACTGTGCGTGCGCGTTGACGTGAATAATGGGCGGCCAGCGCTTCGATATCGGTGTCGTTAAGGCCGTCGGTCATCGCCGCCATGGCGCTGCTCTTGCGCTCGCCTTTCTGGTAGGCATGAATCGCTTTTTCCATATAGTCGGCGCGCTGTGAGGCGAGGGCGGGCGTGCGCGGGTCGGTGCTGTTGCCATCCACGCCGTGACAGCGATTGCAGCGCTGTGTGATCTCGGCCGTGGTGAGTGGGCGGCGCACCGCCGGCGCCTGCGGTTCCTGCTGGGCGTAATAGGCGCCGAGGTCTTTGAGGGTTTTATCGTCGGTGGAGGCGGCCGGGGCCTTCATCATGGCGTCGTCGCGCGAGCCGTCTTTGTAGGCGCGAACGGCGGTGAACAGATACTGGCTATCCTGGCCGGCGAGGCTGGGAGCGGTTGAGCTGCTCACACCGGTTTCACCGTGGCAACCTGCGCAGGCGGTCGCGGCGGTTTTACCAGCCGCCACATTGCCGCTGGCAGGCGTTGCGGCTTTCGCCGGTTTTTGCGTCGCGTAAAACAGCGCAATGTTGTTGATCTCCGTCTCATTGAGACCTGAGACCAGTGTTTTCATCATGTCGTTTTTACGCTGCCCGCTTTTATAACCGGTGATCGCAGCAACGACGTATTTCGGATCAAGGCCGGCCAAGCTGGGCATGCCTGGCGTCTTGCTGACGCCGTTATCGCCATGGCAACCCGCGCAACCACTGGCCGCCGCCTTGCCTGCAGCGAGCGGATCGGCCGCGCCGCGACCTTTGCTCTTGCCCGCCGGTGCGGGGGCGGCCGGGTCGAGGTTGGCGTAATAGGCGGCGACTTTGAACAGCGCGTCATCGCTGAGGAATTTCACCACATTGTTCATCGAGGTTTCGCCGCGCGTTCCTGCTTGATAGGCGCGCAATTCCAGATGCAGATAGGCCGGGCGCTGGCCGGCGATGTGCGGCACGCCTTTGGCGTTGGTCACACCGCTGATGCCATGGCAACTCGCGCAGGAGGCTTCGGCCAGCCGCTTGCCCTCAGCGATGTCCTGGGGTGTGGCGTAGACGGCCCGCAACTCATTGGTGTTGGCGGGTTGCGCACCGCTTGCATGGGGCGCCCACATCGCCGTCAGCACAGGCAAGGCCATACAAAATACAAAATGGGCTGTCAGATGGGGCCGCTTCATTGATGTTCCTTCAAAAATTGGTTGGCTTTGTGGTGACGCGCCGGGTCACGCCTGGTGCTGTATGACGCCATAGACGTGCGGGGGCGGTCGTGTGATCGGGGCGCTGGACGTTCGGGATAGGCAGGCAGGGTGCGCATGGAGCTTTAAGCATATCCACGTTTTGAAAATATGGATTGATTTGGATCAATAACGCGATGCATCGGGCGCTGCATACTCCGGCCTGCATGGCGGTTGGTGCGCAACACCGGTCTTGAGGGCGGGCGCTGCCATACCGCTTGATTGCAGCGTAGTGCGAGGCAGGATGGACCCAGTCAATATTTCGAACCCGTTGTTGAACTCAAGGAAAATCTGAAATGAAGAAAGTAATTTTGATGGCGTTGTTGGCGATCGCCGCAGGCTCAACCTCGGTGCAGGTTATGGCTGCCGACGGCAAGGCCGTGTACGACAAGTCGTGCAAAGGCTGTCATGCCAGCATGAATCCGAAATTGGGCGACAAGACCACTTGGACGCCGTTGATTACGCGTGGTGAAAAAGAGTTGGTCGCTTCGGTGATGAAGGGCAAGGGCATGATGCCGGCGAAAGGGAATGCCGGCTCGGCCGATGATGTGACTGCCGCAGTGAAATACATGATGGACGCGGTCAAATAGGCCGGATTTTTAAAAAAACGGCCGCTGAGTTTGGCGGCCGTTTTTTTATGCGCGCCAAACAAATTTATCAATCTCGAAATTAAACAATATGACAGGTGGATCGGATCAGCTGGATAACTTGTTGTGCACCGCGAGATGTTGATTTGGATCAACTGTTGTGCGCGTTACAAACGCTTACAAATCCCAAACCCTTGATGCATATCAACACCGGCGGCGCGCATCCTCGTTAGTCTCGGGCTTACCGTAACAGGAGGGTATAGCGTGAAAATGAGACTGAGGAAGTTCTGGTTGGGCGCGGCGTTCGTATCGGCGGCATTATTTGCTGCAGTTGCACCAATGACGACATCGGCGGCTGAAACCGCGAAGACAGAAGTCAAACTTCCGGATCGCGACAAGATGTGTACGGCTTGTCACAATGAGTCCTGGCGCACACCCGTTTTGTCGATATACCAAACCAAGCATGGCGTCAGTGGTGATTCGCGCACGCCCAGCTGTCAAAGTTGCCACGGGGCCAGCGAAGGCCACTTGAAGCAAGGCCCTGCCACCCGTCCGGACGTGATGTTCAAGAAGGGGGCATTTGCCGCCAGCGACGATCGTGTGCGCTCCGGCCAGTGTCTGACCTGCCATAAAGGAACGACGCGCACGCGTTGGGACGGCAGCCAGCATCCGAATAACCAGGTTGCCTGCAATGATTGCCATAAGGTGCACGCACCGGCCGACAAGGTTCTGGCGAAAAAGACGCAGACCGAGGTTTGTTTCAGCTGCCACAAGGAACAGCGTGCGGCCAGTCTGAAGATTTCAACGCACCCGATCCAGCAGGGCAAGGTTGTCTGTTCGGATTGCCATAACCCGCACGGATCGCAAGGCCCGAACATGGTGAAGAAAAACACCATTCCGGAAACCTGCTGGCAGTGTCATGCGGAAAAACGCGGCCCCTTCCTGTTTGAACACCAGCCGGTGGTGGAGAACTGTGCGTACTGCCACGCACCCCACGGTTCGAACATCTCGCCGATGATGATTTCGCGTAGTCCTTTCCTCTGTCAATCCTGCCATGACGGCACCCATGCCAGCGGTAGTGCGATCGCGGGAGCCGCCGCCGGTAACCAGGGTGGGTTTGTCGGGAATCCAAGTGCCAACACGACGGGGCGCGGTTGCATAAATTGCCACGCGCAAATCCATGGTTCGAACAGCCCCAGCGGCGGTTACTTGCAGCGTTAATTTTTGGAGACTGTGATGAATAAGACTATAAGAGTAAGCGCGCTCGCAATCGCGGTGCAGGCCGGACTGGCCGCGCTGTATGCGATGCCGGTGCTGGCGGATGATGCCGAACTGGCAGCCCTGATGTTGCCGACCAACACTGTGGAGGCGGGTTTGTCATCGACAACACGCTCTTCCGCCAAGTTTGGTGAATATACGGGTTTGAATAAATCAGGTGAGCGCTTGATCGGCAATTTCAGCCTGCGCGGCGGTGACGCTTACGGTGGCAACGGCACCCAGCGTTATGAGTTGACCGGCACCGATCTCGGCTTGACCTCGCGTAACTTCGGTGCGTCTTACAGCGATCAGGGTAAATGGAGTGTCGGTTTGGTGCACGACGAACTGACGCATTACACCTCAGACAGCTTTCAGACTCCCTACAACGGTACCATGGGCGGCAATATCTATACGCTGTCAGGATTCGGTGTGGCGGCAAACACGCGCACACTGACCGCGGCACAACTTGCGCAGTTCCATACGATGGACGTGAATAATACCCGGGAGAACACCTCGATTTTCGGCACGCTCGCGCTGAATTCGCAATGGAATATGCGGATGGATTTCAATCATCTTGAGCAGACTGGTGCCAAGCTGCAATCCGTCGGATCCTCCACCTTTGGCGGCGCGACAGGACAAAAAATCTCCATCTTGCCGTTGCCGACCAATTCGCGCACTGAAACCGCTAACCTTGCACTGAACTGGGCGGGTGAAAAGGCGCACGCGACGGTCGCCTACTACGGTTCTTTTTATCGTGACAATAACAACGGGTTTTTGTTTGATACCTGGTCGACCGTTGCGCAGCCAAGACAGACTTTTGGCACGCCGCCCAACAATAATTTCCAGCAACTGAATGCCAGCGGCGGATATACGCTGTCGGATAAGACCAAACTGGCCGGTGGTGTGTCGTATTCGTACAACAATCAGAACACCGATTATGCGTACGACAACGTGATGACCAGCCCATCGCCGACTAACTCGTTAAACGGTGCGGTGACGACGATGCACGCTGACGTCAAGCTCACCAATCAGACCACCAAAGATCTGCTGGTCTCGGCCATGCTCAAGTACGACGACCGCAATAACCGCACTTCGTCGAATATCTACAACGCGCCGGCCATCAATGGCGGCAATATTTACAACTACCCGAACACGCCACTGAGTATCACCAAGACCCAGGGTGAGCTGGCGGGTGATTACCGGGTGGATGCAAAACAGAAAGTACGGATGGCGGTGACCTATGACCAGATGGACCGTCAATGTAACCAATACGCGGTCAATGCGAACTACCCTGTGGGTACCAATTGCGTAACGGCGACACAGACGCGTGAAGGCAAGGTGAATGCCACCTACAGGCTCAAGGCGACCGAAGATCTGAATTTCAACGCCGGATATACCCTGGCGGCGCGTCGCACCAGTTTTGACCAAAATGCCCGTACCGCCATGCTCGGGACCAACGGCAACCTGCCATTACCAACCGCCATCACCGGTTTGAACGCTGGCGATTATCGTGGCTTTCAGCCATTTTTTGAGGCCTCACGCAATCAGAGTGTGCTGAAGACCGGCGCAAACTGGCAGGCAACCGAACGGGTCTCGTTTACGGCGGCTGCGCGCTACACAGATGATACTTATCTCGCTGATTACGGCGTGCAAAAAGGCCATGCCTGGGGCGTCGATCTGGATACTTCGTTTGCCTACCATGAACAGGGTTCGTTGACGGTGTTTCTAACCATGCAGGAGAGAACGCGGGATTTGACCGATCTTTCGCGCTCCCCGTTTCTGCCGCCTTCAAACGGGGTGCCGTCGGGCGCAACCTTCAACAACAAGATGCGCGACAGCGATTCGACCGTTGGCTTTAACCTCAAGCAGGGTGGCTTGATGCAGGGCAAGCTGGATCTTGCTGGCGAGCTTGCTTACTCGCTTGGGCAGACTGATTACTACACGACGCTGAATTATTCGGCTCCAACCTGCTCGTCACCGACTGTGTTGACTTGCGGATCGACGCCGACCATACGTAATCAGATGATCCAGCTGAAATTGACCGGCAACTATCAAGTTGACAAGACGACCAAGCTGAACCTCAGTTATTTGCATCGCAATCTGCGCTCGGATGATTTTTACTATAACGCCTTGCAATACGGGTATACGCCGACGGGTCTGTTGCCGAGCAATCAAACCGCACCGAATTATGCGGTCAACATGGTTTTCGCAAGCCTGACGTACAGTTTTAAATAAAGGAAACGTTCCATCGCTTGTTAGCCTGGTTTTTTTCTAACAAAACACTGTATCGGAGACACCATGAAATCGATCGTGCTGTGGGTGGGAATTGCCGGGCTGCTGCTGGCCGGCGGGGCGAACGCGCAATCGGGCGCCGAACTGGCCAAATCGAAAAATTGCATGAACTGTCATGACCTCGAGAAGAAAAAAGTCGGGCCGTCGTTTAAGGATATTGCCGCGAAGTACAAGGACAATAAGGATGCAGAAGCCACCATCGTCGGCAAGCTCAAAGAAGGCAAGGGGCATCCGGTGAAAGTGGCGGCGAGCGACGCTGAGTTAAAAGCGATGACTGCCTACGCACTGACTGGAAAATAAGCATTCTGTAATGGGGAAAAGCCGGCTTCGGCCGGCTTTTTTTCGTCTTGGTGCAGCCCTAATCCGGTAAACTAGACCTTGTCTATGCGATGCTGCGGCAGCGCCGGCGGGCCGGCAATTGTTGACCTCGAACAAGAACCATTTTTGAGTTGATTGTGCAAACCCCATGAAGCCCAGACATAAACGCATCACACTGATTGTGCTCGGCGTGGCACTGCTCGGCGGCGCTGCCGCCTTGGTCTTGAACGCGTTCCAAAGCAATCTCGTGTTTTTCTTTAGCCCGAGCCAGATCGCCGCCAACGAAGCGCCGCGTGGCAAGGCGTTCCGCATTGGCGGCATGGTGGAGACCGGCAGTGTGGTGCGCGCCAACGATGGCCTCACCGTTCAATTTAACGTCACCGATACCGCGAAGGTGGTGCCGGTGACTTTTACCGGCATCCTTCCGGATCTATTCAAAGAGGGCAAGGGTGTGGTGGCGCAGGGGCGCCTGGGACCGGACGGTATGTTTGTGGCGACCGAAGTGCTGGCCAAGCACGACGAGAACTATATGCCGCCGGATGCGGCGCGTGCGATCGAGCAGGCGCAGAAGGCACAGAAAAGCGTGGTGCAATAAATCATGATTCCGGAAATTGGACAATTTGCTTTGATTCTCGCGTTGTTGCTGGCCGTGGTGCAGGGTGTATTACCCATCTTCGGCGCGGCACGCGTTAACCCGGTGTGGATGGATATTGCGCGGCCGGCGGCGCAAGGCCAGTTCACCTTTGTGGCGATCGCCTTTGGCTGTCTGGCGTGGTCTTTCATCCAGAATGATTTCTCGGTGTTGAACGTTGCCACCAATTCGAATTCGCAGCTGCCGATCCAATACCGGATCGCCGCGACCTGGGGCTCACATGAAGGTTCCTTGTTGTTATGGGTGCTGATGCTCAACGTGTGGACGGTTGGCGTCACCGTCTTTAGCCGGCACCTGCCGGCCGCCATGGTGGCTCGTGTGATCGGTGTGCTGGGCTTGGTCAGCGTTGGCTTTATTCTGTTTTTGTTGCTGACCTCGAATCCGTTCGAGCGTTTGTTGCCGGCGGCAGCTGAAGGCCGTGATTTGAACCCGCTGCTGCAAGACCCGGGCATGGTGATACATCCACCGATGCTCTATATGGGCTACGTCGGCTTCTCAGTAGCATTTGCGTTTGCCATCGCCGCGCTGATCGGTGGCAAGCTCGATGCCACGTGGGCGCGCTGGTCGCGGCCATGGACGACGCTGGCGTGGTGCTTTCTGACCATCGGCATCATGCTCGGCAGCTGGTGGGCGTATTACGAATTGGGCTGGGGTGGCTGGTGGTTCTGGGACCCGGTGGAGAACGCGTCCTTCATGCCGTGGCTGGTGGGCACGGCGCTGATGCATTCACTGGCGGTGACGGAAAAACGCGGCGGCTTTAAGAGTTGGACCGTGCTGCTGGCGATCTGTGCCTTCAGTCTCAGCCTGATGGGGACTTTTCTGGTGCGTTCCGGTGTGCTGACTTCGGTGCATGCGTTTGCCACCGATCCGCGTCGCGGCATCTTTATTCTGACCTTCCTCGTTGTGGTGATCGGTAGCTCGCTGGCTTTGTTTGCTTGGCGCGCGCCCAAGGTCGGGCTGGGCGGTGGCTTCAAATTGGTGTCACGCGAGTCGATGCTGCTCACCAATAACGTTTTCTTGTTGGTGGCCGCCGGTTCGGTGCTGCTCGGCACGCTGTATCCGTTGTTTCTCGATGCGCTCGATCTGGGCAAGATTTCAGTCGGCCCACCGTACTTCGATAGCGTGTTTGTGCCGCTGATGACCCCGGCGCTCTTCCTGATGGGCATCGGCCCGATGGCGCGCTGGAAAGAGGCGAGCCTGCCCGATTTGCTGGTGCGCGTGAAATGGGCTTTTGCCGTGAGCGTGGCGAGCGCCTTGTTGTTGCCGCTGACGATGGGCAAGTGGAGCCCGATGATTAGCTTCGGCCTGCTGCTGGCCTTCTGGATATTGACCACGGCGGTGGTGAATCTGCGTCTGCGGCTGGCGGCGGTTAGCGGCGATCTGTGGTCGCGGTTGTCGAGTCAACCGCGAAGCTACTATGGCATGTTGCTCGCGCATTGCGGCGTGGCGGTGTTCATTATTGGCGTGACGCTGGTCAAGGGTTATGAAACCGAACGTGATGTGCGCATGGCGATCGGCGATACGGTGGCGGTTGGTGGTTACACCTTCCGCTTCGAGGGCGTCGAGAACACTACCGGCCCGAACTACCGCGCGGCGCGCGGCAATGTCACCGTGCTGCAAGGTGAGCAGACCGTGCGTGTAATGCACCCGGAAAAACGCATCTACAACGCGCAGAATATGCCGATGACCGAGGCGGCGATTTCCACCGGCTTGTTCGGTGATCTGTATGTGTCGCTGGGCGAGCCGGTTAGCGATGGCGCGTGGAGTGTGCGCGTCTATCGCAAGCCATTCGTCACCTGGATCTGGGGCGGTTGCATCATCATGGCCTTGGGTGGGTTTTTGGCGCTGAGTGACCGCCGTTACCGGCGCTTGGCGCGTCAGGCGCAGGCCGGTGATGACGCGGTGGCCGCTCCCGCGGTTACTGCCTGAACGGAGGCTTGCGATGAACCGGTATTTGTTGCCACTCGGAATCTTTTTGGTGCTGGTGGTTTTTCTCGGCATTGGCTTGGGGTTGAACCCGCGTGAAATTCCGTCGCCGCTGATTGATAAACCGGCGCCGGCGTTTGAGCTCGTGCAGTTGCATGAACCGGGCAAGTCGCTCACCACCCAGGACATGCAAGGCAAGGTCTGGCTGCTCAATGTCTGGGCCTCGTGGTGCGTGTCCTGTCGCGAGGAGCATCCGGTGTTGGTCGAGCTGGCAAAGACCAGGGTGGTGCCCATTGTTGGCCTGAACTATAAAGATCAGCGGCCTGAGGCATTGCGCTGGTTGCAGCAGTTTGGCGATCCGTATGTGATGAGCATCGTTGACGGCGACGGTCGGGTCGGCATTAACTATGGCGTCTATGGCGTGCCGGAAACCTTTGTCATCGACAAGGCCGGGGTGATTCGCTACAAGCAAATCGGACCGGTTACCCCAAAGGCACTGCAAGAAAAAATTCTGCCCCTGGTGGCGAAGTTACAGCAATGAAAAAAATTCTCATCCCCTTAATGTGGCTGCTGTCGTCGCTGGCCTTTGCGCAAACGGCGCAGCCGACCACCGCTGATCCAGTGTCGAACAAACGGGCGGTGGCGCTCTCTGAAGAGTTGCGTTGTCTGGTTTGTCAAAACCAGTCGATCGCTGATTCGAACGCGGAACTGGCGGTGGATTTGCGCCGGCAGATCCGTGAACAAATTGC
>CAIWNB010000263.1 GCA_903913965.1 uncultured beta proteobacterium
CAACGGCATCAAGCCCAGCGCGCAGACGAACACTCTCCTGCCTGCCATATTGCCTGCATTTTTCAACCGCATATTGTTCTCCTCCAAGAGCACAGCGTTGCACCGATTTTTACGCGACGACACTCTGCGGTGCAGTCACGCACATTTTTTATTTTTTATTACTAACTACCGTAAATCTCCTCAGAGCGGTGGCAGGAAACCCAGTGATTGCTTCGCACCTCGCGTAAGCCCGGCGTCTCAACAGCGCACTGGATCCCCGCATGCGGGCAGCGCGTATGAAAACGACAACCCGCGGGTGGATCAATCGGACTGGGCACATCACCTTGCAAAATAATGCGCTGCCGTCGTGCCGTCGGATCCGGCACAGGCACTGCTGACACCAACGCAGCCGTATATGGGTGCGCGGGCGCCATAACGATTTCATCTGCGGATGCTATCTCGACAAGCTGACCAAGATACATCACGGCAATACGATCACATGAGTGCTGTATGACCGCCATATTGTGTGAAATCATGATCATCGATAGCTGCATTTCCTGCCGCAGTTCGGCAAGCAGATTCAGCACCTGCGCCTGAATCGAGACGTCAAGCGCACTAACCGGTTCGTCCGCCACCACCAGTTCTGGCGTACTGATCAGGGCGCGAGCAATACCCACGCGCTGGCGCTGCCCTCCCGATAGCTCATGGGGGTAACGCCGCATGTGATCACCACCAAGACCGACCTTGAGTAACATCGCCGCGGTACGCTCCATGACCTCTGCGGCGTCGCACAGGTCGTGAATCTGCAGTGGTTCGCCGACAATGCGCTCGATAGTCAGGCGCGGGTTCAACGACGAGTAAGGGTCCTGAAACACAAACTGCATACGCCGTCTCAGTTTACGTAACGCCGCTTTGTCGAGCGCTGTCACATCAATACCGTCAAACACAACCCGTCCAGCGGTCGGTTCGATCAAGTTCACCAGCATACGACCGATGGTTGATTTTCCGCACCCACTCTCCCCCACCACGCCCAACACTTCGCGACGTGCCAGAGTAAAGCTAACACCATCGACAGCACGCAACTGTCGAGCTGCTCCGCCGAGAAACTGCCGCCGCACAGCGTAATGTTTGACGAGCCCCTCGGCGCTAAGCAGAACGTCCGACATATCAGGCCTGTATCCGAGGGTCGAGGTAATCGCGCACCCAGTCGCCAAGCAGATTAACGCTCAATACGGTAATCATGATCGCCAGCCCAGGGAAAAAAGCGATCCACCACGCGGTGTCCAGGTAGGAACGCCCGTCACCCAATATGCCGCCCCAGGTCGGGGTTGACGCCGGAACGCCGATACCGAGAAAACTCAGTGCCGACTCGATCAAAATCACCCTGCCGACATAGAGAGTCGCAATGACGATCGCGGGAGTCAACACGTTTGGCAGGACATGAACCAGCACCACTCGCAGCTGACTGGCACCCAGCGCAATCGCGGCCTGCACGTAATCCTGTTCCTTGACCGCTAGAGTCGCACCGCGCACCACGCGCGCGTAGACCACCCAGATGCGTAGCGCCATCACCGCCACCACCACCGGCAGACTCGGGCCGGTCACCGCTACGACTGAAAGTGCGAGAAGTTCGAACGGAAAGGCAAGAAAAATATCTACCAGACGCATGCATACCGCATCCACCCAGCGCCCGTAGTAACCCGCGGCGACCCCTAGCACGACACCAATAAAACCGGAGATCACCACTGCGGTAAATGAAACAATCAAGGTGACACGGGATGCATAGATGATGCGGGAGAGCAGATCGCGGCCGAGATGATCCGTGCCGAGCAAGACAAAACGACCACTACCGTCGAAATGCGTGAGCGGCCCACGCCGCCCTTCCCACGGAATCTGCGCAAACGGATCATAGGGGGCGATCCACTGCGCGCAAAGCGCCATCACCATGATCGCCAGCAGAATCACTGCACCGATCAAGGCGCCTCTGTGGCGCCGCAGGCTACCCCACGCCTCGACGAAAGCCGAAGGCCGGAACGGCAATGTAGCGGCCTCAGCCATAACGTATCCGCGGATCTAGCCATGCGTAGACCAGATCGACCACAAGGTTAATAAAAACAAAAATAAAAGCCAGCAGAAAAACCGCGGCCTGGATGATCGGAAAATCATTATTCTGCAATGCCTGCATCGTCAGCATCCCGATACCGGGCCAAGCAAAAACCGTTTCGGTGACCACAGTGCCGCCCAGTAATAGCCCCAGCTCAATACCGCATAGCGTAATCAGAGGTATGCCGGCATTCTTGAGGGCATGCACGTTGACGACCTTCCACTCGGGCAGCCCCTTAGCACGCGCAGTGCGCACATAATCCTCACCCAGTACATCGAGCATGCTCGAGCGCACGAGCCGAGTCAGGCGCGCCGACGAATAAAGTCCGGCGGTCAATGCAGGCAGCAAAATGTGGAGAGAGGCGTCCTTGAAGAGCGTCCAGTTGAGGCGCAACAGCCCCTCAAACACGTAAAAGCCGGTGGCAGCCTGCGCTTCGATGCCATAGGTCAGCCGACCAGAGACTGGCAGCAGGTCCAGCCATAGCGAAAACACCAGCATCAGCATTAGCCCCAGCCAGAAATTCGGCATCGACTGACCGACCAGCGCGCTCGACATCGCGCCATAGTCAACGGCGGTATTACGATGGGTAGCCGAAACAATGCCGATCGGCAGCGCAATCAGCAGCGCAATCAAGAATGCAACGATCGCTAACTCAAAGGTTGCTGGCACGCGCGCCAGCACGATCGCCATCGCGGGCCTATGCTGATGATAAGAGTTGCCGAAATCGAGCCTTGCTGCATTGACCATATAGCCCGCAAATTGTTCGGGTAACGGGCGGTCAAAACCCATCCGTTCACGCAACTCCTGATAATCTTTTTGCGATGCGCTCTCAGGCAGCATCAACGCTGCCGGATCACCAGTTAGATGCAATATGACGAAACAGATAGCAGTGATTCCAAAAAGGACCACCAGGGCTTGCGCACAGCGCGCGGCTATGAAACGTAACATCCAGCAGCCCCTTCTCTTCGGTCTTTACACACTTCGATTAATGTTGGCGTGCATCAACCATGCGCTCACCGATCGCGCATGCAGCATACCGCACGGCTCGTGGCGACCGTGCCATGCGCTATTTCTTGTCGAGCTCCCAGCCATAAACCCGGTCGTCGTTCCTGATTGCCCAGACTATATTCTTGCGCATCCCGTACACTGAATCTTCCTGCCATAACATCACGTGCGAGACTTCGCTCGCCATCAATGAGGTAATGCCGCGAAAAATCCCGTCGCGTTTCTTGCGATCCATGGTCGATGCAGCTTCATCGAGCGCCTTGTCGACGTCGCTGCTACAGTAAGCACTCCACGCCCCCTTGCACGCCGCCACAGCGCTGATCGAGGCATCGCTGTCGCCAGTACCGTTACCGTAACCGATGTAATAAATGAATGGCTTGGCGCCAGGGTTATTACGCGCGTTAAACGCTTCCACGAAGCGGTTCCACACCATTGATTGGTGTTTCACGCGAAAACCCGCGCCCTGCAACATGCCGGCCAGCGCCTGCGCGACCTCCTTGTCCTTGGTGTAGCGTCCCTCGGGGCTCATGAAGTCTATATCGAGACCATTAGGAAAGCCGGCATCGGCAAGCAGTTGCCGGCTCTTCTGCGGATTGAACTCGTAGGGCCACACGCGCTTCGCATCATAACCCTCGGTCCACTGATGCAGAGGCTGGTTGGCGACCGCTCCGTAGCCCTCGACAACGTTCTTGACAATTACGTTTCGGTCGATCGCATGCGCTACCGCCTTGCGTACACGCACATCCTTCAACGGCGACTCAATGCCATGCGTAAACCCAACGTGAAAAACCCGTGTACCACGCACGAGCTCGATACGTGTATCTGGTGCCGCCTTGAGTTTTTCGATGTATTGCGCCGGCACTTGGTTGACCAGTTCAATCTCGCCTTTGAGTAGTGCGGCAATTTTGGTGCCGTCTTCCTTAATCGGCACCACACGCACGATCTTCACCTGGGGCGCGTCGGGCTTCCAGTAGCTGGGATTCGCCTCGAAAATGATCTCAACGCCTTTTTCCCAACGTGTAAGCCGGTAAGGACCGCTACCGACCGGTTTTTGCGACGACTCCTCAGGGGACAACCGCGAGTAATAACGTGGCGGCACCAAGTGTCCGTAATCGGCAAGCCGGCGCAACAACCCGGGATCACTGGTTTTCATGTGTATGCGCACCACCCACTTGCTCACCACGTCAATGCGATCGATAACCCGAAAGAGCGGTGTCAGCACGGTCTTGAAACCGGGTTGCAGCGGCCGCATCAAACTATAACGAACAGCCTGCGCATCGACGTCCTCACCGTTCGAGAAAGTCACACCCTCGCGCATATGAAACTCAAGCGTCTTCGGATCGATCTGTTTGAACGATTTTGCCGCCCACGGCAGCAGATCAGTACCGTTGGGCCGGTGCATCAGAGTATCAAACAAATAACGGTGGAGCGTCGTCGTCAGTGCCGACGTGTTGGTGTGCGGATCCATGGTCTCAAGATCCGAGCCTAGACTGATGGTGACTGTCGTATTCTTGATATTTTTCGCACTGCCACCACCGGCCGAAACCAGCAGCAGCAGCGCGGCAAACACCGCACAGATCCGTTTCATTTACGCCCCTCCGTTTTGAGCTAAAACCCCACTGTTTTTTTGCCAGCGATTATTTTTTCCCGGTCTTGCGTTTTGCTTCCCAGCCTACCGGCTCGTCGTCAAAAATTCCTAGCGCCGTTAATTCCGACTTCACCCATTTCTTTTCTTCCGCCGAAAGCGGCATGATCGGACGGCGCGTACCGCCAACCGGGCGCTCGAGCAATTCCATGGCGTATTTAATACTCGCCGGGTAATTGTGCATCACCACCTTGAGCAAACGACGCACCTTGAATTGGATCGGCTGCGCCTTGGCGAAAGCGCCGGTGGCGCAGGCCTGATAGAGCGACTGGGTCAGGCGAGGTGCCACCTCACTGCAGGCGGAGAAACAGCCACGTCCACCAACCGGCATCGAGGTCAACAAAAACTCAATCCCTGTGTAGACCGCGATCGGCTTACCCTTGCGCGCAATCAATTCGCAAGTATCGGTAAAGGTTTCCATATGGAAGGTGGCATCCTTAATGGCCACCATGCCGGGAATGCGGTCGATGAGTTTTTCCAGCGTTTCCATGCCCAAGTCCAGATGCACCGCCTTGGGATTATTGTAGACAATCAACTCCCCGCCGGCCGCATCAGTCACCGCAGTGAAATGCTCAAGTATCGCGCGCTGACCGGAACGCCAGTGATACGGCGCCATCATGACCACACCGGTATTGCCAACCTTGGTGGCGTGTTCAGCCAAATCAATCGCCAGATCGGTACCGGCATGCGAAACATGAACAAAGGTCGGCACGCGACGACCGGCCGCACTCGCCAGTACTTTGGCCAGCTCCTTGCGCTCGGCATCGGTCATGTTGACCGACTCGCCAATATGCATCGGATGCGCAATCAACCGTACGCCGTTTTCAATCAGAAAGTTGACCTGCTTGGCAAAGGTGTCATAGTCAACCTCACCATTTTTTTTGAAAGGGGTTACCGGTGCACCGACGATACCTGCATAAATTTTGCTCATTTTCCGCTCCTCCACACTTATAGGAATTGTTACTTTACCTTCTTCACAGAAAGGATAGGGGCATATTTTGCCGGCAACTGACACAGGTCATGCCAAACCCGCCGGCTGCCTCACTCTAGCCCGGCTTCAGCTCATCTGTGGAAGGGCGCCGTAAAGCTTCAAACCGCCGTCGAACTAAAATCAATATTGGCAATCTGCCCCGGCCCCCATTGGGACAAAATGGCAGGCAAGGAATTGCTTAGCTGCTTGAAAAATGCCTCCCAGGCCGTGACAACGCAGGGTGTCACACAATAGACCCTGACCCTGCGGTCACGTAGCCCCTGCAACTGCATCAGAAGTCCCATTTCGATTGCATCGCCGACTAGCAGGCGCAAAGACCGTTCGCTGATGCGGATGCGGCGACGCAACACACCGAAGCCCCAGCCCGGCATACGCCCCACCGCGCGTTTGTTATAGTGCGCGTTGAGCAGAAGCAGCAGCAGATGCATTCCACCTGCACGCCGCAAAAAAAAATCTATGGATTTAAAATGAGCCGGGCCCTTGCGACCACCTTGTGGCACTTCCTGCACGAACAACAACAAGAGTACCAACTGCTCGGGCTTCACCATTAACAGCGAATCTGATCCGGCATATACCGGTTCTGGATGTAACGCACCCACGACTTTTAATACACCCATTGAATGCCTCGAAGGTGGTTACGTTGCAACAAGCGCGTTCCTGCATGACTAATACGGCGCATGGAAATATACCCATGGTCATCAACAGATGTAAACTCGTAATATAAAAACTAGCGTGCAAAAACCAGCAAAGCGAGTGAATTCAAAAATGATACCCATACAATCCGCGGCGACTATAGGCGTACCACAGAACCCTCATGGGGCGCTCGCCGCCGAAAAAGAGGAATTATTATCCGTCCGTGATTTGCATGTGCAATTCTCCTTGCCTTCAGGAACAGTGCGTGCAGTAGAGGGAGTGAGCTTCGCACTGCGTCGCGGCGAAACGCTAGGCATCGTTGGCGAATCGGGCTCCGGAAAATCAGTGACGGCACTCGCAATACTTGGCTTGATCGCGCGTCCGTTTGGACGTGTATCAGGCCAAATCGATTATGACAGCAAAGATCTACTAACACTCGATACACCGGCATTGCAAAAAATTCGCGGCAATCGCATCGCCATGATTTTTCAGGATCCGATGTCCTGCCTGAACCCGGTGTTCACCATCGGGTCTCAACTAGTCGAAACAGTACGTTTGCATATGCAAATGGGGGGGCGCGAAGCGTTCGATTACTCGGCTGACATGTTGGCCCGCGTCGGCATCCCCCTGCCCACGCAGCGAATGCGCGAATATCCACACCAACTCTCCGGCGGAATGCGTCAGCGAGTCATGATCGCCATGGCACTAGCCTGCAAACCGCAGATCCTGCTGGCGGATGAACCGACCACTGCGCTCGACGTCACAATACAGGCGCAGATCGTCGACCTCATGCTGGCCCTGCAAGAAGAAACCGGCACCTCCATATTACTTATCTCACATGACATGGGACTAGTGGCGGAAACCTGCGACCGCGTCGCTGTGATGTATGCAGGTCAAATTATTGAGAGCGCCCCGGTCGCAGACCTATTCGCAGCACCACGCCACCCCTACACCACTGGGTTGCTACGCTCGATACCTCGCCTGCGTACGGATCGCTCGATGCCGCGGGTAGAGAAACTACAGGCGATTAGCGGTGTGGTGCCAAGCCCGCGAGCCCCCCGCGTCGGCTGCGCATTCCAGCCGCGCTGTACCCAATCGATGGAGATCTGCGCAGGCACTGCACCCTTGCTGCAGAATCTCTCTGCAGCACACAGCGCGCGCTGCTGGCTACACGATACGCAGCCGGCAGCGCAGGTGCCGCTTACATCGTGATCTTGATCGGTTCGCCCGACTTTGCGGATTTTTCGATCGAATCCAACACGGCGATACCATTGACAGCCTGTTCAGGCGCCACCATGTAGGGCTGCTTCGCCGCCACCGCATCGGCGAATGCTTCGAGTACTGCGCGTTCCTTGTCGACGGCCTCCAGCGTATGCCGCTGGGGCTTGCCTTCAAGCGCGCAGGAAACCAGTTCCGTGTCGCCGCGCATTTCGAGCCAGCCCTTGCTGCCAAAGACGTGCACCCTGTAGAGCTCGCCGGTGACAAAACAGACGCCGAGGTAACCCGTCACGCCGTTGGAAAACTTCAGCAGCATGGACGTGTTGTCATCCATATCAACATCCGCTGCGATCTTGCGCTTATCGCTGAACGCATAAACAGAGGTGACCACGCCGCCGGCCGCCTGCAGCATCGAGTCGAGCGTATGAATGCCGCGCGCGGTCATGCCGCCACCGGGGGCCTCGACACGCGTCGCACGCCAGCTGTCACCCTTCAATTTGTAGCCCGTGGGCCCGGAGTGATGGCCCTCAACCTGCAGCACATCGCCGATTTCACCGGCTCTGATACGCTTCATCATTTCGATAAAACTCGGCGCATAGCGGCGATTGAAACCAAGCCCAAGCGTGACGCCGGCCGCGCGCGTCGCATCGACCGCACGTTGCGCCGAGACCTGTGTCAGCGCCATGGGCTTCTCGACGTAGACCGGCTTGCCGGCCTTGGCAGCGGCAACCACCTGCGCTTCATGATGCGAGTGCGGCGTCGCCAGCACCACGGCATCGATACTTTTGTCGGCCAGCACCGCCTCGTATGAGCTTGAGAGCGCCAGCCCCATCTTCGTCGCGTATTCCCTGTGCGCATCGGGATTGCGTGTAATGCCGCAGACGAATTTTATTTTCTCGCTGCCGGCCACGCATTCAATCAGCTTGCGCCCCCAGTTACCCATTCCATGAATTGCTACGTTCAACATTTTCAATTCTCCTCGATCAGCGAGCGGCCACGAAGCAGACGCTGGTTAACAATGCCTCGCTCCACCACCCCGGAACGATGACGTGAACTTTTAATCATGACGACTTCTTGGCTGGAATCACCGGCAACATCAGGTATGAAGCCATCTTGCCGCCAGTGTGTATGGTGTTGCTGCCACCCGTATTGTAGGCTGCAGGGTAATGCGTGTACGGCGCACTGCCCGCCCCATCGCGCGGCTGCACATCAAGCCGCAGGCGGTGGCCCTTGCCGAACACCATGCACATCGGCCAGATCTCGATTTCGCATTCGACCGGTTCACCCGGCTTCAACCACCAGCGTTCGTTGTGGGCGTGAAACGGGCGATACGGCAGTGAACGCTTGGGATCGAGCTTGCGATGCGAGGCGCGCAGCCAACCCTTGGCCACCGGCACCTTCTGCCCTTGCTGACCGACCTCCCAGACATCATTGCCCTCGGCGTCGATGTTGCGCACAGTGACGAACATATCCATGTCTTTCACATTGCTCGACACCCAGAGCACCAGTTTGACCGGACCCGTCATCTCGGTCGCCTCGGCAAAGGCTGCAGTTTCAAAGGTCACACCGATGCGGTGCATGCTGCCGGCCTGTAACATGGTCGACGAGGCCGACGCGACACCGGCATGTGAAACACCGGTTGCCGAATAGCTGACTTTGGCTGCTTTCGCCGGCGCCGTTTTCAGCAAGCGCCCTTCAACCCCCTTGTCACCGGGGACCGGTTTGGTTTGGTCGGCGTTCAAAAACAGTTTCGTCCAACGCGTGCGTTTGAGCGGCCATTCGTTCTCGAAGCGGAACTGGTAATCGTTCATGCCCTTGCCACCGGTGCGGATCAACAGTTTCACCGGTGGCTCTTCCATGATGCCGGTCTCTATCCCCTTCAACCAGTAATCGAACCAGCGCAGCTGGTCGCGACGGCCGTCCTCGGTATAAAAAGCGTGGTAGTGAGTGCCAGTATGGATGCGCAGCTTCTTGTTTTTTGACGCCGCGTTGACATAGCCCTCGGTATTGCCGCGCAGATGCAGGTTTGCACCGCTCCAATTACCGGCACTGTAGAGCGGCACCTTGATTTTGTCCCAGTGCGCAGCCGCACCGCGGTCATCCCACCAGCCGGTATCGAGACTGTTGCGCATGTAATTGAACAAACGTTCGTTGCGGAAGGCATCCGGGTTGTATTCCTGCGGATCACCGAGCAAATGGTGAGCCATCTGTGTTGCATACCAGGTCGAGAGGTAATACAGCTGGAAGATGCCGCCATGAAACACCGCGTCGCGATAGGTGTCGGCATAGCCTTCCCAGGGAATGATCGCCTTTAACGACGGCGGCTGTAGCGTCGCCACCCGCCACTGCTGTGTTGCATGGTAGGAAATGCCGGCCGAACCGACGTTGCCGCTGCACCACGGCTGCTGCGCCGCCCATTCGATGGCATCGTAGTAATCGAGCGTCTCCTGATAGCCTCCCGGATCGGAGAGCCCCGGCGATTTGCCCGAACCTCGCGTGTCCACGCGCACGCACACATAACCGCGCGGCACCCACCACAGCGGGTTGACCGTCTCCCACGTCATATGCGGATTGGCTTTTTCCTCGAGGTCGGCGGGCGGCACCCACACCTTGTCCTTTTGGTAGCAGCTGATGTTCACGATGGCCGGAAATTTTCCCTTGCCCTGCGGCCGAAAAATATCGGCGAACAGCGTCGAGCCGTCGCGCATGGTGATGCGCACGTCTTTTTGGATGATGACTTTGTGTTTCGGTTGCGACAGCCGGACCGCCTTGCGTTTCATATACCCCTCCATGATCAATAATGATGTCGTCAGTCGATTCTGACGTTGTTGTCCTTGATGATTTTCGTCCAGCGCTGCGCCTCGGCGCGCACATAGGCGTCGAACTCGGCCGGCGTGGCATTCAGCGTCACGGGTATCAGCCGTTTGCTCAGGTAATCCAGCATTTCAGGATTTTTCATTTCTGCGACGATAGCGGCGTGCAGCTTTTCCACTATCGCCTTCGGCGTTTTCGCCGGCACAAAAATACCATTCCAGTTGAGGCTGCCTATGCCGGGAAAACCCGCCTCGGTCAGCGTCGGCACTTCGGGCAGCTCAGGGATACGCTGTGCCGAAGTGACCGCCAGCGCCTTGACCTGGCCGGCGCGGATCGGGCCTATCATCGAGGCCACGTTGGCATTGGTAATCAACACTTCGCCGCGCATCAGGGACGGCAGTGTTTCACCGGCCCCACGCGATGGCAGATGTGTCATTTTGAGTCCCGCCGCAGCCGTCAGCGCCAGCATGTCGAGATGCGAATACGAACCGAGCGGCGCCTGAAAGTTGAACTGGCCGGGGCGATCCTTGATATAGGCAATCGCCTCCTTCAACGTGGTGCCGGGCACTTTCGGCCCGCCGATAATCGCATTCGGGATCGACGCCAGCAGCGTCACACCGGCCAGATCGCGCATTGCATCGACTTTAAGTTTCGAGGCAAAAAGCAGCGGATTGATCGAGTTTGTTGAGATATTGCCAACCAGCAGGGTATGCCCGTCAGGCTGCGCGGTAGCGACCAGTTCCACCGCAATATTGCCTGCCGCACCGGCCCGGTTGTCGACCACGAACTGTTGCTTCAAACGCTCCGAGAGTTTCGGCGCAAGGATACGCGCCACAATATCGGTAGCACCGCCCGGCGCGTAGGGTACGATTACCCGCACCGGACGCTGTGGATAATCCGCCGTCGTTTGCGCGGCAACCGCGCCACCACACAGTGGTAGCAAGGCCATCAGCGTCACCACGTCTTTTCGTATGCTGCGCAACATAGGTCTCCTCCTTTGTAAACGCCATCCCGCGGCAACCGACACGCCGCACCTGCACTCAGCCCGTCACGCCGGGCTCGGTAATTTAAACGTTGCAGTCAACCATGCCGCAACATGCGCCGCGACAACGTCTTCATGACCGTTATAGAAGTGGTCACAATCCGGCACGATCTCGACCTTACACGGCCCGGCGGCGGCGGCCGCATATTCCTCGGCCGGATAACGGTCACGCGGCTCCAGACCGCCACGGATACAAAACACCGGACATTTGATTTTCGCCGCGAGTTCTACAGTCGACGGCACGGTCTCGGCGCGATCCAGAAAACTTTCCGCACCGATCACCCACCACCAGCCTGGCATGAAAAGCAGTTCCTGCGGACGCCCCGCTTTCACCGCAGCCTGCGCCTGCGCGAGGATTTCCGGAAATTGCTCGCCGGGACCGACCCTATCGCGATCTCCGCTCGCCTGCATCGATGTGCGGCCACCGCGCCCCGCTGACAGCAGCACCAGCGCCGGCGTCTGCGGATGATCGACGACGTGTTGTGTCCCCAACATGCCGCCGTTGCTGTGGCCGATGACGACCGGCGCAGGGAAACCCTTCGCCGCCAGCCATTGCGCGGCAAGACGGTTGTCTTCGAGCGCCTCGGCGGTCGTTTGAAATGCCCCACCCTCGGCAGCGCGACTGTTGCGCGTGGTGATCACATCATGACCACGACGGTTAAAGGCGAGACAAGCGAAACCCAGCTTGGTCAGCACCGGCGGCAGAAAGCGCGACATGCCGGTGTAAAAATTCATCGTATTGCCATGAAACAGCAACACCGCGCCATGCGGCGTGCCACTGTCGGGCGTGTGATAAGCGCCGTCGATCGGGATGGTCGGCGTTTGGATTGTGACGAGTTCGGTGCGCATAGGCATCCTCCAAGACTACAAACGCGCAGCGCGTCCAGATCACTCGCGAGCGCACATTTACCGTTACGAACAACGCCTTCTCCCCTTGAGGGATTTGGCGGGGATGGGGAGGACAGTCAACGCTCTCCTCCCCCCTCAATCCTCCCCCTCAAGAGGGGAGGAAGATGACTGGCATGCCTTACGGCCAGCGAGATGCGTAAAAAACAGCAATCAAAAGTAGGCCTGCCCCTTCTTGATCGGCGGCGTCCAGGCGCAGTCACCCCACGGGCCGTCACCGTTCTCTTTGACGTAGGAAATGCGACCGGCCTTCTTCGGCACGCGCTTGCCGCTGAACAAGGCATTCAGCCAGTCCATCACATAGTCGTGACAGTCCATGCCGCCGAAGTTGGGCAGGCCCCAGAGCGGGTGATACTGGTTCTCGATCACCCACATTTCCTTCGGTACCTTGAGGTCGTCAAAGGCTTCCACCGCGTCTTCCAACGGGCACAGCGGATCAAACTCGCCCGTCACCAGCAACGTCGGGCACTTCACCTTGTCGAGATAGCCGCGCACCGTCATGTCACCAGCGACTTCCGCGTCAAACTTCGCCTCGTCTTCATATCCGGCCATATACATGAACATCTGTTTAAAGCGCGGCGAGGACTGCGTAAAGATGGTGTTGTTCGGGTTGAAGCAAGCGACCGAACTGACGACCGCAGCAGCGCGGTGGTCGTAGCTCGACAAGCGTAGCGCCCAGTAGCTGCCCATGCTGATACCGTAGATAGCGATCTTGTTTTTATCAACTTCCTTGCGCTTTTGCAGATAGCTGATCACCGCCGCGCCGGCGCGCTCATAGTTGTCGCCGACCGAACGGATCTTCTGCATGTTCGAATTGCCCTGCCCCGGACCGTCGATGGCAATCACATGAAAGCCACGCGACAGCGCAATGTTGTGGAAGGCCTTCGGAAAAACTTCCTTGGTTTGATCCATACCTGGCACGTAAATCACCACCGGCGCCTTGCGACGATCCGGCAACAGATGTAACAGGCAGGAAATGGTCTTACCATCGTCAAACGGAATTTCCACGCGCTCGATCGGGTAGCTCGCAACCTTGCTCCGCAGGTCGACCATCTCGGACATTTTCTTGTAGAGAAATTTCTTCACCGGATGGTTGTCGAAATAAATCGGATGCTGCGCCATGCGATAGGACTCGATCGCATGGTCATAGTGATAGCAGGCCGTTTCATTCGCGCCCATCGCGTGTGCACGCTTGGCGAATTTCTCGTGCTTCTCGCCCGCCTCACGCCAGACCTTCGGCAGCATGCGGTAGTTGCGTGCGCGCTTGCCCGAGGGCACCTCGGCGTCGTCACGCTCAAAATTCTGCACGCGGCCGCGCATATTGAGCGCAAGGTCAAGCATCCATTGCTGGTCGTCGCGCTGGGTTCTGAGTTTACGTATCATCGTTTCTCCTGTGGGATGCGCCCTTGGTCGGGCTCGTTAGAAAAAATGTTGCGAACATCTAGCGCGGCAGCGTTGCGATCGCGCGCTGGTAATACGACAGATCAAGATATTTTTCCGGTGGCGGCAACGCACCGCCCTTATTCTCGATTTCAGCACGCAGGGCCAGTGTCGCCCTGAAACCCTCTGGGCTAAGCCGCGCATCCCGGACATAGCCAATTTGCGGATCGAGCAAGAGGCGGTAGGTTGACTCGGCTTCGTCTTTTGACAGCTTCAGCTGAGCCATCAGCAGCCGCACGCAATCAGCACGATTAGCCGGGTCAAAGACGCCACGTAGCGACTCCACATAAGAGGCCAGATATTTTTCCAGCAGCGGCCCGTGTTCGCGGCCCCAGCTACGCATCACAAAAACGCCTGCCGATTGGTAAGGCCCGAGCAAATCGACGGTGCGCCCCAGACTTTTCATACCCATCTGCACTGCTTGCACCGAGAACGGTGGGTTCATAATAGCTGCCGCGTGGCTCTTATCATCAATCATCGCCTGCAGGCGCTGGGCGCCGCGGCCGATCGCCTTGATCCGGTAATCCACGCCTTCGCGCAAGCCGTTGTTAGCGAGTATCTTTTTCGCCTGCAGGGCAAATGCCGTATCGGTGGCGTCGACGACGAGGATTTTGCCGCGCAGATCGGCAAAGGTATTCAAATGCGGCTGCACGATAAATTCGTTAGAACCGCTGTCGCCGCCCATCACGATCACCACGTCTTTACCGGCGATCTCGACCATCGCCACCGCGTTGTCGACCGCCGAATGGACGATATCGACGGTGCCGTCAGCGAGCGCCGCGCGCTGGGTGGTTGAATTTTCCGTGTATTGCAGATCAAGCCGGATGCCGTGGCGGGCAAAGATGCCGCGCTCTATGCCCAGCAAAAACGGTAATTGTTTGGCAGTCGGAAAAAGATTGACCCTCAGCAGCTCGGCTTCCGCCGCACCGGCCACACCGCAGCCCGCAAACGCACAGACTGCACATGCGAACACGGCGCATAAACGCCGCATGACTGCGAGGGTTCTTTGCATTGAAATCCTGAGGAATTATTCTAAGTTTTCAACTGCCAGTTTTGCAGAAACACCGCCGCGTGGCAAATCAAAACGCGGCGGCGCAGGTGCTTATTTTGGCGGAATGATCGGCAGCAGCAAATACGACTCCTTGTCGCCGCCGGAATACACGCTGTTAAGCGCTCCCTGATTGTAGTCCGCATGAAAATGCGAAAAGTAAAGACTCGCAATGCCATCGACCGGACCGATATCAAGACGGATCTTGTGCCCTTTACGGAACACCATCGAGGTCGGCCAGATCTCGACATCACATTCGACGACCTCATCCGGCTTGAGCCACTGATGTTCGTCGTGCGCATGGTAAGGGCGGTGCGGCGTTGATTTCTCTTGATCGAGCTTGCGATGGGAGGCGCGTAGCCAGCCCTTGGTCACACAGGCGATTTCATCCTCCTGCTGACCGATTTCGCAGACATCCTTGCCCTCGGTATCAATGTTGCGAATGGTGGCAAAGATGTCCATGTCTTCGCTGCTGCTCGACACCCACAACTTCAAGACGATCGGGCCAGTGACTTCGGTATCGTGCTCCAGCGGCGGCGTGACAAAAGAAATCCCGCGCGGCGCTTTGCCGGGCCGGGTCGCAGCCGCCCCCGGATAGGTCGCCTTCGCCACCGTCTTCGCCGATGCGGGCACGAGACTGCCCTCGATCGCGTCCTTCTTGTCAGAGGCATCGCGTTCAATGTTCAGATGGAACTTGGTCCATTGAGTACGCGCCAGCGGCCATTCGTTCTCAAAGCGGAACTGATAGGCGCCACTGGGCTTCAAGACGCCGCCGGTACGGATCTCCAGCTTGACCGGCGGTTCGTCCATGATGCCGGTGTCGATGCCCTTCAACCAGTAATCCATGAAACGCAGCTGATCGATGCGCCCTTCTTCGGAATGGAAGGGGTGGTAATGCGAACCGGTATGGATGCGCAACTTCTTGTGCTTGGAAGCGGCCTGCGTAAAAGCCTCGGTGTTACCGCGTAAGTGCATGGCGAAACCGCCCCAGTTACCGCAGCTATAGAACGGCACCTTGACCTTGTCCCAGCGCGCGCTGGCCTGACGCCAGAACTCGGAATCAAGATCATTCCGCATGTAATTCCACAGCATATTATTGTTGAAAGCCTCGGGGTTGTAGGCCCGCGGCTTGCCGAGCAGATGCCAGGCGGTGTTACGGTTGTGCCAGCTGGCGATAAAACCCATCGCGAAGATCCCGCCGTGATAGGCCTGATCACGATACTGATCGGCACGGCCTTCCCACGGAATAATCGCCTTCAGCGACGGCGGCTGCAGGCCTGCGACCTTCCACTGAAACGCCGCGTGATATGAAACCCCCATGGTACCGACGTTACCCGAACACCACGGCAGTTTCGCCACCCACTCGATACAGTCGTAGCAATCAACCGCCTCCTGATAGGAGCTCGGCTCAGACATGCCCGGCGATTTTCCCGAGCCGCGCGTATCAACGCGAAACAGCGCATAGCCGCGCGGCACCCACCACATCGGATTGGCGGTCTCCCAGTTCATATAGGGATTGGCTTTTTCCTCCAGATCGTGCGGCGGCACCCACACCTTGTCTTTCTGGTAAGGGCCTATATTCATCAAGACGGGGAATTTTTCTTCGCCACTGTCGGGACGGTAAATATCGCCGTAGAGAAAGCCGCCATCGCGCAGCGGAATCTTGACGTCTTTTTCGACGATGATTTTGTAATCGCGTTCCTGCGACATCGGCTTGACTGCTGTGTTCATGAATCTCTCCGCTTTCGAATGTGATGGTTCAATGATGCGAGGGCCGATTCTAGCGCGACTATTCGGGCAACACGGCGTTCTCCAACACAAAACCCGTGCTTTTCCCAACCTCAAAATCAGGAAAATAGCAGCTTGACAAGCGTAAAGCGACACCTTACAGTTAACCGATGATCAAGTCGTTTCAGCACAAGGGGCTCGAAGCTTTTTTTCGATCAGGCAGCAAGGCCGGCATTCAGGCACATCACTCTGATCGCCTAAAGACGATGCTGTTTGCCCTCGATTCCGCGACAAAAGCGGTCGACATGAATGCTCCCGGCTGGCGTTTACATGCCTTAACCGGCAAGCGTAAGGGTTACTGGTCGGTTTCTGTCAGCGGTAACTGGAGACTGATTTTTCGATTCACCGGCACTGATGCCGAGCTGATTGATTATCTCGACTATCACTAAGGAGTATTCACGTGTCCAGAATGTTCAACCCTCCGCATCCGGGAGCTGTTCTCAAGGAGTATCTGCCCGCGGACGTCAGCGTAACAACTGCAGCCAAAAAGCTTGGGGTCTCGCGCCAAGCTTTTTCAGCGATACTCAATGGCCGATCTGGCATTACGGCGGACATGGCATTGCGGCTCTCGAAGGCTCTCGGCACGAGTCCTGACTTGTGGTTGGGTATGCAGATGCAATTCGATCTCTGGCAAGCAAGGCAACAAGCCCCTCAAGGGGTACAAAAGCTCGCTGCCTAGCCGCAGGGCGTTCGTATTTGCAGAAGAAACTCCCGTTTAACTGACAACGTCGCCGAGATAAATAGTCTGAATACCTGTGCTTTTACTCGTGCATCAATGCCAACTTACCCCCGCAGTTACTCTGCCCAGTCCGACCGGCATGCCTCTACACGCCCCCCTCCTAGCGGCGCCGTCTTTTCGGGCGCGTCACAGGCTGCGCCATCGCCATTAACTCCTGCAGTTCGGCCACAGCATCGCTCGCGTCACGCTCAAAGGTGCCCATCCGATAGTGCTTCAGCGCACGTTTGAGGTTCTTGGTGTCCGCATGATCGTACAGATCGGCGTTAATCGCCCCCAAACCATCCCGTAAATCCGCCACCTCTGCATTGAGCGACTGCTGGATAGCCTGCGGCGTCACCTGCCTTTGAGTGTAAGGTGTGCGCGGGCCTGCCGTTATCACAAAAGGCGCGATGGTTTCGTCGAGCGCTTCGCGCAAGCGTTGCAACTGCTCCGTCAACACTGCGTTAAAACGTAATAGTCGTTCACGCGCCATGCCAGCAAGAGCAGCCGGGTTGATTTGTTCGATTTCCAGCTGCAGCTCAAGGAGCGTCAAAAGGTCGCCGTCGTTGTAGGCCTGGTTAACCTTTTGCATCAAGACCGTCTTGCGCTGACGCTCGACTTCATCGGGCTCGCGATCAGGATGCAGCTCACTGGCCAGCTTGCGATACACCTCCCGTATGGACTGGGTGGCATGCTGTGCGGCCTGCTCGCGCGCCTCTGCGCGTTGTTCTTCGCGCTCGGCCACCTTGGGGTCTTGCAGCTTCTTCTTTTGCGCACGCGCCTCGCGCCGTGCCCTGCGCGCCACCTCGGCCGCCTCCACTTTCTCAGCAATGCGCTGCGCGGTATCCCGATGTGAGCCTGTGACGTCGTCGTGGTCGAGCTTGACGCCAAAGATCTCGCTGGCCATTTCAGCCATGTATTCGGTTTCGAACGCCTGCTCATCGGTGTAACTGATCTCGCTGTACTTATTGTAGAGTCGCACCAGTTCGGGCGTTTCCTCCTCAGCAACCAGTTCGCGCACCAACGCGCAGATGATGTCGGCCAGCTTCAAACGCTCGCGCTGGTTGAGCAAAGTGCCATCCATAGCCCGGTCATACAGTGCAAGCAGCAAGAGCCGCTTTTGGCGTATCTCGGTCAGCAATGGCGTGATCTTCGCCGCATGGAAGCGACGCATCTCGTCGACAAATTCACGCCATTGCGTCAGCTCATGGCGCGTCGCTGCGATCTGCGCGATCAGCTTGTTGAACTGCTTTTGCTCGCGGCTCAGTGTTTGCGAGGTGCCCGCCACCGCCACCTGCGTTGTGGCGGTGACGGAAGTATCCTGCTCAAACAATATTTTTTTTACGGCCACTTCTCTTCCTTTTACTCGGCTGCCTCGGCCATTACACAGCATTCGGCGCAGGCAAGCGCGATAGCCCATGCAGAAAAATTCTGATCATGCCGCAGATCCGGTCTTGAACCACCGCATTGCCACACAAACGCCACTGCCTCAGAATATCACGGCGTTATTGATACCCCCTCTCACTCTAGGATGGAACGGCGCGCACACCGCGCGCAGCCCCAAGCCGCTGATGGAAATACTGATTGAATGGATTGCCGTCGCCGCCATCGGCGCTGCGATCGGCTTTGCCGGCGGGCTCTTTGGCGTCGGCGGCGGCATGCTGGCGGTCCCGGTATTGGCACTCGGCTTCGGCCTTGAACAGCAATACGCACAGGGCACGACTTATGTCATGGCCGCCCCCACCGTGATCCTCGGGCTCTGGCATTACTACCGCCACGGCAGTGTCGATGCGCGCTACGCGCCAGGCATCGCCATCGCCGGCTGTATTACGGGTTACCTCGGCACGCTGCTTGCGCTCTATCTCGACCCGCAGCAATTGCGCCGCGTGTTTTCGATTTTTTTGTTATTGCTGGTTGCGTATATGGTGATTTCCGAATTGCCACGTTTTGCCCCGCGCCCCCAACGCAAGCGGGTCAATATGCGCTGGTCGCCGGCGGTCGGCGCATTCTGCGGCTGCCTGACCGGTTTCTTTACTATCGGTGGGGCGATATGCGCTACACCGCTACTCACACGCCTGTTCGGTCTCGTGCAACAACGCGCGCAGGGCCTGGCCTTCGCCGCCATCGCACCGGGGGCGGTGGCGAGTTTTTTCACCTATGCCTATCACGACCGTGTGATCTGGCATTTGGGGCTGCCGCTTTGTATTGGTGCCCTCGCGACCATGCGCGCGGGTGTAGCAATGGCGCACCGGCTACCCGAGAAAAAACTGCGCATCCTGTTTTATCTGCCGTTGGCAGCCACCGCCATCGCGCTACTCTCGCGCTAAGGCAATCGGTCTTCGACGTCGGCGGCGTTCTTCTTTTTTTCCCGCGTTAACACGCCGCCGCTGCCCAACATCAATGCACTGACACCGAAGACGGCAAACATGCCGAACAACGTGCCGATACTGCCGAAGATGATGGGCACCACCACGCGCGTCAGATTATTGATGGTGACACGCAGACCCATAATCTCGCCAGAGCGGCCTGCGACCGAATTACTAAAGGCCAGTGTCATGGTAATCGGCTGTCCGCAGCCGAGTCCGAGGCCGATCAAAAACGAAATCAGCGACAGCGCGACAACACCCTGAAAAAACGGCAGCAGGATGAAGCCCAGTGCACCGAGATAAAAAGAGTAGGCCAATATCTTTTTCTCACTCAGACGGGCGAGGATCAGCGGCATCACCAGACGCACCACAAAGGATGCCGCCGCGAACATCGCCACGATGACGCCGATGGCCGACGCTGATATACCGATCGCGTGTCCATAGACCGGCATATAAAACTGGTAGAGCTCAATGCCCTCGACCACCAGACTGCCGGTGGCCAGAATGCGCCACAAACCGGCATCCTTGAGGGTATGCAAAACGCTGCCCCCGTCATTGGCTTTGCGTGTACCGGGTGGCAACGCGTGCCCCCATAGCGCCAACATCGACACCGGCAAGATCGAGATGAGCGCGAAATACATGCAAGTGCTGCCATACCCGACATGATCAATACCAAAGCCGACTGCCATCGGCCCGAAGAACGAGGCGATTGATTGGGCCAGACCGAAATTGCTGAAATTTTGTGTACGATTATTTGTCGTGCTGATAAGGCCGATCAGGTTTTGCAGAGAAACGTTGTAGAGGGCAAAAGAAAAGCCCAGTATGCTGGCCGCCGCAAACAGGCCGCCCATGCCCGGATAAAAATACGGCACCAGCATGGCGATACCGGTGCCGGTGGTGCCTATGATCAAGAGCCAGCGCGAACCAAAACGGTCGGCCACCATCCCCACCGGCCACGACATCACGCCGGGGAACAAGGCAAACAAGGCGGCCAGGACCCCGACCGTGATCGGTGTCGCGTCCAGGCTCAAGGCATACAAGGCAAACAACACCCGCCCGGCACGCAGGCTGGTCATATTGCACAACGCCAGGGCAAGAACTAATCGGATCGACATGGCTATACCAGACCCACGGAACACGGCGCTCGCCGTTTCCGGTCGGAAGACACCGGTGGAAAGCGCCTATTGTAACCTTGTAAGCACGGTGACAGCCGCACCAGCCGCAGCAATGCGGCCACCCGGCCATAGCGGCCCCTGCAAGCCCTCGGCGACACCTCATCTGACCAATGTGCTCGCGCACGCAACCGTGCTGGCAGCAAAAACCGGCCAAATATCAAGCGACGATTTCTTGCGATAGATCAATAACGCGCCGGCGTGAGGCGCAATACTGCCAGCAATACGCAGCACTGTTTGAAGCCGAGGAGATCGATCATCAAAACGCACCCCATAATCAGCATCGTGGCCGGCGTCATCTGGTGCGCCGCCAGCATGACCGGGCTCGCTGCGGAAACAGCACACGGTCAAGGGGAATTCAATACGCGCTGCGCCATGTGTCATGGCGCCGAAGCACGCGGCGACGGCTGGCTCGCCGACATGCTGATCCGCCGCCCTTCTTCTTTGCGCGAGCTCAAAATCAAAAACGGCGGCACCTTCCCGCGAGAACAAATTGCCCAACGGATCGACGGCCGTACCATGACCAAGGCACGCGGCCCGCATGAAATGCCGGCGTGGGGTGCGATCTTCAAACGGGATATCGAATCAGCGACGGGCGGCCCGCGCGGCGTACGCGAGGAAGACGAGATCACGATCAGCTACCGGATACAGGCGCTGGTCGAATATCTGGCAACACTGCAGGACTGACCCCAGCCTGATTGGCAGGCGGGGGCCGTCGGGGAAAACTATTTCACTTCAGAGGCCAAGCGCTCGGGGAATTTCTTGAAAAATTCCGCATCGGCGTCTTTTTGCTTCCATTCCGGATTCGTATTCCACGACACCGCATGGGACGTCATCGCAGTACCGTAACGCACGCGAAACAGCAGACTGCGTTGCGGGCCGTTGATGTATTCATGCAGATCGCCGCCGGGGTGCACCACAAAGCCACCAGGCACGATATCAACAGTACGCTCGGGGGTGCGCATCTTGCCACCACCCTCAAGACAGAAATAAATTTCCGTCGCATCCGGATGACAGTGGTACGCGCAAATCTGTCCCGGCTCCCAACAGGCAACAGTAACGTCACCACCGCCAAAACGACCGAGTATCTTTTCCACGTGCCTGTCGGCGCGCCATTCCTGCTCTTTCTTCAAATCGAATACATGCACTGCAGTCTCCTCCGGCACGGCACCGGTCGGCGCCCTTATGTGGCTAACCGCGGCCCTTGTGATTAATCAATACGAACACGCCCAGACAACCGCCGCAGTTTATCACTCCGTAGCGGCCCCGCCGCGAATGCGCGGCCGCCGGCCATCACAAACGTTGTGTGTCAGGTCAGCACACTTGCCGCGACCTCGTCGGCAACCATCCCGGGGATAGAAATACGTCGCCTTACAAAAATGATGGCGAGAGTACGATCTCACTGGTGCGCTCGAGATCATCCGCACCCATCTCTGCAATAATCCGCCGCGCCGAGGTCTCGATCTTGACCCGATGCCGGGCAAAAATATCCAGGCATCCACC
>CAIWNB010000264.1 GCA_903913965.1 uncultured beta proteobacterium
CAGCCGGCCAATGTCCCAGACTGCAGCGATTTGTGGGGCGTGTTCGGTGAGCGCCGCCTGCGCGCGTTGTTCAGCGCGTACGATGGTGGGGCCGACCGGCCAGAGTGTGTCGTCGAGATCAAGACTGATGGCGCGGATATTCGAGGGCAATCTGGGCATGTTCCTGAGGCTTCTTTATCTGTAATGCGGATGGGTTTGCTGACGCATATGGCATCCGTCGCAAAAATGCGTACCACCGGTTGCGGATACCACGCAGGGTTGTCGTCGCCGCAGCGGGCAAATCACGGTGCGCAGTCTAACTGTTTGGCCTGACACCATGGGGCAAATCTGTTCTATCATTGACCTCGGGAATTACGCAGCGATCCGTTGGATAAAGTCAGCGTAAATTATAGTTTGCAAAGGAGAGTGCGGTGGCGCAGCTAAAAATTATCAAGGCAGATGAGGTTCCGACACAAAATATCCGTGGCTTCGGAGAAGAGGCTGGAAAGATCCGTAAAGTCGTTACTTCGAGCAAGTTGTTTTTTAATGTTGATGAAATCTGCCCGGGCTTCAGTCCGCATCACTGGCACAAGCATGACAGCTATGTTGTCGACGGTAATAAGGTTGAATATCCCGCCGATTTTGAGGAGATTTATTTTGTCCTCAGTGGTCATGGCGTGGTGCAGTGGAAGACCGAAAGCGGGGCGGTCGAAGAACAGGCGGTCGGTCCCGGCGATACGATCTATATGCCGGCCGGTGTTATTGAACATCAGCTCTTAAACAACAGTACCGAAAACATCCGCATTGCTGTGGTCGGCGTGCCGCCGCCGAAGAAAACCCCGCTGTAATCGACGGGGGGCGCAGGCCCGGCAGCACACATCTCCTGGTCCGTCTGTTTTGGCTGAGCAGGGTCTGGGGCTTTTTCAGTTGTCTTGTCCGGTGGGATATCCGGCACTAGCCCCTCGTTAATTAATCTTGATACCCGCGGTGCGGGCAAGATGGCTGGTAAGGGCCACTTGGTCGGCAATGAGTTTGTCAAATTGCGCAGGCGTGGTCGGTGCAGCTTCAACGCCGCTGGCAAGCAGACGTTGCTGCACTTCGGTAAGGCTGAGAATGCGGGTAATTTCACGATTTAATTTATCGATGACTGCGCGTGGCGTTTTGGCCGGCGCGAGGATCCCGGACCATGCGTCCCACTCGTAGCCAGTAACGCCTGATTCGGCTAGGGTTGGAATATCCATATACCCTGGCACGCGTTTACTGGTGCCGACCGCCAGTGCGAGGAGTTTTCCATCTTTAACCAATCCCGCCGCGCTCCCCAACGGCGGCATAAAAAATTGCACGCGGCCGGCAATGGTATCGGTAATGGCTTCGGCCGGTCCTTTGTAGGCCACGTGCACCATTTCTATTTTTGCGATCTCCCGGAACAGTTCGACGGCGAAATGCGTGCCGCTACCGGTACCTGCTGATCCAAAGTTGAGTTTGCCCGGACGCGCTTTGGCCTGGGCGATGAGTTCCTTGACGCTCTTTATTTCCGAGTTGGCGGCAACAACCAGCAAAAATGCGCCGCGTGAAGTGAGGGTGACACCGGCAAAATCCTTCAGCGTGTCATACGGCAAAGACGCGTGGATCGCGGGTATGGATGCGTGGCCCGAGGATGCGGAGAGCAGTGTGTAGCCGTCGGGGTTGGCTTTGGCCACGATGTCGGCGGCGATCACGCCGCCCGCTCCCGGACGGTTTTCAACGATCACTTGCTGGTTCCATGCCTCGTAGATTCGCGGCCCGATCAGGCGTGCCGTGGTATCGGGTAGCGTGCCGCCCGGGGTGAAGCCGACCACCATGCGTATGGGTTTGGCAGGAAAGTCTTGCGCTGTGCCGGTTGGTTGTGCCATCAACGATGTGGGTAGCAACAGGATGCCGGCGATTGCCAGGCAGTTGCACGCAGTCTGCTCAAGCCAGGCGGTGGTAAGAGTCATGGGAAAGTCCTTTTTTTGCAACCTGCTAGAACTGAGTATGCGCCGTCAACTCTTAACTGGCCGGTGTGACCGCATTAGTTGATGGCATGCGGGGCCAGCGCGTCGGTTGTCGTGAGATATGGCTTTACAGGGATTGCAGGCTGGTCGATGCGACTAGCTTGCGATAGCGTTCGATTTCGCTTTTTAGTTTCGACGCGAATTCTTCGGGTGTGTTGACGATAACTTCGGTGCCGGCGTCGGTAAATTGCTTGCGCAAATCCTGATTGGCGAAA
>CAIWNB010000265.1 GCA_903913965.1 uncultured beta proteobacterium
GTGAGCTTCGGGGTGATCGAGCAACTGCGGGCGCAGCGCCCGCTGCTGCGTTTTCTGGAATTGGTGCACAGGCTGGACCGGGATACTTCCGGGGTGCTGCTGCTGGCCAAGAAACGCAGCGCATTGGTCGCCCTGCACGAAGAGCTGCGCGAAGGGCGGGTGACCAAGTATTACTCGGCAATGGTGTTGGGCAAGTGGCACAACCCCCGTCAGAGCGTGAAAGTAAACCTGAAAAAATATTTGCTGCCCTCTGGCGAGCGCCGCGTTTCGGTTGAAGCTGAAGGACAGAATTCGCACACCATCTTTGAACTGCAAAAGGCCTGGCGCGATTACAGCCTGGTGCGTGCCGAACTGAAGACGGGGCGCACCCACCAGATCCGTGTGCATCTCGCCCACGTCGGCTATCCGATCGCCGGGGATGACAAATACGGCGACTTCGCCCGCAACAAAGAATTGCTGCACAGTGGTCTGAAGCGCATGTTTCTGCACGCGTCCAGTGTGTCTTTTTTACATCCGCTGGAAGGTCTTACGGTAAAAATCGAAGCCCCGTTACCCCAAGAACTGGTGCGCTTTGTCGATTCTCTGGAGGTTAAAAATTCCGCATCGGTTTGAGTTGTTGGTGTTTGACTGGGATGGCACGCTGATGGATTCGACGGCCGTAATTGCGGGGGCTCTGCAGTCAGCTTGCGCCGATATCGGTCTACCGGTGCCGGCGGATGAGCGCGCGCGACATGTGATCGGCCTTGGCCTCTATGACGCCCTGCGTTACATTCTGCCGGGAGTGCCGCCCTCGATATATCCGCAGGTGGTGGATCGTTACCGCCATCATTTTGTTTCGCGCGAGCAATCGGCCCCCTTATTTGCCGGCGCTGAGCAAACGCTGCGCGCCTTACAGGAAAAAGGGCATTACCTGGCTGTGGCAACCGGCAAGAGCCGGCGCGGCCTCGACCGTGTGCTGGCGCGCACAGGACTTGCCTCCGTGTTTCACGCCACCCGCTGCGGCGAAGAAGCCGCCAGCAAACCCGCGCCTGACATGTTGTTGGAGTTACACACGGTACTCGGCATCGATAAGTCAAAAACCCTCATGATAGGGGACACTACGCACGACCTGCAGATGGCAAAAAATGCCGGCATCACCGGTGTTGCTGTAGCTTTTGGCGCGCATCCCGCGCAGCAATTGCGGGACTGCGATCCTTTGGAATGTTTTGTCGAGCCGCATGAGCTATGGGCATGGTTAATCAAACACGCCTGATTTGTGCCGCCAGTGAACTGCTCGATGGAGGCAAAGGCGTTCGCTTTAGCGTGCTCCGCGAAGATAAAACCTTACCCGCCTTCGTCGTCCGCTATGGTGGGGGTGTGCACGCCTATTTGAACCAGTGTGCACATATTTCCGTCGAGCTTGACTGGACCGAGGGCGAATTCTTCGAGAGTTCAGGGTTATACTTGATGTGTACAACTCACGGCGCGACCTATGAGCCAGACACCGGATTTTGTGTCAGCGGTCCGTGCAAAGGCCGGCGCTTGATGGCGCTCGCAGTGGGTGAGCGGGACGGAAATGTTTACTTAACGGATGAAGAAATAAACCATGGCTGAAGCAGGGCAGGAAAATCAGGATCCCAACTGGGAGCGCGGCGTACTGGAAAAAGTGGCGCTGGCCGCGATTGCCGAGCAGCGCGCAACACGTCGCTGGGGCACCGCCTTCAAGATGCTGCTGATGGTTTATTTGTTTGTGGTGTTGTTCGTCGGTATGGGCTGGTTCCACCAGGGCGAACACACGACTTCCGGCAAACACACCGCCCTGGTTGAGTTGCGCGGGGTCATCGCGGCAGAAAGTCCGGCGAGTGCGGACAGCGTCAACTCGGGATTACAGGCGGCCTTTCGCGATGCCAATACCCAGGGCGTCGTACTGCGAATCAATAGTCCCGGTGGCAGTCCGGTGCAGGCCGGCTATATCAATGACGAAATCAAACGCTTGCGAACCCAGTATCCGAATATCCCGCTCTACGTGGTGGTCGAGGATATCTGCGCTTCTGGCGGGTATTACGTGGCAGCCGCTGCCGATCAAATCTATGTCGATAAGGCCAGCATCGTGGGGTCGATCGGCGTTGTTATGGACGGCTTTGGTTTTACCGGGATAATGGAAAAACTCGGTGTTGAAAGACGCGCCATTACAGCTGGCGAAAACAAGCGCTTTCTTGATCCGTTCGCACCGCTCACCGCTGCCCATCGCGAGTACGCGGAAAAAATGCTTGCTGAGATCCACCAGCAATTCATCACGGTAGTGCGTAACGGTCGCGGCAAACGACTCAAAGAGACGCCGGAGGTTTTCAGTGGCCTGATCTGGACTGGCGAGAAAAGCATTGAATTGGGTCTGGCCGATGCCATTGGTAACGTCGAATCAGTGGCACGCGACGTTATCAAGGCCGAGGAAGTGGTCGATTTCACACTGCGGCAAAATCTGGCTGAGCGCGTCGCCCGCAAATTTGGCGCGACCATGGCAGAGGCCTTGGTTAAATCGGCCGGTGGTGGCGCACAACTGCGCTAACCGGCAACATTGCCCCTGGCTTTAACGCGCATAGAGCAGAAATACAGCCGGGCGACGACCGATCACCACATCGCTGCGCTGTCGCCAGTCGCTGATCGACGCACTTTGCACCGATTCGTCCGGTAGCGTCAGGTCTGCGGCGACGCATAATCTTGTATTCGGCTGACAGCATTCCAGCAGGGTATTAAATAACGCCTCGTTGCGGTACGGCGTTTCAATAAAAAGCTGGGTCATATCCCGCTCGCGGGACTCCCGCTCCAGCTTGGCGATCTCATTTTTGCAGTCTTGCGCCTTGACCGGAAGATAGCCGTGAAAGGCGAACCGTTGGCCGTTGAAACCCGAGGACATCAAGTCCAATAACAAAGCAGATGGTCCTACGAGAGGCGTAACCCTGAGACGGGCCCGAGGGGCGGCCTCAACAAGGCGGGCCCCTGGATCGGCTATCGCCGGGCAACCCGCTTCCGAAAGGACCGCCGCACTGCGCCCGGACAGCAGGGGCTGTAGCAGAGACCGCGCGCGTTCTGGGCTGCTGTCCTTGTCGAAGAGTTCCAGGGTGAGTTCGCGTATCGCTTTGGGGTGGGGCAGTAGTTTCAGGAAGTGTCGGGCCGTTTTTTCGTTTTCAACGATGAAGTAGTCAAGCCCGGTCAGGATTTCCCGGGCGCTTTGCGGCAAAACCGCTGCGACGTCTTCTCCGCCCAGAGTGACCGGCACGACGTGTAGTGTTCCTGTGGTCATGGCAAATCAATGCCTTCGTTGCGTAACATGCGGCATAACTCGATCAGTGGCAGCCCTATCAATGCGTTCGGGTCATCGCCCGACAATTTTTCGACGAGGGTAATGCCGAATGCTTCGATGCGCGCGCTGCCGGCACAATCATAGGGCTGCTCAGCCGCCAGATATCGGTCGATGGCGGCCGCATCCAGTTGACGCATTTTGACCTCCACCGGCACCACCGCGGATTGGTGGCGCCCAGTGTGCGAGTTAAAAAGGCAGAGTGCAGTAAAAAAGGTAATGCGACGCCCACTCATCGCCGTCAGTTGGTTTCGTGCGGTGGCATGGCACCCGGGCTTGTGCAGTTGTTCCATGCCATTCATGGCGACCTGATCGCTACCGATAATCAGCGAATCCGGGTATCGGGCCGCCACGGCGGCTGCCTTTCCAATAGCCAGCCTTAGGGCAAGCGCGGGAGCGCCTTCCCCGGGAAGCGGGGCTTCGTCGATGTCGGGAACCGCGGTTTCAAAATCGAGGCGCAAGCGGGCTAGCAACTCCCTGCGATAGGGCGAAGAGGAGGCCAAAACCAGGGCGAGAGGGCGGTCTGAAGTCATGCTGGGGTGGATTGCCGGGGAGTGAATCTAAGTCCCTGCGTGATATGGGTTTTCGGCAATGTTCTTTTGACAGGGA
>CAIWNB010000266.1 GCA_903913965.1 uncultured beta proteobacterium
CGCGTGCTGGGCGAGGGCAAGAAGCAGCTCAACGTGCACGGCGAACGCATCGCCTTTGTGCATCCGAAAGACTTTCTTGGTGCGTTGGTCGAGCTTGAAGAACACGCGTCCAAACATTAACGGAGCTCCGGTATGAGTGAACTGCTGCGCATTGCGATCAAAGACCTTGAGGCGTTTGTCGCCCGCGCCTATGTGGCCGTCGGCATCTCGGCGGCGGAGGCAAAAAACATCGCCGAACTGCAGGTGCGTGCCGATTTGATCGGCGCCGACGGACATGGTGTGTTCCGTCTGCCGCAGTATGTACGCCGCATCAAAGGTCAGGCCGTCAATCTCAAACCGGATATCCGCGTCGAGCGCGAAGCGCCGGGCATGGCGCTGGTCAACGGCGACAACGGCATGGGTCATCTGGTGATGCGTTTCGCCACCGAGAAGGCGATTGAAAAAGCGAAGACGGTGGGCGTGGCGTGGGTCGGCGTGCAGAACAGCAATCATGCCGGGCCGGCTTCGCTCTACGCCAGCATGCCGATGGCGCACGACATGATCGGTTTGTATCTCGCGGTCGGTAACGCCAATCATCTGCCGCCGTGGGGTGGCATCGACATGTTGTTATCAACGAACCCCATCGCAGTGGCGGTACCCGCCGGCCAGGAACCGCCCATCGTGCTCGATATGGCGACCACGGTGGCGGCCTACGGCAAGGTCAAGACCAAGGCGCAGCGCGGCGAAATGATGCCCGAGGGCTGGATGATGGACCGGCAGGGTCAGCCTTTGTTCGATCCGAAAAAATCGAATGAAGGTTTTCTGCTGCCGATCGGCGGCTACAAGGGCTACGGTCTGTCGATGATCATCGGCCTCTTGGCCGGCACACTCAATGGCGCGGCAAACGGCCGTAATGTGGTTGATTTCAACGTCGACGACACAACGCCGACCAATACCGGACACGTGATCGTCGCCATTAACGTGGCGATGTTTCAGCCAGTGGCGGAGTTCAAGCAGTCGGTCGATGCGTTCGTGCGCGATATCCGCAACTCACAGCGCCTGCCCGGTGTTGAGGCGATCCGTTTGCCGGGTGAGGGCAGTCATGCGCGTCTCGAAGAAAGCCTGCGTCTGGGTGCGCCGCTGTCGGCGCCCTTGCTCAAAAGCCTTAACGATCTCGCCGCTGAGCTGAAGATCCCGGCCCTGAGTTGACGCGCGCGATGCGCACCACCTCGGGAATGCTGCGCAGTTTGCGCAGGATTTTCGCCAGATGCAGGCGGTTGGACACCTGCAGCGTGAAGTGCATCGTCGCGTATTGATCACCGGAATCCGGCGCCACCGCGACGTTATCGATATTTGAATCCGAGGCCGCGATTTCGGCGGCAACTTTGGCCAGCACGCCGCGCTGGTTGATCACCACGATGCGGATGTTGACGTCGAACAGCTTCTTCGTCTCCGGCGCCCACTCGACGTCAAACACCTTGTCCGGGTCCGAGCGTGTCTTCGCGATCACCGGGCAGTCATGCGTGTGTATCAGCATGCCCTGGCCCTTGTTGATGAGGCCGATGATGGGGTCGCCCGGGATCGGATGACAGCATTGGGCAAACTGCACTGCCATGCCCTCCGAGCCGCGGATGATGATGGGGGCCGATGATTTATGTTCATCGGTGTGCGGGTCGCCGACCGCCAGCAGGCGCCGCGCCACCACGACACCCAGCCGCTTGCCGAGGCCGATGTCGCCGAGGATGTCCTGACGCGACTTGGCGCCGCTGTCCTTGATTAGTTTATTCCACTGCGCATCGCTGAGCGTGCCAACACCGGAACCGAGTGCGCCCAGCGCCTGGTTGAGCAGGCGTTCGCCCAGATGCGCTGACTCTTCGTATTGCACTGTCTTCAGAAAATGCCGGATCTGCGCGCGTGCACGACCGGTGACGACGTAGTTCAGCCACATCGGGTTCGGTTTGGCATGCGAGGCGGTCACGATGTCGATGCGGTCGCCGTTGCGCAGCTCGGTTCTTAACGGCACCAGTTCCTCGTTGATCTTCACCGCTACGCAGCGGTTGCCGATGTCGGTATGTACGGCGTAGGCAAAATCCACCGGCGTGGCACCACGCGGCAGCGCAAGAATCCGCCCTTTGGGTGTGAACACATAGACTTCGTCGGGGAAAAGGTCGAACTTGACGTGTTCGAGAAACTCCACCGAGTCGCCGCTGCCCGACTGCATTTCGAGCAGGCTTTGCAGCCACTGGTGGGTTTTCTGCTGCAGTTCGTTAAGCGAGGCATCGGTGCTTTTGTAGAGCCAGTGCGAGGCCACCCCGGCCTCGGCGATCTTGTGCATGTCCTGCGTGCGGATTTGTATCTCCAGCGGGCTGCCGAACGGTCCGAACAGTTTGGTGTGCAGCGACTGGTAGCCGTTGGCTTTCGGGATGGCGATGTAATCCTTGAAGCCGCCGGGTATCGGTTTGTAGAGCGCGTGCAAGGCACCCAGCGCGAGGTAACAGGACGGCACGTCCTTGACGATGATGCGAAAGCCGAACACGTCGAGCACATTGGCGAAGCTCAGCTTTTTTTCGCGCATCTTGCGATAGATGCTGTAGAGGTGCTTCTCGCGACCCTGCACGCCGGCCTCGATCTTGCCGTGTTCAAGTTTTTTCTTGATCGCCTCGAGTACTTTGCCGACCACTTCACGCCGGTTGCCGCGCGCCGCCTTGCGCGCCTTGAAGAGCACGTTGTAGCGCACCGGATACAAGTGGCGGAAGGCGAGGTCGTCGAGCTCCTGATAGAGCGCGTTGAGGCCCAGCCGGTTGGCGATCGGGGCGTAGATGTCGCTCGTCTCGCGGGCCACGCGCTTGCGTTTGGCCGGTGGCACCGCATCGAGCGTGCGCATATTGTGCAGGCGGTCGGCGAGCTTGATCAGGATGACCCGCACGTCGCGCGCCATCGCCAACAGCATCTTGCGGAAATTCTCCGCCTGCGCTTCTTCGTGGGTTTCAAATTCGATGCGGTCGAGCTTGGACACGCCATCGACCAGTTCGGCCACCGGCTTGCCGAACTGCGCGGCGATTTCGTCCTTGGTGACGGCGGTATCTTCCATCACGTCGTGGAGCAGCGCCGCGGTCAGCGCCTGCGCGTCAAGGTGCAGCTGGGCGAGGATGTTGGCGACGGCAAGCGGGTGCGAAATATACGGCTCACCCGAGGCACGGAACTGGCCGAGGTGTGCGGCTTTGCTGAAGTGATAGGCGGTTTCAAGACGTGCCACGTCTTCCGGCTTCAGATAGCCGGACCATTCCTTGAAATAGCTTGCAGCTTCAGGCATGGCCGCTTCGGATGTTGGGGGTTAATCGCCAACCACTAATACGATGCGATTGACCTTACCACAACGATCGCCGGGCGTGGCGCCCGGCGCCGGGTTGGTAGTGCGGGCCGCGCGGGGAGCGACGGCCGGGTTTGGATCAGGCCGGGGTTTTGTCGAGGATTTCGACGCCGTATTTCAGCTGCGCCATTTCGCGCAGCGCGATCACCGTCGGCTTGTCGCGATTGGCCTCGACCATCGGGGCCGCGCCATTGCACAACTGGCGCGCGCGATAGGTGGCGGCGAGGGTCAGGTTAAAACGGTTGGGGATCAGTTTCAGGCAGTCGTCTACGGTAATGCGTGCCATGAATGCACCTCTAAGTCATACGGTTGATGAGCCCGCTGTGGCGGGCTGTTTGGGCGTCCCGACGCAGGCGTTGTGCGCGGACGATGGCGACGAGATCTTGCACAGCGACGCCGAATTGATCGTTGATAATAACATAGTCGAAGTCCCTCACGTGGCTGATCTCCTCGCGGGCTGCGTCCAGACGCCCCGAAATTACCTCAGGGGCGTCGGTGGCGCGGGTATTCAGGCGCGAAACCAGCGCCTCAATCGAGGGCGGCAGCACGAAAATGCCGATGGCCTCGGGGATTAACCGGCGCACCTGGGCGGCACCCTGCCAGTCGATTTCGAGCAGAATGTCGCTGCCAGCGGCACGCTGCCCGGCGATCCATGCCCGCGAGGTACTGTAGTAATTGCCGTGGACCAGCGCGCTTTCGAGAAACTCGCCCGCCGCCTGCCGTGCCTTGAAGTCTTCCGGGGTCACGAAATGGTAATCGCGACCGTTGACTTCGCCGTTACGCGGCGCGCGTGTGGTGTACGACACCGAGAGGCGGATACCGCGGTCGATTTTCAGCAACTCGGCCACCAGGCTGGTCTTGCCAGCACCCGACGGCGCGCAAATGATGAAAAGATGGCCGCTCACGCCTGCGCCCTCACTCGATATTCTGGATCTGCTCACGCATCTGTTCGATCAGCAGTTTCAGATCGAGCGAGACGCGCGTGACTTCGACGTCAACCGATTTGGAGCCCAGTGTATTGGCTTCGCGATTGAGTTCCTGCATCATGAAATCGAGCCGCTTGCCGACCGCGCCGCCCTTGCTGAGGATGCGCTTGAGTTCCGACAGGTGGGCTTTCAGGCGCGCCAGTTCTTCGTCGACATCGACGCGCGCGGCGAACAAGCCGAGCTCCTGGCGGATACGGTCATCATCAGCAGCCGCCATCGCTTCGCGCAGTTTGGCCGACAGCTTTTCTTTGTGTGCGGCGATGATTTGCGGCATGCGCGGGGCCACCACGGCGATGCGTTCTTCCATCGAGGCCATGCGCTCGAGCAACACCGCCTTGAGTTTTTCACCTTCACGCGCGCGCGAGTCGGTAAAGTCTTCCAGCACCGCTTGCAGCGCCTCATAGCAGTCGGCGCGCATTTCTTCGGCGGAGACTTCCTGTACGCTCAGCATGCCGGGCCAGCGCAGAATGTCGGCGGCGGTGAGGCCGGGCACGCTGGGCCACGCCAGGCGCAGTTTCTCCGACAGTGCGCGCAGTTGTTTGAGCGCCTCGTTGTTTAACTCGGCCGCTTTCGCCGCGTTGGGCAGCGCATTGAGTCCGATACGGCATTCGACCTTGCCGCGTTGCAGCTTCGCCGTGATCAGTTCGCGCAGCCCGGTTTCGAGCACGCGCAGCTCTTCGGGCAGACGGAATTGCAAATCGAGATAGCGGTGATTGACCGAGCGAATTTCAACGGAAAGCGCCGCGCCGGTCAGCTCGCGGGTGGTGCTGGCATAGCCTGTCATGCTGTGAATCATGAATTTATTTTCAATCAGAGTGTGGAGGGTAGAATACGCGCGTCGCGCCGGCTGGTTGCCCGGCGCCATCATCGGATTATCGCGGTTTTTTGACTGTGGAAAGATAGCACATTATGCGTCCAAGCAATCGCCGTCCAGACGAACTGCGCGCCGTGCGTATTACGCGCCGTTACACCCGTCACGCCGAGGGGTCGGTACTCATTGAATGCGGCGACACCAAGGTGTTGTGTACCGCCAGCGTCGAAGAAAAAGTGCCGGGTTTTCTCAAGGGCCGCGGGCAGGGCTGGGTGACCGCCGAATACGGCATGCTGCCGCGTTCGACCAACACGCGCATGGACCGCGAAGCCGCGCGCGGCAAACAATCCGGCCGCACGCAGGAAATTCAGCGCCTGATCGGCCGCGCCTTACGCGCGGTGGTGGATATGAAGGCGCTCGGCGAGCGCACCATACAAATCGATTGCGATGTCATCCAGGCCGACGGCGGCACGCGTACCGCCAGCATCACGGGGGCCTATGTCGCGCTACAAGATGCGGTGACTTTTCTGCTCGATAAAAAACTCATTACAGCGACGCCGATACAGGATGCGGTAGCGGCGGTTTCGGTGGGGATCTATAAAGGCGTGCCAGTGCTCGACCTCGATTACGCCGAGGATTCCAACTGCGACACCGACATGAATGTGGTGATGACCGGCAAGGGTGGCATGGTCGAAGTGCAGGGTACGGCTGAAGGTGTGCCATTTACACGCGACGAATTGAATGCGCTGCTCGAACATGCGCAGAACGGCATCGGTCAGTTGATCGTGGCGCAACGCGCGGCGCTCGCAGTCTGAAACTCAAAGGCCTCACGCAGCGTGCCGGGAATACTCATAGGCTCAGGCATGAAGACGCGACAGTCGATGCGTTTCTCTGCGCTTACGGTCTCCCTTGTGGTCTTTGGGAATGATTTTTCATCATGAAAAAAATCGTCATCGCGTCGAATAATCTGGGCAAGTTGAACGAGATCGGCGCCATCCTCACGCCGCTCGATATCGAGATCGTCGCGCAGGGCACGCTGGGGGTGGGCGAAGCCGAGGAGCCTTATTTCACCTTTGTCGAAAACGCGCTGGCCAAGGCGCATCACGCCAGCCGCATCACCGGCCTGCCGGCGCTGGCCGATGACTCGGGCATTTGTGTCGACGCCCTCGGTGGCGCGCCCGGCGTGCGTTCGGCGCGATTCGCCGACGAAGCCCGGGCCAGTGAGCCCGCTGGCAAGACGCGCACACGCGAGGAACAGGACGCGCTGAACAACCGCAAGCTGCTCGAGCTGCTCGCCACCGCAACCAACCGCAAGGCGCATTACTACTGCGTGATCGTCTTGACGCGCGGCCCCGATGATCCGCGCCCGATGATCTGCGAAGCGCAATGGCATGGCGAGATCGTCGATACCCCGCGCGGCAGCGGTGGTTTTGGTTATGACCCGCTGTTCATGGTTGACGGCACCGGCAAGACTGGTGCTGAATTCACGCCTGACGAGAAGAACCAGATCAGTCATCGCGCGCAGGCACTGGCGCAGCTGGTGACGCGCTTGCGCGGCGAGCTGGGCATAAGCTTGGTTAGCGGCGGACAATCCGCGACTTCGCTGCGTGACTCCATACTCGCGCCGCGTCGCAAGCCTTCAGAATTCCCGCCCGGTCGCAGCAAAATCTGAAGGCTACGGTGTTGCTGAACGCTTCCCTCCTGAGGTCGCATCCCTCACCCCGGCTCAAGGTGTTGCCACCCTTGAGCCTCTACATCCATATTCCATGGTGCGTACGCAAATGTCCGTACTGTGACTTCAATTCACATGAAGCCCGCGGCACCGCACCCGAAGACGATTACATTGCCGCACTCATCGCCGATCTTGAGTCGGCGCTGCCGCTGATCTGGGGCCGCAAGATCTATACGGTGTTTTTCGGCGGCGGCACACCCAGCGTGTTTTCCGCCGCCGGCATCGAACAGATCATCACGGCGGTGCGTGCACGTCTGCCGTTGTCGGTGGATGCGGAGATCACCCTCGAAGCCAACCCGGGGACTTTCGAAGCGGAAAAATTTCGCGCTTATCGTGCCGCTGGCGTCAACCGGCTGTCGATCGGCGTTCAAAGTTTTAATGCGACGCATCTCAAGGCGCTGGGGCGCATCCATAACGACGACGAGGCGCGCCGCGCCATCGATATCGCGCGCGCGAACTTTGATAACTTCAATCTCGATTTGATGTACGGCCTGCCTGGACAAAGCGTTGACGAAGCGCGTGCCGATATCAAGGCAGCGCTCGCCGTTGCGCCGCCGCATCTGTCGGTGTATCACCTCACGCTCGAACCGAATACTTACTTTCATCGTTATCCGCCGGCGCTGCCGGATGATGACATCGCCGCCGAAATGCAGGAGAACGTGGAAGGCATGCTGGCTACAGCCGGTTACCGCCATTACGAAACCTCGGCGTTTGCGCAGCCCGGCAGGCAGTCGCGTCACAACATGAACTACTGGACGTTCGGTGATTACCTTGGCATCGGCGCCGGTGCGCACAGCAAGATTTCTTTTCCGGAGCGCATGCTGCGTCAGGCGCGATACAAACAACCAAAGCAGTACATGGAAAGCGCCGCGTCCGGTAATGCGGTGCAGGAAAGCCACGAGATCGGTGGCGATGAAGTCGGTTTCGAATTCATGATGAACGCGCTCCGGCTCAACGGTGGCTTTCCGCTAGTGTTGTTCGAAGAACGTGCCGGCGTGCCGCTTACCTCAGTCTTGAAGCAACTCGATATCGCCGAGAGCAAAGGCCTGATCACGCGCGATCATCAGCGTGTCGAACCGACCCAACTCGGGCGGCGTTTTCTCAACGATTTATTGCAGATCTTTTTGCGCGATCAAG
>CAIWNB010000267.1 GCA_903913965.1 uncultured beta proteobacterium
CAGTGCAGGAGCGCGGCTTGCCAGTGGTCGGCATCTATTTGTTGCCAACTGTAAGCGCCGGCCTGCTCGACAAATTCAGTCTCAAACCGACCAACCTGCTGCTGGTGTCTTTGCACAACACCGGTATGCGGCTGACTTATTTCCGCGACCAAAAACTGCGCATCAGCCGTCTTGCGCGCACTGAATCCCGCGGCGCTGGCGTAACCAAAACCTACGCCGAGGAAATATCAAACACGCGCCTGTACCTGCATGCACTGCGCGTGATGACGCTCGACGAACAACTGTCAATACTGATCGTTGATCGCGATGACAGCCTCGCCGAACTCGTGCAGACCATCGTCCGCGATAGCCCCAATATCGATTGTCGTCGCATCGGCCGGCAACAGATCGCCGCCAACCTGGGCATCACGATCCCCGCACTTGAATCGTCGAACGATGCCCTCTATCTGCATCTACTCGGCTTGCGCGCACCAGATAACAACCTCGCACCGGCAAGCGTCACTGCGGGTTTTCGCCAGCTTCAACTGCGACGCGGCATTTATGCATTGAGCGGTATCACCGCGCTCGCTATCGCAGCGTGGTGTGGTGTCCATGCCTACGAGATTGTCGATACGCGCCTCGAGATTGATAACGCGAGAAGACAAACAATTGGATTACAGGCGCAATATCTGGCCGCCACCCGCGAGTTTCCGGCAGCACCGACCAGCGCAGAAAATCTTGAGCGCACCGTCGAAATTTCGAAAAAAATCGGCGGCACCACCCGCTCGCCAGAACAGATGATGGAACTGGTCGGCGAATCGCTTGAGCAAAATCCGGCGATCTATATGAGGACCTTCGGCTGGAAATATGATCGAACTGAAATCGGCGCAGAGGGCGCTGGTTCAAAAACGACCGTATCAGCGCCGGCCACCGGCATACCATCGCCCCAAGGTAGTGCCGACCTCCGAAAACAAAGCGCCCTGATCGAAGGTGAGGTGCGGCCTTTCCGCGGCGACTATCGTGCCGCCATTGATTCAATCAAGAGTTTTGCAGACGCGCTCGCCAAACGACCGGAGGTTGCCGAAGTCAAGGTGGCGAAATTGCCACTGGATATCAATCCAACACTATCACTGTCCGGAAACACCACTGAAAACCGCGACCAAATCGGCAAAGCCGAGTTCAAGCTGGTCATCATTCTCAAGCCGCCGCTATGAACGCAGATGATCTCAAAGCACTGCGCACCCCGATCGTCATCCTCGCTGTGATTATCATAATCGGGGCCGTGGCGATTTTTTATCTCAATCAATCGCTAGGCGCATTGCACCGGGATTTTGCACAGCAAACCAACCAGATGCGCGAGGCACGTACACGTCTGCAACGCTCTGGCGATGAAAAACAGGTAATCGTCCGGCAACTCCCCGCCTACCGAAACCTTGAGCGCATCGGCTTTGTCGGCGAAGAACAGCGCTTGAACTGGGTAGAGGGTTTACGGCTGTCGAACCAGCAATCGCAACTGTTTGGCATCACTTACCAGATTGGTGCACAACAACCCTATCCCTATGCTGCCGAGCTTAATCCGGGGCAACTGACCATCAACCACTCTCTCATGAAGATGAATTTCAATTTGCTGCATGAGGGCGACCTGATGCGCTTATTGACCACCCTTGGCAAACAGGGTGCCGGCTTCTTTGCGGTCAATCATTGTCAGATAGACCGCACGGGCAGCGCCAATATCAACCCGGGCAGCGCCATGCGTTACCAACCAAATCTCAGGGGAGAATGTGAACTGTCGTGGATTACCGTCAGGGCGCCGCTATCACCGGGTGCGACGGAGCAAAAGCCATGAAAACTGCCATCTGGCTGGCAGCCGCGTTGCTAATGCTGCCGCATGCCGCGAGCGCTGAACTCGGCCGCCTGTTTTTTACGCAGGCACAACGTAATGCGCTCGATATGGCACGTAAACAAAACATTCGGCTCGAAATAGGTAATGAAGAAACCGAACGTCAGCAGAACGGGGCAAATGCCGCGCCTTTACCGCAAACGGTGCGCCTCAACGGCATGATCCAGCGCAGCGACGGCAATAACACGGTGTGGTTAAACGACAAACCAATCACCGGCCAAAACGCCGCGGGTATGAGCTTTTTAACTAACCGCAACGACTCAAAAGTCAAGCTGCAACTACCCGACGGTGGCCGCAGCATGGATCTGAAAGTTGGCCAAACTGCGGAGATCAACAGCGGCACTGTAGAGGAAAGCTATAACCGCCGCAGCGCAAACCGGGTTGAAGATAAAGCACTAACAGGCCCGACAAATGTTGTCGCCGGTGTACAAAAACGCACAGCGGACAGCACCTCCGAATCCATAGAATCCCCTTCAAGGCTGCCAAGAAAGTCGCGCCCCGCGCAACGCGGCGCAGCAGACGAAGCGGCCATGGACGGCAACGACACGAGATAGAAACATCGCTCCTCGCGTCGGCGCCAACAGCGCAGTACACGGGGAGGGACGATGGATCATCACGCCACAATCGGCCGGCAGCGTCAGCGCGGTTATGTCCTGCTCTCCATGGTCGCGGTTATCGGCCTGTTGACCGCCACTGCAGCCACCTCAATCGGTGAAACCGCCCTTGTCAGACAACAATCTGACAAAAACAAAATGGTCCTGGCAAAAGCCAGGGAAGCACTGATCAGTCGTGCCGCCAGCGATGCCAATCATCCGGGCAGCCTGCCCTGCCCGGACGCCGTCACCAACATCCCCGGCAACAATATCCCCAATGACGGTATCGCCGATCTGCTCTCCGGCACCGCGTGCCCGAGCGCCATCGGGCGGTTGCCCTGGCGCACGCTGGGCCTGCCCGATTTACGCGATGCCGATGGTGAACGACTCTGGTACCTGCTGGCCACGGCGTATCAGGATAGCACTGCGAAAATCATCAATCCCTCGACTGGCGGCCAGATCGCCGGCTATGAATGCACCGAGAACGCACCGGCGTCGCCAGCGTGGCCCTGCGCTGCACCGCGTCTGGTCTCACCAGCCCTCTGGGTCGCCGTCATCTTTGCACCTGGCAAATTATTGCCCGGTCAGAACAGGGACGCCGCGCACACCGGCGATGTGCTGCAATTTCTCGAATCGTACAACGCCGCAGAGCCGCTGAAACTGCGTACTGCCGCCGGCAGCGCGCACAACGACCGCCTCTCAGGCATCACCGCCGACGATCTCTTCGCGATTGTGCAAAGACGTGTCGCCAGAGAGGTGCAAAGCGCGCTCTCCACCTACCTCACCACGACGACGCCAGGTCAGTCACGCCTGCCTGTACCGGCAGTCCAATGCACGAGCTCGACGCTCTGTGACGCCGCCCCACTGCCGGCGGTGCCTCCGGCAACGGCTCGTGGCTACTTGCCCAGCAACGATAGTCGGCTCAATCAAATCATGGCGGCACAAAACATGAGCTGGTTCGACCGTAACCACTGGCGTAACACCATGACTTACACAATGGACACGCGTTGCGCAACGGAGCGCGCCGGCGAGCCCTGTGGCATGGCATTGGCCACCGCAAGCACACCGCCGTTCGCCAGCGGCACCCTGCTGATCGGCGGTGCAAACAACGCAGTTCCCAGCGGAACCCGCGCCATCATTTCTTTTGCCGGCGTAAGCACCGTAAGCGGTGGAGCCACCAAAACCCGTCTTGCTTTTGCCATTCAATAACAGGAGGATATTCATGTCATCCCGCCACATCGCAGCGCGATCCCCACTACGCGGCTTCACACTGATCGAATGCGCAATCGGCATGCTGGTCGTCACATTTCTAATTTCAGCCTTGTTGCCACCACTCACCGCACAGATCGAGCAAAGACAGGTCAGCGACACCCAGGCAACGCTGACGCAAATAGCCGACGCCCTGATGGGATACTCCACGGCGAACGGTTATCTGCCCTGCCCTGATCTCACCAGCGGCAACGGTGCCAACGACGGGCTCGAAGACCTCAACGGCAGCGCCACCAACTGTGCAGCCGCAGAGGGCAACATCCCTTGGGCAACTCTGGGCATACAGGGCACGGATAGCTGGGGTAACCATATACGCTACCGGGTCACCACAACTTTTAGCGACCGCCAGACACTGTTCAAGCTCAGCAGCAGCGGCAACATTTCCGTGCAATGCCCGGCATCTTCGTGCGGTGTAGCAACCACCTACACTAACAGCGCACCGGCGGTATTGGTTTCGCACGGCCGCAATGGACGGGGCGCGGTTAATGCACTAACGCGCTCGTTAAATCCGGCGGCAAGCAGCACCGATGAACTGGCCAACAGCGATGCGAATACATCATTTGTCAGCCGTACGCCGAGTGCCGCAGGCGCGGCCGCCGGCGAATTCGACGATCAGGTCGTCTGGCTATCGACCGCCATCCTGCTCAACAAAATGATCACGGCGCAGAAGTTGCCCTAGCCCGGGCATTTGTAGACAAGCGGAAACACACACAGCCCTCGCGGTTCTCTGCAAGTTCAAGCCGGTAGTCGAGCTGCGCCGCCTGACGGGCGGCGTGGAAAAGACCGATCCCCAGACCACTCTGCGAGGGGACCGGCGCAGTGAGCAGGCGCGCGGCGATGGACTCAGGCACAGCCTCACCGCTGTCAGATATCATCAAAACACCGCTATTGGCGGCATCAAACGTCACTTTAATCCGCACGCTGGCGTCCTGCTGAACTTTGGCGATTGCATTTTGCAACAGATTTTCTACCACGCTGTCGAAGAGTTCGCGCGGCAGCATCATGCCGGCCATTTCCCCGAAAACCGAAAAATCAATCTGACTGCGCGTATAACGCTGGCGCAAGCCAGCCCACCACGAAGCGGCATCCACCTGCGTATTGATAACCTGTCCGGGTGCCTGCAGTTTTTCAAGCGTAGTCGTGAGACGCTGCGCAATCTGCGGCAGCTGTCGGCGCACCAGATCCTGTGCTGCAGTGGCCTCCTGCACGCTGGCCCCCTCCACCGCGGCACACAAAGAACGCAACGACTGGAGGATATTCTTCACGTCATGCGTCAGGCGCGCACCGGTTTCATGAATTGCCTGCGTATATGCGTTCTGTCGCTGGATCTCCTCACGTAATTTGGCGTGATAAAAATGCCCTACCATCTGCGTCAGCAATTTCAGATGCAGCCACATCGCAGGACTCAATGACGATCGCGTATAAAATATGCAATGAACGTCCTGAAAAGAACATTCTGCTTGCGCACTTGAAGGATGGCCGGTCTCGCCACCGCCCTGCGGCGTGTTCCATTTCACGCCGGAAATCCACGGCAGGCTGCACATATCCTGCGCAGCAAGAGAAATAAAGCGTGCCGGTTCGCGTTCACGCTCAGCCAGATCAGCCAGCGCCCTGACCCAGCGCTCAAACGGCAGACCTATGCTCATCAAATAGCGTGACATCAAACGACCAATCCCCATGAAGCCGGCGTGCGGGTTCCACAACCAGCTCATCAGCATCAGTAAGAACGCCATGATGATGAGACTTTGCGCCAGCGCCATCGGGTAATCGTCAAGGCTGACCTCTTTGACGACAAAACTGCCGAGCACCAAACCAGCCACCAGCAGAAACAGCATGACGCTGTAGAAAAGATCAACGGTCAGAGGCGAAGAACGCTTACTGGTTGGCTCCGGCAAGCACATCAGCACCAACGGCGGCAGCAACAATCCGTAACGGACCAAACTGACCAACACGTCGGCAAAGAGCTGCTCAACAAACAAATGCGGCACGACCCAGACCAATAAAAAAGACAAAAGGTAGAACGCGCCGAGCATCGCCGCAAAACGCTGGCGCGGTTGCTCGTTACCAATCAATTTTCCACCGATCAATCCGAACAACAGCGCCAGCCAGACCGCCATCAGCCACCAGCTGCACCAGACCGTGAGGACCAGCCCGACGAGAATCACGCCCAACGCGTGGCGATTTTCCAGGCGTCCATCACCTTGCCAGATTGGCTGCCAAAGCAGGAACAAGCCGAAATGCGCCATCAGCATGGCCTCGGTAAACAGACCGTCAATCCCCCAGGCCAAAGCCATGTGGAGGGCAATCAACATGAGTCCAAACCATACATTCGGACGCGAAACGATCAACGAACGATGCAAACCTGCGGCAGATTGTTTTGACAATGTCGCCTCATCTATGGGCCGGCTGTGCATCACCGGGATCAACTACTGTTTGGTTTATACTGAGCTGCCCTGCGGCAAAGACTATCATCAGGAATATGGCTTACCGTCGCATTTTAACCCTCGCCCGTTTCACACTGCTCGAAGCGTGGCGCACGCGTCTGCCGGGATTGTTTTTGATCGCGCTGGCGCTGGCCTGCGGCACCGCCTATTTTTTCCAACAACTGGCGATCACTGAAAGCGTGCGACTGCAGATTATTTTTTCCGCCGCCGCCTCGCGTCTGGCTGCAGTGTTTGTGCTTGGGCTTTATATACTCACCAGCATCGTGCGCGAATTCAATGACAAGGGACTGGAGCTAACGCTGTCGTTTGATCTGCGCCGCGCTGATTATGTCGTCGGACGCCTGCTCGGCTTCCTGCTCATCGGAACCGTGATGGCGCTCATGGCCAGCATCCCACAGCTGTTGCTCGCACCGGCCGCCGCAGTCGCCCAATGGGGTATCTCGCTCGCACTCGAACTGGCAATCGTCACCGCGTTAAGCCTGTTCTGCGTCATGACTTTCACACAGTTAATGCCGGCAGCGGCTTTCGTTGCGGGATTTTATGTGCTGGCACGCGCGCTGTCGGCGATACAGCTGATGAGCACCTCCCCGCTCGCCGTCGAAAACCCGGTGTCGCGGCAGTTTGTCGGCTGGCTGATCGACGGCCTTACCTTGATCATGCCTGCCCTCGATCGATACACGCAAAGCGCCTGGCTGGCTGACGCCGCAGCAGGCTGGGCGGCAATCGGTGCTTGCGCTACGCAAGCGGTGCTGTATGTCACCCTGCTCGTTGCTGCAGCGATGTTCGATTTTTACCGCCGCAACCTTTGACTGTGCGCGACGAACGCCCGCTCAGCGCAGTACCACTGCCCGTCTTTGCCGTACTGCTCGCAGCACTGGGTTTGCACATTGCCATTCAATGGGCCCAACCCAGGCCTGTTGCGCGCGCAGAAGCGCTCGAGGCGGCGCCACCGGTCACAGTATTACGGGCAGCCGCACTGGGTGAACCTGTCGCCATGGCGCAATTGACTGCGCTGTATTTACAGGCTTTCGACAATCAGCCCGGCATCAGCATCCCGTTCAAGGATCTCGACTATGCGCGCGTGATCCAGTGGCTGGCGCGCACTATCGACCTCGACCCGCTCGGCCAGTATCCGCTGTTGCTGGCCTCCCAGGTCTATCTGCAAGTACCCGACCCCGCCCGCCAGCGTCTGATGAGTGAATTTGTCCGAGAACAGTTTTTACTCGACCCTGATCGGCGCTGGCGCTGGCTCGCCCACGTTGCCATCATGGCCAAGCACCGGCTGCATGACAACGCACTGGCACTGCGTTACGCCGCCGAGATTACGCGTGCCGCGCCGGCAGCACCGAGTTGGGCGCGCCAGATGCAGATTTTTATCCTTGAGGATATAGGCGAGCTGGAAAGCGCCAAAATCATGCTCGGCGGACTGCTCGCCACTGGACAAGTGACCGATGAACATGAGCTGCACTTCCTGACCCAACGCCTCGAAGCCCTCAAAGCCGCCGAAAAACAGACAACCCAGACGAAAATTCGACAGTTTTAATGCCTGAAGGTCCCAGGAGAGATGCCTAAATACCCCCGCCCGGGGGCGGACAAGACTTCGGAACAATACTTAAGTTAATTTATAATACAAATAGTTAAAGTGCATACCAAGCTTTAAAACCTCATTTTTTAGCGTACGCACTCAACGTGCTAAGTCACAGACGAGAAAAAAGCTTTAGGCATTAATATTGCATTCAGATTCAGGCTGCTGTTCGAAGCTCATCATAAAAAGGATGCTGTCATGGCCCAAAAACAAAATGGCTTTACCTTGATCGAAATCGCGATCGTACTGGTTATTATCGGCCTGCTGCTCGGCGGCGTGCTGAAAGGTCAGGAACTGATCCAAAGCGCACGCGTGCGCAACCTGATCTCGCAGCAAGACGGCCTTAAAGCCGCTTACTTCGGTTTTCTTGACCGCTTCCGCGCCGTGCCCGGTGACTATAATCAGGCTAATCCGAATATCGCCAACGTTGCCGCCACGTCAAACGGCAATAACAACGGTCGGATTGAAGCGAGCGGTGCCGGTGGTGGCGCAATCGACGAGCACATTGCCGTTTGGGAACACCTGTCCAAGGCCGGCTTCATCAACGGCAGCTACACCTATGCTGCGGGCAATGAAACAACCACCACTGCTGCCACCAACCCGTATGCACGTTATTTGCGGCTGATTTATGACACAGCCTATGGCACCGGCACCCCGGCGGCCCGCCATAACCTGAAAACTGGCAATCAGGTCCCCTCGGATATTCTGGCCGAAATCGACCGCAAAATTGACGACGGTAATCCGGTTGGCGGCACGTTCCAGTTTTCGCTTTACGACGGCGGCGGAGGCAATGGCACAGCGCCCACACCGGCTAATTGCTATACCGCAACCGCTTGGAACGCAGCAACGGTTGAACCCAACTGCGGTGGCGCCAGCCTGTTTTAAGCAAAGGCACCCGCAGCAAAAAAGCCCGCGTCAGCGGGCTTTTTTATTTCTATCAGCGCATTAGATCAGACCGCAGAACCGACACCCTGCATCAACACAATCTGCGCCGCCGCGCATTGCTCCTCGGAACCAAACAACACCAGCACGTCGCCCTCTGCAATCCGTTTGTCGAGCGGTGGGGACTCACTGTGAATCCCACCGCGGCGCATCGCACGCACCTCAACCTCCTGCAAGCCCGGCCCCAACTCGCCCAGCGAGCGGCCAACGGCAGCGGCCCCCGGTGCAATCAACACTGAGTGCAAGACTTTCTGCCCCTTGTGGGCGCTGTCTTCGGCCTCATCGGTGGCGCCATGAAAGAAGCCACGCAACATGCCGTAACGCTGTTCGCGCGTGTCGCGGATGCGGCGCAGCACACGGTTAAGCGGCACTCCCAATAACAACAACGCATGCGAAGCCAGCATCAAGCTGCCTTCCATGATTTCCGGCACGACCTCAGAGGCACCGGCTTCGCGCAGGCGATCCAGATCAGTATCGTCAAAGGTGCGCACCACCACCGGCAAATCGGGCCGCACACTGCGCACATGCTCAAGTACACGCAAAGCCAATGCCGTATCTGCCGCCGACACCACCAGCGCACTCGCGCGCATCACGCCCGCGGCCACCAAAACCTCGCGCCGCGCCGCGTCGCCAAACACTACGTGCTCGCCAGCAGCCGCGGCTTCGCGCACCCGCGCCGGATCGGCATCCAACGCGATAAACGGGATCTTTTCCGCCCCCAGTAATCGCGCCAAACTCTGACCGCTGCGGCCGTAGCCGCAAATCACAACATGTCGCTTGACCGCCATCGATTGCACGGCGACGTTATGTAATTCCATCGCGCGTGCCAGCCAGTCGGCACCGCTAACGTGACGGGCAATATGTTCACTACGTTCAATGATGAAAGGCGCGATCAACATCGACAGCACCATCGCCGCCAATGCCGACTGCAGCACGGGCTGGGGCACCAGATCAAGCGGCGCGGCAAGTGACAGCAAGACAAAACCAAACTCCCCACCCTGCGCCAGATCCAACCCTGTACGCAATGCCGCACCGCTATCACTACCAAAAAAACGGCTTAGCGCGGCAATCAAGGCCACCTTGAGAGCGATCAGAAAAGCCAGAGCTCCGGCAACCCACAGCACATGTTGCCAAACCAGCGTCAGATCAAGCTTCATGCCAATCGTGACGAAAAACAGCCCGAGCAGTACATCGCGAAAAGGCTTGATGTCGTCCTCGACCTGATAGCGGTATTCGGTTTCCGAGATCAGCATGCCGGCGACAAACGCGCCGAGCGCCAGTGACAAGCCTGCCTGCTCGGTGATAAACGCGAGCCCGAGGGTAATCAACAGCACATTGAGTACGAACAACTCCGAAGACTTCTGCGTCGCCACCAGATGAAACCAGGCGCGCATCGGCCGCTGACCGAAGAAGAGCAGGATCGACAGCACGATCGCCGCCTTCGTCAGTGCTAGCAGCAACACCGGCGCCATTGTGGACGGCGCGCCGGCGAGTGCCGGAATCAAGATCAGCAACGGCACCACGGCCAGATCCTGAAACAGCAGCACGCCGATCACCTGGCGCCCGTGCACTGAATTCAACTCCAGCCGGTCGGCCAGTATCTTGCTAACGATGGCAGTCGATGACATCGCCAGCGCACCGCCCAGCACCACCCCGGCCCGCCAGCCGACACCAGCGAATACCATCAGCGCCGTCACCACGCAAAGCGTCAAAATAACCTGCGTCGCCCCGAGCCCGAACACGATGCGGCGCATCGTCATCAGTTTCGACAGGCTGAATTCAAGACCGATACTGAACATCAGAAAAACAACACCGAACTCGGCCAGATCACGCGTATTTTCATTATCCGGAATCAAGGCCAAACCGTGCGGGCCGATCAGTAGCCCGACGAGCAGATAGCCCAGCATCGCCGGCAGCTTGAACTGGCGAAACAGAATCACCACCAGCACGGCGGCGGCGAGAAAGATCAATACAACGCGCAGCGAATTTTCCATGTTACGGTCAGGGAAGATAATGCGTTCGATAATGCCCTATCGGGCGCGAATTGCAACACCATACGCACCGGCTGCCATGGGTGGTTTTGTTATACTGTGGCGCTATGACCAAACGCGACGAAAAACCTGCCCTGCCATCCGCCAGTGACACTCTCGCCCTCGCCCGCGAAGTGCTGGAAATCGAGGCGGCGGCCATACACGGCTTGATTGCGCGGCTCGATGAACAATTTCAACAGGCCGTCGAGATGATTCTCGCCAGCCGTGGCCGCGTTACGGTCAGCGGCATGGGCAAATCTGGACATATTGCGCGCAAAATCGCCTCGACCATGTCGAGCACTGGAACACCGGCGTATTTTGTCCATCCGGCCGAGGCCAGTCATGGCGATCTGGGCATGGTGACGCGCGACGACGTTTTTATCGCCCTGTCGAATTCCGGCGAGAGCGGAGAACTCCTCGCCATCGTGCCGCTGATCAAGCGTCAGGGCGCGCGACTGATCGCTCTCACCGGCAATGCCGACTCCAGTCTGGCGCGCGAAGCCGATGCACATCTTTATGCCGGCGCTGAAAAAGAAGCCTGCCCACTCAATCTCGCCCCCACCGCCAGCACCACCGCGGCGCTTGCGCTGGGCGACGCGCTGGCCGTTGCGCTGATGCAGGCGAAAGGCTTCAGCCGCGACGAATTTGCGCGCTCACACCCCGGCGGCGCCCTCGGCCGCAAACTATTGACGCATGTGCGTGATGTGATGCGCGCCGGCGCCGAGGCACCGCGTGTACCCGAAACGGCGACACTCTCTGATGCCATTCTGGAAATGACGCGCTCGCGCATGGGTATCACCTCGGTAATCGATGCCGACGAACACGTCGTCGGTATCTTTACCGACGGCGACCTGCGCCGCACGCTACAAAAAGGCGTGCCGGTCGAAGGCACGCTGGTCAGCAGCGTGATGTCACGCGGCCCGCGCACCATCACTGGCGAAAAACTCGCCGTCGAGGCAGTGCAGATCATGGAAGAACACAAGGTCAACCAGTTACTGGTGGTTGATGAACAGCAACGGCTGGTCGGCGCGCTGAACATGCACGACCTGTTCCGCGCCAAGGTTATTTAAGCGCCGCAGCACGGCATTACACCTCAAACGACTGGGATACAGGGTATGCAGAATGTCCATGCACGGGCGCACAAAGTAAAACTTGCCGTGTTTGATGTAGACGGCGTGCTCACCGACGGCACACTCTATCTCGCTGATAACGGCGATGAAATGAAGGCCTTCAACTCGCTCGACGGACACGGCATGCGAATGTTGCGTGAAAGCGGGGTCGAACTCGCTATCATCACCGGGCGCACCTCGCGTATTGTCGGCCTGCGCGCGAAAAACCTCGGCATCGAACTCGTCTATCAGGGGGTTGAAGACAAGGCGCGCGCATTTGCCGAACTACTCGCCACCCGCCGCCTCGATGCCGCACAAACTTCTTATATGGGCGATGACGTCATCGACCTGCCGGTCATGATCCGCTGCGGACTCGCGCTATCGGTACCGGAAGCACCGCTGTTCGTCCGGCAGCACGTGCACTATGTCAGCCGCGCCAGCGGCGGCCGCGGCGCGGTGCGCGAGGTCTGTGAAATGATCATGCATGCGCAGGGAACGCTCGAGCAGAAACTGCAGACCTACCTGAAATGATGCAACGCCTGACCAGCTGGGTACCGGCATTAATGCTGTTGATTCTTGCCGCCGTCACCGCGTGGCTAGAACACGAAGTACAGCCCCCTCAGGGCCAGGCTGATGGCAAAAGCCGTCACGATCCCGACTACATCGTCGAAAATTTCTCCGCCTCACGCATCGGCCCCGACGGCCGGCCGCAGCATACGCTGTACGCAAAACGCATGACGCATTATCCCGACGATGACAGCACCCACCTCGAAACGCCGCGCCTCGTCAGCTTTCGCGCCAAGAACGAAACGATGACCGTCACCGCCAAGACCGCACTACTCTCTGGCGACGGCCAAAATGCCTACCTTAGCGACGGCGTACGTCTGGTGCGTTCCGCGCGCGACGCCAACGGTGAACTCGTCGTCGAAACCAGCTGGCTGCATCTCATGCCGGAGGCGCAGATTGCAAAAACCGACCGGGAAGTACGGATTTCAGATGCCAATATGCTGATGACCGCGGTTGGCTTAGAATTGAATAGTGAGACCCGCGTTTTGAAATTGCTCTCCCATGTCAAAGGCAGGTATGAAAAGAAACAACCGGCACGTTGAATCGCAGCAGATAGCGGGGCTGAAGCTGCATCGCACGCTGCGTGCACTATGCGCACTCATCTGTGCGCTGTTCGTGATGATGCCGGCCAGTGCCGAGCGCAACGACCGCACCAAACCCGTCAACCTCGAAGCCGACCGTGTGACCGTGGATGAATCAAAACAAACTGCAGTATTCGAAGGCAACGTCGTCCTGACCCAGGGTACCTTGATCATGCGTGGCGACCGCATGACCGTGCGTCAGGATGCAAATGGTTTCAAGAACGGCGTGGTCGAAGGCAATCTCGCAAATTTCAGGCAAAAGCGTGAAGGCTACGATGAATATGTCGAGGGCTACGCCGAACGTATTGAATACGACAGCAAGGCGGAAAAGCTGCAAATGTTCAACCGCGCACACCTGACAAAAGGCAACGACGATGTACGTGGAAATTATATTTCCTACGATTCGGCGACTGAATTCTTCCGCGTCACTGGTGGCGGCAAGCGGGCTGCATCACCGGGCAATCCGGAAGGCCGCGTGCGCGCAATCATCCAGCCCCAGGGGCGCGACAAACCTGCGGCCGAGGCGCCTGCGGTGCCGCTCAAACCGGCCGCCGATATGATCAACCCGCGCGAAAACACACCTGGATCCGCGCGTTGAGCGGGCCATACCAATCTTGCGTTAAAGCATGAGCGAGCTCAAGGTTGTACAAATCAAGAAGCGTTACAAGTC
>CAIWNB010000268.1 GCA_903913965.1 uncultured beta proteobacterium
AGTCTGGGCACCATCTGTTCGACCGTAATATCCCTCACGCACTTGTCGAGCGCCGGTCCGGTGAGGCTGGCGCAGGCCGGCGGCAGCAGGCTCATCTGCGCGTGGGCGATGCCCGCGGCAAACACAAGCGCGGTGCAGATGATGCGCAGCATGGCGCGCTTTGTTGTCGGGATGAGTCCGTCCTTTGCTGCTTTGATCATCGATGTGGCCGGTTCAGCATGATGGGAAAAATACTTGGGCGATTATAACGCCAGCGATTTTTCTTCCGGATAACGCATGGCCTACCCGCTGATTTTCGCCAAATGCTCCACCACGATGGATTGCGCATGACTGCGCACAAAGTCCATGAAGTTGCGCACCACCAGCGAGGGGGTTTTGCCGAGGGGGTAGGCGAAATACCATTGCCCTTCCACCGGCAGGCCTTCGACATCGAGCATCGCCAGATCATGGGTGTCAGTGTCCAGTCCCAGTGTGTAGCGTGACATGATGGATACGCCCAGCTCGGCGAGTATCGCCTGCTTGATAGCCTCGTTACTGCCCAGTTCCATGCGGATATTGGGTTCCATGCCATATTTATCGAAGCACGCCATCGTAGTCATATGGGTGCCTGAACCGGGTTCACGGATCAGCAGGGGTTCTTTGGCGAATTCGGCGAACGGAATGTTCTTGCGCCCGGCGAGCGGGTGTGTAGCCGCGGCAAAGGCGACATAGGGGTTGGGCAGGATGGCCTGGGTGACAACCTCCGGTTCGCTCGGTGGATTGGCAAACACATAAAGGTCGTCGGCATTGGCCGCGAGGCGTTCAGTGAGCGTCTGGCGGTTTTGTACTTGCATGGACACCTCGACGCCAGGATTTTCTTTTGCATAGGCGCCGAGCAGTCGTGGCATAAAGTATTTGCCGGTGGTGCTCACCGCCAAACGCAGGCGACCGGTCTTGAGGCCGCGCAAATCGGCAAAGCGGTCTTCGCTGCGGCCAAGGAGGGCAAATATTTCGTGGCAGGCAGCATAGAGTTGTTCCCCTGCTTCGGTCAGGTGCGCCTTGCGCCCGACCTGTTCTAACAGCGGCAGGCCGATGGTTTCCGAGAGTTTCTTGATATGCACCGATACGGTGGGCTGCGCCATATATAACTCTTCGGCCGCACGCGTGTAGTTGCCGTGACGTGCCACCGCTTCAAACACGCTCAACTGCGGCAGCGTGCCATGTTTGAGATAACGACGTATTTTTGATTGCGGCATTGTGCATGCTCCGTACGTACAAGTTTTATCTGCCGCACCCTTGCAGGAACGGACCGTTAACTCGGACAGACTATAGATGAAAAAGTTTTAAACATCGCCCCCTTTCAGGCGCGGACCTTTACCTCGGGCAGGCCATGGAGGACAACCCACAGTCGGTCGGGCAAAGGTCTCGCTTGCAGCATGATTGCGCTGCCGGCATGACCGGGGTCGGATTGCACCCGTATTGACGATCATGCTGTAGTGACACCTTGCGCGTCACCGAAGCTACTCCCCTTTGGAGGGTCCGGTGTTGTCACCGGACGGCCGCATTATACAAACGCTTTCCTCGAACGCAAGAGCGCCGGCAGACACGTTCATCAATTATAAAAAATAATAGCCGTGATTATTAAAAAAACGCCGCTATCATTTTTTTATTGGATAGCCATTACAACTCTTCATTTTGTCGGCTGGTTGTGTTGTCACATACTTAATGCCGTCGATGCAGTCATCAAAAGGTAATACGCATCGACACGGTGCATCCTCCCCAGGGGGAGTAGCTTGCGGATGGCGTCAGTCGTCCGAGACATGGTCGTCAACACGGGCAGTCGCCCCGGCCCTGCCGGCAACCGCACAGGTTGCGAGCGAGACCTTGGTCGGACCGGTAACGGTTCGGCTGGCCGCTTGCAACTGCCTGGAGTGTGCGTGTAGCGACTTTTTATCTGGAGACAAACATGGAAATATTCTCGGCTGAATTCCTCTCGGCGCTGATGGCGATCGTGGTGATCGACCTGGTGCTGGCGGGCGACAACGCCATCGTGATCGCGCTGGCGGCGCGCAGTGTCCCCAAGCACCTGCAGCAGCGGGCGATTATTTGGGGAACGGTGGGTGCTATTGCGGTGCGTAGTTCGCTCACCATGGTGGTGGTGTGGTTGCTCAAGGTGCCTGGTTTGATGTTGCTTGGCGGCGCCCTGCTGGTGTGGATTGCTTACCGGCTGCTGGTGCCTGCAGGGGGTGATGACGGGCACAATGTCGCGCCGGCCAGTAGCTTCTGGGGTGCGATGAAAACCATCATCGTTGCCGACGCCTTGATGGGGCTCGATAACGTGCTCGCTGTAGCCGGGGCAGCACAGGGCAGCTTCCTGCTCGTGGTGCTTGGGCTGTTGATCAGCATCCCGATCGTGATCTGTGGCAGTCAGTTGATTCTGAAGTATGTCGAGCGCTATCCGCAGATCATTTTCGTCGGTTCGGCGGTGCTGGCCTGGACCGCCGCCAAGATGATGCTGGGCGAACCGTTTTTGCAGGAGTTCTTGCAGGGCAACAAGCTGATTGCGCCGGTGCTCTACGTGGTTGTGATCGGTGGGATTCTTTGGGGTGGTTTGCGTGGCGGTCACCGCCGTACCGAAGCCAGCATCGAAGCAAAGCTGGCTGCCAATGAGCAGGCCGCAGCAGTTCTTGTTAACGAACGTGCAGTTACTGAAAACGGAGGAAATACCATGAAACGCATCTTGTTGCCGGTCGATGGTTCAGTCAACGCAATCAACGCAGTTGAGCATGTGGCAGGCCGTTTTGTTCTCAACACCGACACGGAATTGCACTTGCTGCATGTGTGCACGCCCCTCACAAGACATGTTGGGCGTTTCTTCAGCCGGCGCAAAATCGCCGACTATCATCGCGATAACGCGGAGAAGGCGATGGCCGCTGCCCGCAAGATGCTCGATGCGCGGGGCATTCCGTATGCCGCGCATATCGAAACCGGTGACAAGGCCGAGGTCATTACGGTAACCGCCCGGCGTTTGCGTGCCAGTCAGATTGTGATGGGCACGGCGCGTAAGAACTCGCTGACGCGCATGATCGAGGATTCGGTTACCAACCGCGTGTTGGAAAAGACCGATGTTCCGGTTGAGATGATCGCTGGCAGGGGCGTGGCGCGGATCGAGCGCATCGGCCTTCCGGCAAGTATCGGCGCCCTGTTTGCCGCGCTGGTGCTGGCACTCGACTGAGCCACAGTGTTTGAGTAGCCAGCCGCGGTGTCCCGCCAGGGTCACCGCGGTTTTTTTTGTGCCCTGCGCAGCGGCGGTGCGGCCAGTTCCTCCTGAATCGTGAAAGCCTCGCGCTTGAGATAATCAAAAAACGTTTGTGCAACCACCGACAGCCGTTTGCCGGCAGGGTAGACCACATACCACGAGCGGCGGATCGGAAAGCCCTGTACGTCGAGTACGGCAAGCCGGTCATGCATCGGTTCGAGCATCAAGGCGTGGCGTGAGATGACGGCGACGCCCAGCCCCGCAGCCACCGTCCACTTGACCGCCTCGTTGTTACCCAACTGCATGCGGTTGCGCGGTTTGATGCGGTGTGAGGCCAGGAATTTTTCGGCGGCAATCCGGGTGCCCGAGCCCGGTTCTCGCGCGATAAAGGCTTCTTCGGCAAGGCGACGCAATTCAATCCGGCGGCAGCCGGCCAGCGGATGATCGTGCGGCGCGATCACGACCAGCGGATTTTCCAGAAACGGGTGACGTTCGGTCGGCAGCGTATCCGGCGGCACGCCCATGATGTAGAGATCGTCACGGTTGGCGGCCAGGCGTTCGATCGCCTGATCGCGATTGACGACTTCCAGTTCCACATCGACGCCTGGATAGAGGCGACAGAACGGCCCGAGCAGACGCGGAATGAAATATTTCGCGGTGGTGACGATGGTCACGCGCAGGGTGCCGGTTTTGATGCCTTTGAGGTCGGCCGCTTTCATCTCGAAGCGCGACCATGCATCAAATAATTCGGCGCAGGTGCCCGCATGAGCCGGCGCGAAGAATGGCTGGGCATCCTGGGCGGCGGTCAGTTGGGGCGCATGTTTGTGATGGCCGCGCAAACGCTGGGCTATCGCGTCATGGTGCTCGACCCCGATGCGGACTGTCCGGCCGGCCGCAG
>CAIWNB010000269.1 GCA_903913965.1 uncultured beta proteobacterium
ACTCAAGGCGCGTCTGGCCAAGCTCGACACCGAGGCCGAACCGGCGATCGCCACGCGCTACGCCATTCGTAGCATTCCGACACTGATCGCCTTCAGCAATGGACGCGAGATCGCAAGACAATCAGGCGCGCTTGATGCGACAGCCCTGCTGGCGTGGATCAAGGCCCGCTTTCCTGCTCTTTAGCGTTCCTCGCTGCGCAATCACTGCCGCTCAAGAATTCTTCGTCGCCACAATGGCCGCAGAGATCACCGGGATAACTGAATACCAGACCGTTACCGATGAAGACGGCTTCGCGTCGCCTGTGTCCACTGTATTCCCTATGCACCCTATATCCTCTATGCCGTCTATCGCTTAAAAGTATCTCTTTAGAACAAATGCCGCAGTCATTGGACAGTAAGCCATGACTAAAGCACACTCGCGGCCATGAATACCACGCCCCCTGCCAGCGCTCTGCGCGAATTTCCCCCTGTCGTCAGTCTGATGCTGAATATCGGGCACGGCATCGATCACATGTTCCTGCTGATCTTTGCCACTGCCGTGGCCAGCATCGCCACCGACTTCGATTCGAACTGGGCCGATCTGATGCCCTACAGCGCCGGCGCATTTTTAATGTTCGGCCTTGGCGCACTGCCGGCCGGACGTCTCGGCGACCTCTGGGGTCGCCGCAACATGATGCTGATTTTTTTCTTCGGCATGGGTGCGTCCGCCCTGCTGGTAGCGTTAACACAAAATTCATGGCAACTCGCCGCGGCTTTACTGGTGATGGGCGCATTCGCTTCGATCTACCACCCGGTCGGCATTCCGATGCTGGTGCAAAACGTGCACAACCCGGGCGAAGTGATCGGTATGAACGGACTGGCCGGCAATCTGGGCATCGCGGTGGCCGCAATACTCACTGGCTTTCTCATCAAGTGGGCGGGCTGGCGCGCCGCCTTCGTCGTACCGGGCCTGCTCGCCTTCGCCTGCGGCGTCATCTTCGCACTGCAATGCCCGCGCGAAACCGTGACACCGGCCAAACGCAGTGGCAAAGCCAAGGTTGCGCTGTCATCACGCACACTCGCACGGGTGTTCTTCGTGATGACGGCAACCGCGGCCACCAGCAGCATCCTCTTTAACTTCACCACCAGCGGCAACGCACAACTGCTGGCCGAGTCTTTCCGCGGTGTGATCGAAGACCCGGCGCTGCTGGGCGCGCTGCTGGCCTTGATCTATGCCGTCGCTTCGCTCGCACAACTGGTGGTGGGCAAGCTGATTGATCGCGTCGCCTTCAAGCCGCTACAACTCTGGCTGTCGGTGGCGCAGATTCCGTTTCTGATCATCGCCGCCTATGCCGAGGCCTGGGGCATGTTCGCCGCGCTACTCGGCGTAATGATCCTCGTCTTCGGCTCGATTCCATTCACTGACGCGATGATCGTGCGCTACGTCGACGACCGGCTGCGCTCGCGCGTGGCGGGCATGCGCCTCACAGTCGCCTTCGGTATCAGCTCACTCGCCGTCTGGGCCCTCGGCCCCCTGGTGAAGGGCATCGGCTTCTCGGCGCTGCTGTGGGGGATGGCAGGCATCGCCGCGCTTAAAGCGGCGATCGTATTGCTGCTGCCGGACGAAAAATCCGTCTAGTCGCCACACAAGCTGTAGTGCGGTTGAAGCATCAATCGTCCGCAACGCCAACGGGATGATTTGTATCAGTCGGCGCGGATATTCGCTGCACGAATCAGTTTTCCATAACGCTCAAATTCATTCCGATTCATCTCGACAAACTGTTCGAGTGTCAGTGAGTTCTGCTCGCCACCCAGTCCGCGTAAACGCTCCTGCACGTCACTCAATTTCAGCGCACGCTGCAGTTCAGTATTCAACTTGTCTATCACCGGCTTTGAAACACCCGCAGTGACATACATACCGTACCAGGTGCTCATTTCCACCCCTGGGTAGCCGAGCTCAGCCATCGTCGCGACCAGCGGCAGCTCGGCTGAGCGGCGTGCCGACGTAATGGCAAGCACTCGCAATTTTCCAGACTTAATATGCGGCATCGCTGATGATGTGGTGTCCAGCAAGATCTGCACTTGCCCGGCGATCAAATCGATCAGCGCCGCGCTGCTGCCTTTGTAAGGAATATGCGCCGCACTGGTACCCGCGGCGCTATTGAATAACTCGGCGGCAATATGCTGCGTGCTGCCGATACCGACCGAAGCGTAATTGTAGGAACCCGGTTTTGCCTTGATCTTGGAAACCAGCTCCCTGACGTCCCGCGCAGTTTCCTGCGAACTGACCAACAATACGTGCGGCACAGCGGTAATTAGCCCAATCGGGTGCAGATCTCTAAGCGTGTCGAAACCAAGTTTTAACAGGTGGGGAGCAATCGCCTGCCCCGTATTGGTGGCCAGCAGAACCGTGTGCCCGTCAGGCACCGCCCTCGCGGCGATTTCTGCTGCAATCGTATTGGATGCGCCAGGACGATTATCGACGACGAAAGTCTGTTGCATGGATTCTGCAAATTTCTCGGCGAGCATGCGGGCAATCACATCGGTGCCGCCACCGGGCGCGGCGCCAACCATGATCCGCGTCGTTTTGGAGGGATAGACCTGCGCAAAAACCACGGCATTGAATATCGTAGTGGTGAGCGTTAAAACAAGCATGGCGAATGTATGTTTACGCATGACTGGAACTCCCCTCTTTGGTTTTTTCTACGGCGATGCCGGCCATGAGACAGGCAAGCTGAAACGTCTTGATGATTGCGCCCGGATCGGCAACACCGCGCCCCGCGATATCGAATGCGGTTCCATGGGCCGGCGTGAGTATCGGTAGCGGCAGTCCCCCTTGAACCGTAATGCCGCGCGCAAAGCCCATCAATTTCATCGCAATCTGCCCTTGATCGTGATACATGGTGACGACACCATCGTATTCCCGCCGGCCCCCCTGCACTTTCAGAAAAATGGTGTCTGCTGCAAACGGCCCCTCGACATCGATCCCCTGAGCACGTGCAAGCGCAACCGCAGGCGCAATCACGTCAATCTCTTCACGACCAAATGATCCGTAGTCGCCGTTATGTGGATTCAATCCGCAGACCGCCAATCGCGGCTTTTTGATGCCGCAGCGAAGAATTTCCTTTTGCAGCAACCCGATGCTGGTGAGAACACCTTCGCACGTAACCGCATCTGCGACGGCTCTCAATGCAATATGGGAGGTGACCCGGGAAGTCCACAGATCATCCAGCACATTAAATTCACTGACAGGCCCTTGAAATCCAAGAGTATCAGCGAACCAATGCAGTTCATCGCTGGTAGACATACCCGCCAGATGCAGCGAATGTTTATTTAATGGTGCAAACACCACGGCATCAACAACCCCCTGCCGGGCGGCAGCGACCGCGAAAGAGAGCGTATCCAGACAATAGCGGCCAGCTTTGGCACTGGTGACACCGCGCTCGAAGCCACCGTAGGCTGGGGTGCGAGTAGCCATCAGGACAGGCTTACCGTGAAAACTGACGTCATCATATGAAGTGGCCGTCTCCATCTCAATTTCACACTGGGCAAGGCTCATCGCACGCCGCATCTCAGAGGCATCAGCCACCAGCAGCACATCTGCCGCATTGAGCGTCTCCGCATTGGCAAGCAGCTTTGCGACCAACTCGGGACCTATGCCGGCGGGATCACCGAGCACCATCGCAATGCGTGGCCGTCTATTGGACATGGTGTATAAGATCATCTCTAGCTGACACGCAGGAGCCCCCGCGCCGCCAAATTTTTGATGAATGCCTGCAAACCGAAGGTCCATGGCGGAATGCGGTCGCACAAATCAACCTCGTTGACGAGGCTGCCGAGGAGGGGGCTGGAAATGGTGACAACATCATTTACTTTATGTGTAAACCCGCTCCCTGCCACACCGCGATCTTGTGTCGGTGCAAACATAGTGCCGAGAAACAGCATAAAGCCGTCTGGATACTGATGGTAAGCACCTATGGTGTGACTCACCAATGAAAGCGGATCCCGGCTGATCTGTGTCATGGAGCTTTCGCCGTTCAGCAAAAAGCCGTCGGCACCCCGGACCTCGAGTTTGACTCTGCACTTGCGGACGTCATCGAGAGAATAGCTGTCGTCAAACAAACGGATCAAGGGACCGATAGAGCACGATGCGTTGTTGTCCTTCGCTTTGCTCAGCAAAAGCGCGCTTCGGCCTTCAAAGTCACGCAGATTGACATCATTGCCAAGGCTGGCACCCTTGATTTCGCCGCGCCCATTGACCGCAAGCACGATCTCCGGCTCCGGATTATTCCAGTTTGATGCCGGGTGTATGCCAATCTTTACGCCCGTGCCGACCGACGATAAAACGGGCCCTTTGGTGAATACTTCTGCATCCGGACCTATACCGACTTCGAGGTATTGGGACCACAGCCCCTGCTGTATCAACAGGGCTTTAAGTTGCCGCGCCTTTTCCGAACCCGGAACAATGCTGGACAATGAACCGCCCAGCAAGTCGATCACCCGACCACGGATCATCTCGGCCTGCAGGGGATCGCCTTTGGCACGTTCCTCGATCACCCTTTCGATCAGGCTGTGAGCAAAGGTTACTCCGGCAGCCTTAATCACCTGTAAATCACACGGCGCCAGCAGATGCGGCGCGTCAGGCGTGGGCCGCAGGCTATTCTCAAGCAACTCTTCAACCGAACAGACGCGCCAGCCTGCGGCTTGTCGAACCAGCGCGACCGGATCGGCAAGATCCAGCAGGCCACTCATCGTCGCCACAACCGTTGAAAGATCGTAGACACCGTCCTCGCGCAATACAATGACGCCGGGACCGGCAAGACATTTTTCTGTTGCGGGAAGAAATGCCCGTCCCACCAGGGTACCGCGCAGTCCGTCTACAGGCAGCGTATCCATCATTCGCCCCAAACATTCCCGCGAACCGTGCGGGCGCTCATTCCTTTGAGCCCCCGGACTGGAACTGAAATTTTTTCAGCGTCTTCCCGTGCATCTCCACACTGTAGCCAGGCCGCATCGGCGGCATGTATCGACCGTTACGGATCACCACCGGATCGACAAAGTGTTCATGCAGGTGGTCAACGTATTCAAGCACCCGATTTTCAAGGGAGGCTGAAACTGCGATGTAATCAAATAGAGAAATATTCTGTACATACTCACAAAGACCGACACCGCCGGCATGCGGACACACCGGCACGCCGAACTTCGCCGCCATCAACACAACCACCAGCACCTCGTTCAAACCGCCGAGGCGGGCCGCATCAACCTGACAAAAATCAATGGCGCCGGCCTGCAATAATTGTTTGAACATGACCCGATTATGGCAATGCTCTCCCGTCGCAACGCGTATCGGGGCGATGCGACGGCGGATTGCAGCATGTCCGAGAACGTCATCGGGGCTGGTCGGCTCTTCAATCCACCACGGGTCAAACGCAGCCAGACGTCGCATATTGGAAATCGATTCATCGACATCCCAGACCTGATTTGCATCCATCATCAGCTTTCTGTCCCAGCCGATTTCCTCTCTTAAAATGGTTGCACGACGGATGTCGTCATCGATATTGCCACCGACTTTCTGTTTGAAATACCGCCATCCCTCGGCCACGCCCTCACGCGCCAGCCGGCGGATCTTTTCCTCTGTGTAGCCCAGCCATCCGGCAGAGGTGGTGTAAGCCGGAAACCCTGAATCCATCATTTCCTTTTCGCGCGAGGCCTTCGACGACACATTACGCCGCAGGATCGACAACGCCTCATCCTTGGTCAATACGTCGGTTACATAACGAAAATCAAGACAACGCACCAAATCTTCCGGACTCATATCCACGAGTAGCTTCCATACAGGCTTGCCCTCGGACTTCGCCCACAAATCCCATATCGCGTTAACAATCGCGGCAGTCGCCATGTGCATGACGCCTTTGTCCGGTCCCAGCCAGCGCAACTGACTGTCCCCGGAAGTGATATGCCGCCAGAAAGCCCCCATGTCAGAGGTTATTTCCTGCAACGTACGCCCGACCACAAACCCTGCCAGCGCGCGCACTGCGGCCACGCAAATATCATTACCGCGCCCGATGGTGAATGTCAGTCCATGCCCCTCGATTCCGGCATCCGAGTCCGTGTGCAATATGACATAGGCCGCAGAATAATCCGGGGCGGCGTTCATGGCATCGGATCCGTCAAGCGATTGGGATGTCGGAAAACGAATATCGAATACTGACAGACGGGAAATTTTCATATTTGCATTGGCCGGGCGGTGTTGAGCATGACGACACCATTTAATCTACGCTCAATTGTGATAACGATATAATCGCTTTTTATGATCTAATGATCAGAAATCAATATCACCTGACATGATCTCAAGAAACCCATTCGATGCCGCCGAGGTGTTTCGCCGGCTACGCCTCAAAAGCCAGCAGATACTGCTACTAACTGCGCTCGATCAACACCGTAACCTACGGCGTGCCGCCAGGGAAATTCATCTGACACAGCCCGCGGCATCTGGCCTGTTGCAGCAAATGGAAAGGGGGTTGGGCGTACTGCTATTTGAACGTCATGCGCGCGGCATGAAGCCGACTGCCCACGGCGAAATCATGATTCGTTACGCGCGAGCAACCCTGCACACCTTCAGCCACGCGAGCGACGAAATGACTGCAATACAATCCGGGGCCACCGGTCTGGTCCGCATTGGCAGCGTAATGGGCGCCGTGCCTGGGCTACTGATACCCGCCATCAATCGATACAAAACTAGCCATCCTCGCGTACAACTGACGGTACGCGTCGACACAAGCGACCTCCTCATACCGGCACTCTTGCGTGGCGAACTGGACGCCGTATTGGGTCGTATTCCCGATCATTCCGCCAACGATGACCTGGATATTGAATTGCTTGAATCGGAAATCATGAGTATTGTCGCGCGCCCGGGCCATCCGCTTTTCGGCAGGGCACGACTGAAATTTTCCAACCTCTGCGGCTATACATGGATTTTGCACCCCGCCGGCAGCCCGATACGCTGGCGGATAGAACAGTCAATGGTGGATGCGGGTATTTTTTCGTCGCAGGCCATACTGGAAACCGCATCAATACTGGCGACGACTGCATTACTCGAATCAACCGATATGCTCTCGGTCGTCCCAAGAGATGTTGCGAATTACTATCGAAACCGGGGGATGCTCTCGATTCTTCCGCTTAAGCTACCCATTTCGATGTCAAAGCTTAGCATCGTGACTCATCGAATCAATGAACGGTCTCCTGCTGTGCAAAGCTTCATTAAAACCCTGGGAGAACGCCGCACAGGCACTGGCAGACGAAAGCCGGAAAAGATACGTCGAGACACGCGTTGAGCAAAATAACAAAAGCCGGCACTGAGACCGGCTTTTTATGGTCCTGCCATCCGCGACGCGATCAACCGGCGGCGAAATCCTCAAACATGTATTCAACCCATTTCAGATCGGATGCCCACAGCTCGGGTCGCCGATCGTTATCGTCGATCTGCGTCTGCCGCAAGACCCCCGCCTCATCGAGTTTGTAATCAAACTGCACGGCGATCGCCTCGCGCGGACTGTTGTTGACCAGCATGTAGCACAAGTTATCGATCATGACGTGCTTGGGCGCCTGGCCGCGCGATTGAGCGGCAATATGCAGCGCCACCGCGCGCGCCTGGCGGTTGGCGACGTGACCGCTCTTCGGATAGTGACCGAACTGTGGCGACACCGCACCGACCGAATCGCCGATAACAAACACCTGCGGATCATCGGCCGCGTTATAGAGCAGTGGATTGACCGCCGCCCAACCGGTCGGCTTGCCCTCGGCGGTCTTGCCAATGAGGCCGGCTTTCCAGACCAGATCGGCAGCCTGGTGCGGTGCCATCAAGAGCGCATCGTCGAATTTGAAATCACCCGCGGCAGTCTTCACCACCTTGTTGAACGGATCGACTTCCTTGATCGTGGCATTGGGCACGTGCGTGATGATGTCAGGGTAGAGCTCGCTGAAAGCCAGCTTGTAGCCGCCGGTGATCGGTGCCACGTTCGGTTTCGGATCGAGAATAATGATCTTCGCGTTGAGCTTTTTCTCCTTGAACAGCCAGGCCATCAGGCAGGCGCGCTCATACGGCGAGGGCGGGCAACGATGCGGCGGCGGTGGCAGTGTGAGCACGAAAGTGCCACCCTTGAAGTTATGAATCTTCTGCTTCACCAGCGCGTGTTCAGCACTCGGAATATAAGCGGTCGGATAATTGATGCGCGTGTAGTCGATGGCTTTCTTGTCGTTGCCGAACCACGCCTCGAAACCGTAACGGATGCCGGCTGACACCACCAGCCAGTCGTAATCAAGATAACCCTGTGCGGTGTGCACGCGTTTCTTTGCACGATCGATCTCGCTGATCTCGGTTTGCACAAAGGTGTAACCATGACGCTTGGCCGGCGCCATATACGACTTCACCAAAAAATTGGTATCAACGACATCGATCAGCCACTTGTTGCTCAGCGGGCAGGACCAGAACACCGGATTACGCTCAAGCAGAATCACTTCGAGGTCGGGCGCCTGTTCGCGCAAATGGCGCGCCGCCGTCATGCCACCCCAGCCACCGCCGGCGATCACCACGCGGCGTTTGCCGGAACGCGTAATCAATTCCGAGGCAGGCGTCATGATCAAGGGTTGCGCGGGCACACGGGTGGAGGCGCCGAGTGCTGCTGCAGCGGCACCGGCTTTGAGAATTTCGCGGCGTGTAATGGTCATTGAATCTCCGTCATGGTGTATTGAGCGGC
>CAIWNB010000270.1 GCA_903913965.1 uncultured beta proteobacterium
CGCCGTGAGTGCGCCGGGGATGACCGCCGGATCACTGTCGAGCATGCGGACACTGCCGGTTGAGCCGTTGGCGAAACTGATCGAAGCAGAGGCCAGCACATCCAGTTGACCCTGCGGCGCCGGGGCGAGTGCAAAGCCGCCCTGTGAACTGACGCTGCCGTTCAAAGCCGCCGCGCGAAACGTCGAAGGTGCGAAGCCATACCAGGCCTGGAAGTTGGTGCCGAGCCGGTCACCGACCTCGCGCGCACCGGAGACCGCCAGCGAGGCGGCGTTATTGCCGAGTACCACATCACCACCGGCCGCGGCAAGATTGACCGTGCTGTTGCTGCCGTAGGTCGAGAAGATGCTGTACTGCGCCCTGCCCGCACGGAAGTTTTCCGCCTGCGTTGTGGTGTTGGTGATGTCCCATAACGGGGTCGCATCCGAGCTGCTCTCACGATTCGACACGTTGGCGTTATTGGAACTCTGTTCGGTCAGGGTCGGGTTGTAGACCGTTTCGATGGCAACCCCGCGCGCCCCCGCCACATCGACCCGTCCATCGCCGACGGCAAAGACCGGCTTCAGACCCGGCTGCGGGTCGTCTGCATTCGCATTGGGCCCATAATGGCCCGCCGCGATGGCGCCAGCGGACTGCACCGAGGTGTTGCCCTTTTGCGTGTAGTAAGCGCCGCCCAGAATGTCGCCCGCGGCGCGCACCGTCAGGTTGCCGCCACCGCTTTCCTTGAGCACGCCGGAGGCGGCGTAGACACTGGCAGGTGTTCCCGCCACCGTGTTGCTTGGCTCGTAGGCACTGCTCGCCACACTGGCCGACAGATCATTGATATTTTTTCCGGCGACGATACGCACATCACCGCCGCCGAAGGTGGCAAGACCCTGGCTGAAATAGTCGGGGCGCGCCCACCACGCAGTGTTAACGGGCTTGAATTCGTAGACGACGTTATTGCCGTTTTCATCGGTGATCAAGCGCAGATCGCGCCCCGCCGCAAGCGCCGCCACCGCGGCTGCGCTATTGATGTCGCGCTCCGGGAACGTGGCGCCCGGCGGAAAGCTCACCCCGACTGCTTCGAACTGGCGGTTGCCTTGCGCATCCTGATAGCTGCGCCCCTGCCGATAGAGCCAGTTATTCACCAACTGCGGCACCACTGCCGGCAACAACACCGCCGTTCCCGCTGTGGCCGGCGTGTCGTCGGTCGGGTCGGCGGCCACACCATCGGCATTCCGATAAAACCAGCTGCCCGCCAGGGTGCCCGGGCCGTTGATGTTGCGCCCGGCATTCACGCTGATCGCACCGCCGTTGACGCCGAAGGCGGCGTCGGTCTTGGTGCTTGCAGCCGCCCCATAATGCGTATTGAGTTTGTTTTGCGGCAGCGCGAACACTGAGGGATCAATCGCCGCGGCGGCATCCGGTGTGCGTCCTGCGGTATAGACGGTTGCGCCATAGACGCTGACGTTGTACGTATTGTCGGAATTTTTGCGGTCATAGATCACCGGCGTGCCGTCGACCGTCGGATCAGCGGCATTGTCGACCACGAAAAATTTGGCCATGCCCAGATTGAAGTCGCGCCCTGCACGCACCTCGATGCTGCCGGTCCCGCTACGCACCAGTGCGACCGGCGCATCCGTATTCGTCAGCGGCGCATTGGCGGCTGCCGCACTCACCGTCGCCGAGGTGAGTGAACCGTCGGTGGACTTCCACGCAACATCTGTCACCGCCGGCGTGCGGTCAGCGAACTTGATTGACACGTCACCGCTACCCGGCTTCACCGCGAGTGGATCGGCGCCGCTGAAATCCGCGCCACCGACGAGGCGGTAACTGGCCGAGTTGCCGCTCGCCAATTGCCAATTCGGCATCGACAGCGCGGTATTCGTCGGTTTGACAAAACCATCACTGATCGAACCAACGATATTCAGGTTGCCGGCGGCACGCAATGACAAGGCGATCGGTGCATCATTAAAACGCCAGCCGCCCAGATCCCAGCCACGCTCCGCTGGATTTCGCGCAAATTCGTTGACCGACACCGTTAGGTCGCCGCTGGGCGAGCGCACTTCGATGCCGGGCACGATGGAGAGATTGCCAGCGCCACCGGCCGTCAAGCGTTGCGCCATGGGCCCGCTCACATTGGTGAAGCCGCTGGCGTCTGCAAACATGCGGCCGGGATTAATGACCGGATGACCCGCATCGAGATTGGTCGCCGAATCAGCCTGTTCCGATATCGAGCTGGCCTGATACACCTTGAATGCTTCAACCCGGGTCGCCGCATTGCCGACGATGGTGGTATTGATGGTCGAGACCGCCACATCCGAGCCGTCACCCAAGCGTGGCGCACGCAACGTGACCGAACCGCCGCGCGCCACACTGGCGCCGCTGACGTCGATGCTGCCGCCGTTCAAGGCGATGCTGCCACCGCCATCGATGGAAGCTGCCGCCGCACCGCTCGCGTTGCCGCTGCCAATGACGACACGACCGCCATTACCGTTGGAACCGGCATCGCCCACGGCTGGCGCCGTGCCGCGCGCGATAATACTGGCGTTCCCCATCAGCACCACGCGGCCGCTGTTGCCGCCGGCGGCCGACTGCGCCGCGTACAATTCGACACTGCCACCCTGCGCACCGGAGGCGTCGATCGTCGCCGCCCCGCCGATGGTCAGGTTGCCGTTGTCCACCGCAATGCCCACTTCATGCGCCACCACGCGATCGCTGCCGCCCAGGGCAACATCGCCGGTGCGAAAACGGAACTGGCGTGATTCGCTGAAACCGGCAGCGTTGAGCTTCTGATTCAAGGCACCGAAGAACGGATTGCCGCGATCGGCATCCAGGGCAAACTGTCCTTGCATCGGTGTCAGGCCATCGCTGCCCGCCACCGCCGAGGCTTTCAAGGTGCCGGAGAAATCGTAGCTGCCGCCACCCTCTGACGTGCGCGCTGTTACCTTCAGCGCACCGGCCGCCGCCCCCGTGGCGGAGAGATCGATCTTCGCATCGGCCCCGACGTTGATGGTGCCGCCACTCAAGACGATGGTGCCGGCGGGCGCATAGGCAGTGGTGAGGCCGGCACCCGCGGTGCCAAACACAGTGGATGCACCAGCCACCGACAACTGGCCGCCGGTGATCGTCACCGCATTGGTCGCCGCCGGCGCCGGATCCTGCGTCAGCCCGGCGAGCATGGCAATGCTTCCGCTCGGCGCGAGTATTTGCGCGTCCGAGGTAATGCTGGCCGCCTGAAAGAAGAGTTGACCACCCGCCCCCGGCGCCGCGCTATTGACGGCCGCAGTCGCGCCCGCGTTGGTGGTGAGTGTTAACGCAGCCCCCGCCTTGAAGGCGGCGCTTGATCCGGTGGCCGTGGCAATGCGCCCGGCCGCCAGCGTCATCTTCTGGTCGCTCACCAATTGCCCGCCGCTGCCGGCCGCCAGCACTTCGTTGCCGGCATTCAGATTGACCTGGTCATAACCTCTGATGGCGAACGCGTTGTCCCCCACGGCAATGGTTTTTGCCGTCACCGTCAGCGTACCCGCCGCGGTGTTCAGCGGCAGCGGGCTTGCCTCGGTTGCGGCGCCATCAAAGCGCATGCTGGCCGCACTCAGGTTGGCCTGCCGCGCCGTGCTGTCGTTCGCCGTGCCGAAAGCCTGAAAACCCGCTCCCTTGAAGCTCAGCGTTGTATTGGTGTTCTGATCGAGTGCAATGCCGGCGGTGCCATACAAACCGATGCTGGTGCCGTAGCTATTGAAGCTGAGTTGCGACAAGCCGCCGAAATCTGCCAGTGCCGTGTTATCGAAACGCAAGCCGGCGGTCGCTAGCGGAATGTCCGAGCCGAAACTAATATTGGGCGCACCGATCGACAGTGCGCCGCCGTTGGCAACTTCCAGGCGTCCGTTGAGTGTGACGTTACGCGTGGCGTCCAGATTAACGGACCCCGTTGCACTGATCTTCGCCGCCTCACCAATGGTGAGCGTGCCCGTTGTATTCGCGGTAGTGCTGCGGGTCACCGCCGCACCGTCGCCGCCGCTCACTCTGAGCAAGGCGCCACTGCCATCGAGCGTCAACGCTTGGCTACTGCGTGC
>CAIWNB010000271.1 GCA_903913965.1 uncultured beta proteobacterium
ATCGTCAAGATTGCGCATGCGCGTGAAATGCAGGAACGCTTGACCGCAGAGGGCGCTGATGCGGTCGGCAACACACCGGAACAGTTCGCGCAGATCATCAAAAGCGATATCGCGAAATGGGCCAAAGTTATTAAAGCATCCGGTGCACGCGCGGATTAAAGCGGGCGTTTTATGACCTGCTAACCCCGTTCGGCGACGATGCGTGTGGCTTTGACGCCCGGCGGCGGCGAATGGCGAATCGCCCCACGATCCAGCACGGCTTCCTTGCCGCCGAGTTTTTCGATCATCGCGGTTTGATCGCCTCGTGCGCGTTGATCCACGACGAAGGCCTTGCCGGATTTTTCCGTCAGTTTCTGCGCCAGCAGCCGCGTCAGCGTATCGAGTCCCGCGCCGGCGATGGTCGGCACGATGATGCGCACGGGTTTGGCTGGGTAGTCAGCGGCGCTGGCATTGACGGTGGACATCAATGCATGAAACAGAAAAGCTGACACTCCAAGCGTGAGCTTCAATCGAGGGGGGGAGGGTTGCATTGAATCACACCTCCATTGGCCCCCTGGCTTTGCAGTCTTCACGCCGGCAGCGGCCCGAACGCCGGCGGCGGCACGCGCCGCTTTGAGGCGGCTTCATAGCCCGAGGCGATTTTCAGTGTGATGTCCTCCTTACCCGGTTCAGCGCGGAATACCAGTGAGAACGGCAGGCCCGGCGCGGCCAGCGCTGTCGGTTGGTCGTTGGCGACGGCGATGTATTTTCTGCGGTCGGGGCTCAGCGCGAATTTGGCGTCGTAGGCGGTGGTGACATAACCGGCTGGAATCAGTATTTCGGTGAGGCCTGCGTTGGGGCCGTATTGTGATTCGTTGCGCAGCCGTGCGATGAGGCCGGGTTCGTCGGGGCCGCCGATTTTTGCCGGTGGCAGCGGCGTGTGCAGGCGCACCAGCGCATCGAGTTTGTTTTCCAGGATCACCATCATGTCGACACGGCGCAGCAGTTCACGCAGCATGATGCGTTCGTCCACGCCTTGACGGCCACCGAGTCGGTTACGCGGGTCGTTGGTTTCCTCCCAGTTCAGATAGGCCGAACGTTGGTCGTCGCCCCAGTATTTGGAGCGCGCATTGAGCGCCGGCCAGTCGACCAGGGTTTCGCTAAAGCCGCGCGCTTTCCAGTCGACAGCGCGCCGTGACAGATATTGACGGATGTGAAAGCGGAAAGAGTTGGCGAGGATCTGGTCCTGCACGGTGGAGATATCGAGGTTGGACGGCGGCGCAATCCGCAGGTCCGCCAGTTCGACCATGTAATCGATGGGTTGCAGGATACCGCTGCCGAAGACCTTGCCCGGCGCGAATTCAGTCGGCACGATGGCAGCGGCGAAGTCTGCAAACACCGGCGTGCCATCGGCCTTCAGGCGGAACAGCAAGTCAGGCATAAAGACCGGCACCAGACGCGCCAGCGCCTTGCGGAAGTCGATGCTCATCTGTTCGACTTCAGGGTCCGGTTTCCATAGCGGATCGCAGGATTCGACCAGCGTGGCGCCAAGGTGGGCGCCGAGTATCGCCTTGATTTCTTTGGCGACTGCAGTGGTGATCGGTTCGGCCGCTTTGCTGCCGGCGGCAAGCATCGACTCGCGGACGATGCCGATCCGCATATCGCGCAGACTGTTGCGCCCGCCGAGCGCTTTTGCGTGCACTTCATAACCGGTCGTCAATACCGACGAGCGCGGCACCGTTGTGTAGGGATCGCGCGGGTCGTAGTAACCGTTCTCGGGGTCTTTGAGTGCGTCGAGGACTTTCGCACAATCGGTGATGGTGCGGCAGAGAATGCCGGTACGGTCACAGTAAATATCGGCGCCAATTGCGCCGCCGTCAAAGCCCAGCATCGCCTTGTGCGGCAGTATCAGCGCAACTGAATTGTGATTGGCCGGTCCGCGTGTGGAGGCACGGGTTTCCTCGCCGAGACTCGCCATGACCAGATTGGCACTCACTGAAACGCCGGAGCCCGAGCTCGAACCGAGGGAGGCCGCGCGTGTGGTGTCATATGGATTGGACGGGTTGCCGGCCCAGCTGCTGCGCTGATAGCCGAGTACTGATGGCAATACCTTTTCCGGATGATGACGGCCGCCGGGATCGCCGGCGCGGCCGTTGTATTCGGTCATCAGGGCCTTGGCATAAATGATTGCGCCTTTCTTGCGCAGCTGGTCGACCAGAATGTGATCGCGCGCGGGGAAGTCGATGTCATAGGCGGCGTCTCCGCCACCGGTCGAGCGCATGTCCTTGGTATCGAAGGCGTCTTTGAATGAAAACACCACGCCGTAGAGCGGCATTTTTTCGAGATCGGGATTGCTTCCGTATTTTTTGTCCAGTGCAGCCGCTTGTTCGAGCGCGTCGGGCTGACGGCGAAAAATTTCACATACCGCTGGCGCGCCTTCGGGCAGCGGGCCGTCATCGGGATGACGATCGTAATCGCCGCGACAGGTCACCGAGCGCTCGCCGCGGATGTTGAGGGTGGCTAGTCCATTGACTTGGCCGGCGTTGGGTTTGCCGACGATCATGCCGTATTGCTGCTGCACCGAAGGATCGGAGGCGGTGGCCTGCATGCGACCGAATTCAAGCGGTGGTCCTGCATAGTGGTCAAGATCGGGCAGCAGCGTTGAGGCTTTGACGGTTTCGCTTGGAAATTGCAGCGCTGACTGGGCGCGCACCGTGCCCGCGGCCTTGCCGATATCAGCGCCGTCTGCAGTGACCAGCAGGCTCGACGGACCGTTGTAGGCGCGCGCCCGTGCGATATATTGCTCTACGACTTTGACGCAGGTGGTGCGCCCGTCGCGGATGGCACGATGCAGTTCATCGATGGTGGCCTCTTCAAGATGAAAGGGCGTGGTTTGTTCAGCAGGCAGCTTGGACATTGCGGCACTCCGGATTGAACGGTTGTTGTGATTAGATCTGATTCCTGCACGCATGATAGAGGGGCGGCGCGCTGTATTCAACGGGTGTATCGATGGTGATGATGTGGCGTGGAAGCGTCGCCTTGAATATGCGAAGATGCGCGCGGCGATTCCGGCGTGTTGCCGATCAAATTGGCCTGGAGAGAAACATGAAGATTGCAGCAATACTGGTGCTACTGACATTCACCGTAACCGGCGCTGCGGCGGCTGACAGCTGGCCGGCTAAACCTTTGCGCATGCTGACAGCCGAACTCGGTGGCGGTAGTGATTTGTCAGCACGTCTGATTGCGACTGGTTTGTCGGGCACCATCGGCCAGCAGGTGATCGTCGACAACCGTGTCGGTGGCGTCATCATTGCGGATATCGCCGCGAAGTCCGCCCCCGACGGTTACACCTTGTTCACCTATAGCAGCACGCTGTGGCTCATCCCTTTCATGCGCCGTGAAACACCCTACGACCCGGTGAAGGATTTTGCGCCAGTGACGCTGATCGGCAGTTCGCCGATGGTGTTAGTGACACATCCTTCGGTGGCGGCGACTTCGATGAAAGAACTCATTGCGCTGGCCAAGGCCAAGCCGGGTGAATTGAATTTTGCGTCCGGGCCTTCCGGCGCCATCCCGCATCTGGCCGGCGAGTTATTCAAGGCGATGGCTGGTATCAATATCGTACATATCGGCTATAAGGGAGTGGGATTGGCGGTCACCGACGTGATCGGTGGACGCATCCAGATGATGTTCCCGAACGCCAGTGCGGCCTTGCCGCAGGTCAAGGTCGGACGTTTGCGCGCCCATGCGGTCAGCAGTGCGAACCCTTCGGCATTGGCCCCCGGGCTGCCGACGGTCGCTGAATCGGGTTTGCCCGGTTACGAATGTGTGGCGATGTATGCGGTGTTCCTGCCGGCGAAAACGCCGGTGGCGCTGGTTACACGGTTGAACAAGGAAATTGTGCAGGTGTTGAATAAGCCCGAAATACGCGAACGATTTCTTGCGGCGAGTACCGAGGTTGTCGCCAGTACGCCGCAGGGGTTGGCTGATACGATGAAATCGGAAATGACGCGTATGGGGCGGGTGATTAAGGCCGCCAACATCCGCGCCGAGTAAGGCTGGGCTATACCTGCGCGTCGGAGGCCATATAGGCGCGCACGATTTCCTCGCCGGTCGCCCACCACACGTCGTTGTGATCGCAGATATAGCGAAACGCCGCATCGAGTCCGGCGACGCGGTGCGGCACGCCGCTGATGAAGGGGTGCAGGCAGATCGCCATCACGCGTGCAGATTCCTCGGCTTCGCTATACAGCACATCAAACGTGCGTTTGATCATCAACTCGAAATCGTCGATGCTGGCAAAGCGCGAAACGATTTGCGCGTTGTCGTTGGTTTCGTATGAATAGGGCAGATAGATGATTTCGCTGCCGCCAGCCTGCATGCGGTAGGGCTGGTCATCGTTCACCCAGTCGGTGACGTAGAGCATTTTTTCAGCGACCAGATGATCGAGCGTCTGCCAGGTTTCATCCATCGCCGAACTCAGCCAGCCGGCCGGTCGTTTGCCGGTGGCGCGCGTCACGCGTTCAATGCAGTAGTGAATGAAATCGCGCTCCTCGTCGGCCGGGATCGCACTCAACCAAACAGCGTTGGTGCGGTTGTGGGCGAGAAACTCCCATTCGAGTTTGACGGCGTCCTCGACGATTTGTGGATGTTGGTCGCAGAGGTCGGCATTCAAGGATGCGGTGGCGCGTATGCCGTATTTTTTCAGCAATGCCATCAGACGGAACACACCGACGCGGTTGCCGTAATCGCGCACGCCCCAGGTGCGGATGGTCGGCGCTTTCTCCGGCGTCTTCGCCATCGGATTGGCGGCCAGTGGTCGCGTCAGCGGGAAAAATTCGAGATTGGGTGCCACCCAGATCGCGAGTCGCGCGCCGTTGGGCCACTTCCATTGCGGGCGGCGGTTGATCGGACTGTAGGGGTAGGGGCCGTAGTCGTTGGGTTCCATGGTGCTGGTCCGCTGTTGGTCTGCCGCTATACTACTTTATCTTTCACGGTGGGAGCGGCGACAGTGTGGGCTACGACTGCATTGGCGGTATTTTCTCTGGCGATGGCGGCAACTGCGGCAAGCGCAGCCGATACCTATCCGCAACGCCCGGTGCGTGTGGTGTTGCCAGCCGGTGCCGGCAGCGGCCCGGACGTGTTGGCGCGTGCACTCGCCGCGCAGCTTGAGCGTCAGACTGGCAAGCCTTTCGTCATCGATAATCGTGCCGGTGCCAATGGCATCATTGGCGCGGAAATCGTCGCGCGCTCTGCCGCCGACGGCTATACGGTGATGCATGCGTCCCCCGGCTTCTTGCTCAATACGCTGGGTTATTCAAAACCGTCTTACGATGTGCGACGCGATTTCGTGGCGGTAACCAATGTCGCCTCAGGATCCGGCTATCTCTTGCTGGTGAATCCGGTGTTGGCAGTACGGTCGGTCGCCGAACTGATGGTGTTGGCGAAGTCGCGGCCCTTGAATTATGCCTCGCCGCCTGCCGGTAACACCCTGCATCTGGCCAGTGAGATGTTCAATTTGCGCGCCGGGGTTCGTCTGCAGCACGTGCCATACAAGGGGGGCAGCGATGCGTTTACTGCGTTGATGAATAATGATGTGCAGGTGGTGATCGCGCCGCCGGCGGGTGCCTTGCCTTATGTGCAGTCGGGGCGTCTGCGGGCGCTGGCGTTTACCGGTTCGCGGCGACTGTCACTGATGCCGGAAGTGCCGACCGTCGCCGAGTCCGGTCTGCCGGACTACATTGTTGACTTCACCTGGAACGGCTGGTTTGCGCCGGCCGCTACGCCGCCGGCGATTGTCGTGCGGCTGCAAAGGGAAATTCAACAGGCCGTGGCGGCGCCACCATTGCGTGACCTATTGCAGCGTGCCGGATTTGCCGCGGTGGCCGATACGCCCGCCGCCTTCGATATTTTTGTGAAAGCCGAATTGCAACGGTATGCGGCTGTGGTGCGCGAGGCCCGTATCCGCGCTGAATAAAAGCCGCGACCGCGCGGCGCGACGGCCGCCGGTGATATCCCGCCAGCAGATATAATCGGTCGCTTCGCCACATCGGCGCATGTCAATCCAGCGAACGGGAGTCACAGGTGGAACGCAAAGAACTCGGAGTCGCCGTCATCGGCGCAGGCAGAATCGGTACGTTGCGCGCACGGCTGGCGGCTAAACATCCAGCGGTGAAATTTCTCGCGATTGCCGACCTCGATCCGGCGCGGGCAGCGGCATTGGCGAAAACCGCCGGCGCTGATTTTCATACGGGCAATAATTTCGAGGCGATCGAGCGGCCGGAAGTTAATGCGGTGTTTGTGTCGACGCCCGAGGATTTGCACGCGGCGCCGGTCAAGCACGCGCTTGAACTGGGCAAGGCGGTAATGGTGGAGAAACCCATCGCACTGACGCTGGCCGACGCCGACGATATTCTCGAAACGCTGCGCCAGACCGGCGGGGATTTGCGCATTGGTTATAGCCGGCGATTCAAAGAGTGTTTCTTGCGCGCCAAGGAACAAATGGTGCAGGGACGGCTGGGTCGTGTGGTCGGCGGTACGGCACGGGTTTATAACTCGCGTGCGCAGGCCTTCTCTATCCTCAAGCGTTCAGCGCATGCGACGCCGGTGGTCGATGTGCTGACCTATTATGTTGATCTGATGTGCTGGTTTAACGAGGGTAATCCGCCGGTTGAAGTGATCGCACGTGGCCAGCACGGCATCTTCAAGGAGGCTGGTTATGATGCGCACGATGTGACCTGGGGCATCGTCACGCTGGCCGACGGTGC
>CAIWNB010000272.1 GCA_903913965.1 uncultured beta proteobacterium
GCAAATAGCTGCGCGCCCGCATAGGTCGACTTCCACGGTGCGATGTGATCTTCGAGCGTGGAGATGAAATAGGTCGGGGTTTTGACCCGCGTGAGATCGATCGGCACACCGTCGAGCGTGATACCGCCGGGCTGGCGCAGGACGTTGCGCAAATACATGTTGCGCAGATAAAAGCTGTGCATCGCCGCCGGCATGCGGGTCGAATCAGAGTTCCAGTAGAGCAAATCAAAGGGAAACGGCGCCTTGCCGAGCAGGTAATTGTTGACCACAAAAGACCAGATCAAATCGTTTGCACGCAGCATGTTGAAGGTGGTTGCCATCTCGGCGCCCTCGAGATAACCGCGCTCCTGCATCTTTTTCTCGAGACTGGCGACCTGCTGCTCGTCGATGAAGACCTCGAGTTCACCGGGCTCTGAAAAATCGATCATGGTGGCGAAAAATGTCGCACTTGCGATGCGCTTGTCGTTGTTCGCGGCCAAATAGCCGAGGGTAGCGGCGAGTAGCGTACCGCCAAGGCAAAAGCCGATCGCATTGACGGACTTTTCGCCGGTCGCACGTTCAATTGCGTCAAGAGCTGCAAGTGGACCGGCCTTCAAATAATCATCGAAAGTGCAATCGGCGTGCGCGCTGTCGGGATTCACCCACGAAATCATGAACACCGTGTGGCCCTGCGCCACCGCCCAGCGCACAAACGAATTGTTCTCGCGCATATCAAGAATGTAGAACTTGTTGATCCACGGCGGAACGATCAGCAACGGACGACGCCAGACTTCAGCGGTTGAAGGCGCGTACTGAATCAATTGCATCAATTCGTTCTGAAACACCACTTTGCCGGGCGTCGTCGCCAGATTGCGCCCGACTTCGAACGCCGCCTCATCAGTCATCTTTACGCGCAGCTGTTTGCCGTCGCCAGACTCGAGGTCTTCAAGCAGGTTGTTCAGCCCCTTGAGCAGGTTTTGTCCGCCCGAACTGATGGTTTCGCGCAACACTTCGGGATTGGTTGCCAGAAAGTTGGTGGGGGCGAGTGCGTCGATGTATTGACGCGTATAAAAATCAACTTTCTTCGCCTCGGTCGCCTCCAGCCCTTGCACGCCGCCAACCATCTCGTGCAGGTTGCGAGCAGCGATCAGATAGGACTGCTTGATGTAATCAAACAAAAAATTCTGCTGCCAATCCTCATGCTTGAAACGACGGTCGCCCTTGGCCGGCTCGATCACGGGTTTGGGCTCCATGCCCCACAAGCGCAGCATGGAGTTTTGCCAGAGCGCCGAATAATCCTGCCAGAGCTTCATTTGCATCTCGGCAATCTGCGCTGGGTCGGCAAGCAACTTGCCCATCATGTCGTAGAAGGCTTGCGCGATACCGAGCTCATCGCTGAAGACCGGCGCCGCAGCCCCCTGGTGGGAAGCGAGATAGCGGCTGACGATCTGGCTACTACGTTGAGCGATCTCGGCATACGCACGCGCGAGTTCGGCTGGATCGGGGGTAGGGTTTGATTGCTCCGCAGTCACTGTGGATCTCCGCTTTTCGGCACACCAGGTTGACAATCACCGCATAGACATTACGTTGACGTTAACGTAATATTCGAATTGGCTGTTAGAGTTACTGGATCAGAAACCACTCATGTCAATATATTGCATTGCAACATGGCGCTAGTATACACGATTACCGCGTTGGCAAAAGAGTTCCAGTTGACGACACGCGCAATCCGCCATTACGAAGATGAGGGGCTGTTACAACCCGTACGAGAGGGTAGCAACCGCTTGTTCAGCCATCGCGATCGCGTGCGCCTCAAACTCGCGCTACGCTGCAAGCGCCTCGGCTTTAGCCTCTCTGAAACCCGCGAACTGTTTTCCCTCTACGACAAGGCGCGTGATGAACCGGCACACGTCGCAACTCTGCTCGCCACTCTGAAACATCATCGCGCGCTGCTGGAGCAAAAACGCGAAGACCTGGCGGTCATGCTTAACGAAATCACCTTCTTCGAGCAGCAATGTCGCCAGCAACTGGCAAGCCAGCGCGACACGGCCGTGGATCGGCAAAAATGATGCTACGCAAAATATATTCTCGTTTACGTTAACGTAAATCCTATAAATGGGCTTTCCCGCCCCTTAACCAAGAGGTCTCATGGATGATCCGGTCGTTATTGTGTCCGCCGCCCGCACACCGATCGGTGGATTCCAGGGCCACTTCAAGAACCTGACTGCAGCCACGCTAGGCGCCGTTGCCATCAAGGCCGCCCTCGAACGAGCCGGTGTCGCCGGCGCCGAGGTCGACGAAATCATCATGGGTAACGTACTGTCGGCCGGTCAGGGGCAGGCGCCCGCGCGTCAGGCCGCGCTCGCTGCCGGCGTCCCGAACAGCGTAGGCTGCACAACCATCAACAAAATGTGCGGCTCCGGCATGAAGGCCGCCATGCTTGCCCACGATCTGCTGCTTGCTGGCAGCAACAGCATCATGATCGCCGGCGGCATGGAGTCGATGAGCAATGCGCCCTATCTGTTACCGAAGGCACGAGCAGGCCTACGACTGGGCCACGGCGAAATCAAGGACCATCTGTTTCTTGATGGGCTGGAAGATGCCTACGCACGCGACGAACGCGGCGCAGCGCGATTGATGGGCAGTTTCGCCGAAGACACCGCCGCGCATTATCAATTTTCCCGCGCAGCGCAGGACGCTTTCGCCATCACTTCGCTACAACGCGCACAAAGCGCGATCCGCTCCGGCAGGTTCGATCCGGAGATCGCTGCGGTCAGCCTATACCCCCGGCACGAAGACACCACGATCACACAAGACGAACAACCGCTCAAGGCCAACCTGGAAAAAATTCCACGCCTGAACCCGGCGTTCCGCAAGGACGGCACTGTCACCGCAGCGAACTCAAGTTCGATTTCAGATGGCGCGGCGGCACTGCTGTTGATGCGCTTGTCGGAGGCCACCAAACGCGGCCTCGCGCCACGCGCACGCATCGTCGGTCACGCCACGCATGCACGCGCCCCTGCCGACTTCACAACGGCGCCAGTCGGTGCGATCAAAACACTGTTCGCCAAAACCGGCTGGCACAGTGACAGTGTCGATCTTTTCGAAATCAATGAAGCCTTCGCGGTGGTCACCATGGCGGCGATGCACGATCTTGACCTGCCACACGACAAGGTCAATGTGCATGGCGGCGCCTGCGCCCTTGGTCACCCGATTGGCGCCAGCGGCGCACGTATCCTTGTCACGCTGTTAGCGGCACTGGAACAATATGGCCTGAAACGCGGCGTTGCGGCACTGTGTATCGGTGGCGGCGAAGCCACTGCGATGGCCATCGAAAAATTCTAATCACGGAGCGCACATGCCTACCCCCATCGATTTCTACTTCGACTACTCGTCACCGTATGGCTATTTCGCGGCGATGAAAATCGACCCTCTCGCAGAAAAATACGGACGCAGCGTCAACTGGAAACCCATACTGCTGGGCGCAGTGTTCAAGGTGACCGGCGCCAAACCGCTGCCTGCGCTGCCGCTCAAAGGCGCATACGCGATGCACGATGTGGCGCGTTCGGCACGTTTTTACGGTGCCCCTTACCGGCATCCGGGAAAATTTCCGATTGCCGGTCAGGCACCTTCCCGAGCGTTCTACTGGGTCAATGAAAAAGATCCGGCCTTGGCGCACACACTGGCCCGCACGCTCTATCAAGCGTACTTCGTTGATAACCGCGACATCTCCAGCCCCGAGATCACCGCCGATGTCGCCGCCACCCTGGGCCTCAACCGCGACGCGTTACTGGCAGCACTCGCCGACGAAACCGTCAAAGACAAACTCAAACTGGAAGTCGAAACGGCGATCGCGCGCGGCGTCTTCGGGTCGCCATATTTCATCGTCGATGACGAACCGTTTTGGGGCGCTGACCGCCTTGAGCAACTCGAACGCTGGCTGGCCGACGGCCCCTTTTAACGGATGCGACAAACACCATGGGTAGTGCGGGCGATTGAAGCGGATATCGTCACGCTTAACGTGGGCGCCATCGTCAACGCCGCCAACACCACGCTACTCGGCGGCGGCGGTGTCGACGGTGCGATCCATCGGGCGGCGGGCCCCAGTCTGCTGGAGGAATGTCGTGCACTCAAAGGTTGCCGCACCGGTGAGGCCAAAATCACGCGCGGCTATCAATTGCCGGCGAAATACGTGATTCATACCGTTGGCCCGGTGTGGCACGGCGGCGACCGCAATGAAGCCGCGTTGCTCGCCTCATGCTACCGCGAGAGCCTCGCCCTCGCACAAGCGCACGATCTACGCACGATCGCATTTCCGGCGATCAGCTGTGGCGTCTACGGTTATCCTCTCGGAGAGGCGGCGGCAATCGCGGTGCGCGAAACCATCGCGTTTACAAAAACCAGCCCTTCGATCGAGGAAATCATCTTCGCCTGCTTGGGCCGTGAGGCGTACGACACCTACGCAGGAGCGCTGGCATCCACCGCGGAGCGAGCCCCCTAAAACGCGTAACGTCTCAGCCCGCCATCGACGGGGATTACCGCGCCAGTCATGTAACGCGCCAGAGGCGACGCCAGGAACACCACCAGATTAGCCACATCCTCAGGCTGCCCGAACTCCCCCAGCGGTATTTCTTCGCGCGCGAGTTTGGCGCGCACGTCGGGCGCGTAGTTGCGCAGTATCTGCTCGCTGATGATTTTGCCCGGGGCGATCGAGTTAACCGTGATCTGATAACGCCCGACCTCGCGCGACAAGGCCTTGGCCCAGCCGTGTATCGCCGCCTTGGCGGCATACGCAATGTTCATACGGTCCGGCTCGGATTTACCCGACAGGTTGATCACCCGCCCCCAGCGACGCGCCATCATGTCCGGAATCACCGCCTGCGTGAGCTGACGCACCCGCGTGAAGTTGAGCATCAAGCCCTCCTCCCAGATGTTCTCGCCACCGATGATCGGCAACTGTCGGCTACCGCCGGCGGCGTTAACGAGTATCTGTATGTGATTGAAAGCCTGACGTGCGGCTGTGGTAATTTTGACCGGCGCATCAGGCTGCAAAATATCGGCGACGATCACGGTCGGCCGCACACCACCCGCGGCTTCGATTTCAGCGGCCAGCGCTTCGAGCAACTCTCCGCGCCGCGCCACCACCGCCACCTGTACGCCTTCGAGCGCCAACGCCTTGGCGCAGGCGCGGCCAATGCCGGAACTGGCACCGGTTACCAGCGCGGTCTTGCCTGTTAGTTGGGTATCCATTTTTCCTCGCTTGCGGGTTCATGTCGGTCGACACGGGGCGCGGCAGCATAGACCATCACTACATCGTTTCATGCCCCTGCCTGCAACCATCCTTGGAGGCTGATCATACGTCAGCCCGGCGTCGCGCCGAAAGCGACGGCGCATGGCTATAATGACGCCTGTATTTTCCGCGAATATCGCGCCCGCTGCTGAGGGTTGTGCAGCCGTGATAAGCGCCCCCGCCAAAGCATAAGAACAACACAAACCGCGACTGGAAAAATCATGGCTAGCAAGGTGTTGTCGCAAATTGACAAAGACGGCAATGCGACCATCGCGTTAAACCGCCCCGACGTGCATAACGCACTGGACCCCGAGATGGGTGCGCAGCTGATCAGCACGCTCCAGGCGCTCGACGCCAACCCCAAGGTGCGCGCGGTGGTCATCATGGGCCAGGGTGCAAGCTTCTGTGCGGGCGCTGATATCGGGCATATGCGCAAGAGCGCAACGTATTCGAAGAAACAAAATTACGAAGCCGCCCTCGCGCATGCGCAGATTTATCACACGATCTACACGCTGCAAAAACCGACCATCGCGCGCGTGCACGGCGCGGTGCGCGGCGGCGGCATGGGCATCGTCGCCGCCTGCGATATCGCGGTCGGCTCGCTCGACGCGACCTTCCGCCTGTCGGAAGTGCGGCTGGGCATTGCGCCGGTGATGATCAGTCCCTACGTCGTGGCGGCGATCGGTGAACGACAGTCGCGACGCTACTTTCTAACCGCCGAGACCTTCGACGCCGCCGAAGCGTTTCGGATCGGCTTGCTGCATGACCTTGTGATTGCCGACGAGCTCAACGCCCGCATCGGCAACCTGCTGGCCGAACTCTATTGCGGCGGGCCGCAGGCGGTGGCGTTTGCCAAACGACAGATCGCGAAAGTGGCGCAGGCCACCATCGGGCCGGAGACCGTCGAGGAAACCGCGCGCGGCATCGCCACGATGCGCGCCACCGCCGAAGCCCAGGAAGGACTGGGCGCCTTTCTCGAAAAACGACCCGCGGCCTGGCTGACGCCGGCCGCACCCGCCAAAAAAACAAAAAAACGATCACCGCGATGACCATCCCAAAAAAAGTACGTATTGTTGAAGTCGGCCCGCGCGACGGCCTGCAGAACGAAGCGCAGAACGTGCCGGCGGCGGTGAAGATCGAACTCATCGACCGTCTCACTGACGCCGGGCTGCCGGTGATAGAAGCCACCGCATTCGTCTCGCCGAAGTGGGTGCCGCAAATGGCCGACGCCGCCGCCGTGATGGCGGGCATCCGCCGCCAGGCGGGTACTGGATATCCGGTGCTGGTGCCGAACCGCAAAGGACTCGACGCGGCGATTGCCGCAGGCTGCGATGAAGTGGTGGTGTTCGGTGCGGCCACCGAATCGTTCTCCAAACGCAATACGAATTGCAGTATCGCCGAGGGCCTCGCGCGCTTTTCCGAGGTCTGTGCCGAGGCCATCGCGCGCGGCCTCAAGGTGCGTGGCGACATTTCGGTCTGTCTTGGCTGTCCCTATGAAGGTGAGGTACAACCGGCACAGGTCACCCGCGTGGCACGCGAACTCTATGCCATGGGCTGCTATGAAATTACGATTGCCGACACCATTGGCAGCGGCACACCCGGCAAAACGCGCGCGGTCATCGAAGACATCGCCCAATATATTCCGGCGGAAAAACTCGCCGGCCATTTCCACAACACCTACGGACAGGCGCTGGCCAACACGCTCACCGCGCTCGAATGCGGCGTGGCAACCTTTGACAGCTCGGTGGCAGGACTCGGCGGCTGCCCTTACGCCAAAGGCGCCACCGGCAACGTCGCCACCGAAGACCTGCTGTATATGCTCGACGGCATGGGCATACACACCGGAATCGATATGCAGAAACTGGTCGCCGCCGGCGCCTTTATCTGTGACGCCCTTGGTCGTCCGACCCAGTCGCGCGTGGCGCGCGCACTCGCCAGCAAGGCGTAGTAATGGAAGATGAAGTCGAATCGCCGTGTATACGCAATTGCACGATCGATGCTCGCAGCGGCTTTTGCCATGGCTGTTACCGCACGCTGCGCGAAATTTCCTGCTGGTCAAGCTACAACCCGCCACAGCAACGCGCGCTGCTCGCCGTGATTGAGCAGCGCAAAGCGGCCAATCCTCGTTAATCTTTCCGCACGAACCACGGAGTTACCGTTATGCCCTTACCCACTGCCGTTCCCAGAAAACACATGCACACGCGCGACATTCAGTGTTGCGGTTACGAGCGCGATGACGGCCTGTGGGACATCGAAGGACACCTGGTCGACACCAAGGCATTTTCAACCACCGCACGCGATACCGGGCGCGCCCGCCAGGCTGGCGAACCCATCCACAATATGTGGCTGCGTCTGACTATCGATCTCGATATGAAAATCCACGATGTCGAGGCAGTCACCGACGCCAGTCCATATCAGCTCTGTCCAACGATCACGCCGAATTTCAAAAAGCTGATCGGTATCACCATCGGCCCGGGCTGGCGCAAGAAAATGCTCGAACATCTGGGCGCCGCCAAAGGCTGCACCCATCTCGTTGAATTGCTCGGGCCACTAGCGACCACCGCCTTCCAGGCCACCAACCGGGCGCGGGAGAACCACAATGCAGCCAACCCACAGTCAGCGAAGCGGCCGTTCCAGATCAACGCCTGCCATATGTATAAGGAAGATGGCGACTGGGTGAAAGAACGCTGGCCTCAGTGGTACACCGGTAAATGACCCTATTCGGTGCTGGTATCGCGCTGTTCGCGCTCGCCTTTGCGCTCTTCATGTGGGGCCATCTGCGCCGCCTGAAACGCGCCGAGTTCATCCGTGATTACCAGCTGCCGGCGGGCCTGTTCGATCGGCTCGAGAAAGTCCGGCCCGGACTCGATTTGAAATCCAAACAGTTGATCGCTCGCGGCCTGCGCAAATTTTTCCTCGCCTACCTGAGTAGCGGCTGTAAGTTTGTGTCAATGCCATCGCAGGCGGTCGACGATCTGTGGCACGAATTTATCCTCTACACCCGACACTATGATGCGTTCTGCAAACAGGCGTTTGGCCGCTTCTTGCATCACACGCCGGCTGTCGCGCTGGGTGCTCACGCACAAAACAACAGCGGCCTGCGCCGTATCTGGTGGCATTGCTGCCGCGAGGAAAATATCGACCCGCGCAAGCCGACGCGCCTGCCGCTGCTCTTTGCACTGGACGCCAAGCTCGGCATCCCCAACGGCTTTCACTATTCGCCGAACTGCGAAAAATTAAGGGCCGCGGGCAACGGTACGGCGCATTGTGGCGGTGATTTTTCAAGCTCGGATTTTGATGGCGGCACCGATGGATTTGGCGCTGACGGCGGAGACGGCGGTGGCGGTGACGGCGGTGGTTGCGGCGGTGATTAGCCTCTGCGCCGAGCGATAAAACGCACCAGCGGCGACAAGGCCCCAAAAATACCAATACTCGCAAACGCCAGTCCCCAGGCCAGGGTGCTGCGGTTGCCTCCCGCCAGATCAAGCACCACGCCAAAAATCAGTGGTGCAAGAAAGGCCGC
>CAIWNB010000273.1 GCA_903913965.1 uncultured beta proteobacterium
GCAGGCGCATACTTGGCCGCAGCAGAGGGAAATAAAATACAAAAAGCCCTCCACAGGCGGCACGCCTTTCAATGCAACAGTCAGGGGGAAATCATGATGCCATCCATACGCCACATCTTCGCCGTTTTTTTGACGGCGGTAACACTGTGTTTGACGATGCAACCTGCGGGCGCTGCGGACACCGCGCTTGCACTGACCGGCGTTGTGACATCTGCAGAGGAGAACGCAATGGAGGGCGTGCTGGTTAGCGCCAAAAAAGCCGGCTCCAACATGACCATCACTGTCGTCACCGACGCACAGGGCCGCTACCGCTTCCCTGCCTCAAAACTCGAGGCCGGCCAGTACGCGATACGTATCCGCGCCATTGGTTACGATCTTGAGGGGCGCGTCAACGCCGAGGTATCGGCGCAGAAGACCACCACCACCGATCTCAAGCTGCGCAAGACCGGCGACCTCGCGGCACAAATGACCAATGCCGAATGGCTGAGCAGCATGCCCGGCGATCAGAAAATGAAGAACACCCTGCTCGGCTGCGTCAGCTGCCATACGCTGGAGCGCATTACACGCTCGAAATACGATGCCGACGGCTTCCTCGCCACCGTGCAACGCATGTCAACCTATGCCAATCAGAGCACGCCGCTCAACCCGCAGAAACGCCTGACCACGCGCGCCACCGAAGCGGTCGGTGAAGACCGCGTGCGTGTGCAACGTGCACAGGCAGAATTCCTCGCCAGCATCAATCTGAGCCAGTCCTCGACCTGGGACTATGCCCTCAAGCCGTTCCCGCGCCCCAAGGGCAAGGCGACGCAAGTCATTTACACCGAATATGACCTGCCGCGCCCGACCATCGAGCCGCACGATGTGGTGCTCGACCCCGAAGGCAATGCCTGGTACTCAAATTTCGGTGCACAAACGCTCGGCAAAATCGATCCAAAAACTGGCAAACACTCGGAATTTGCAGTGCCCGAACCGAAGAAGGGTTCACCGCTCGGCTCGCTGTCGCTACGCAATGATCGTGAAGGTAATCTCTGGCTCGGCTTGATGTATCAGGCAGGGATCGCCAAATTTGACCGCAAAACAGAAAAGTTCCAGACCTGGCTGATCCCCGCAGAAATGAATACGGCCAACGCGCAGGTCAATATGACGAGCCCGATGAGCATCGGTGTGGACGGCAAGGTCTGGTCGCAAAACAACGGCTTCGCTGGCATCCACCGCATCGACCTCAAAACCGGCAAATGGGAAACCTGGGAACCGTTCAAACAATCGCCGCAGGGCCACAACATTTATGACGTGGTAGCTGACGCACAAAACAACGCCTATTTCACCGACATGGGCCGCGAGCACATCGGGCGCATTGATGCGAAGAGCGGCGAGGTTACGCTCTATTCAACGCCGACCAAGGATTCGGGGCCGCGCCGCGCTGTTATGGATGGCCAGGAAAAGCTTTGGTTTGGCGAATATCGTGCCAATGCGATCGGTATGTTCGACCCCAAAACCACCGAGTTCAAGGAATGGAAGATGCCGATGGCGTGGGCGAATCCGTATGATGTGGCGCCAGACAAAAACGGACACGC
>CAIWNB010000274.1 GCA_903913965.1 uncultured beta proteobacterium
CCGCATAGGCAAAGCCTCCGCGGCAGATCGCCTCTCGCCAGTGGTGCGCCGCCTGCTTGCGGAGCATCAACTCAATCCCGCCGACCTCAACGGCACCGGCCGCGATGGCCGTATTACCCGTGAAGACGTGCTGGCGGTCATCGGTGGTGGTGTTGCCGCAGGCGCAATGCCGGCGCGTGCGCCGCTGTCGGCTCCGGCACCGATGGTTCTCGGCGCTGGCGATACGCGTAAGCCGATGAACAGCGTGCGCAAGCGCACCGCCCAGCATCTGGTCAAATCGTGGCAAAGCGCACCGCATGTGTTACAGGCTGTCGAAGTCGATTATTCGAAAGTCGAGCTGGCGCGTACTGCGGCGGGTGCGGCGTGGAAGGCGCGTGAAGGTTTTAGCCTGACTTATTTGCCGTTCATCGCACGCGCGGTGTCGGTGGCGCTGGCCAAATTCCCATTGTTGAACGGCAGTCTGGATGGCGATGATCTGGTGATTCACTCGCGCATCAATATTGGTATCGCCGTGGATTTGAATTTTGACGGGCTGGTGGTGCCGGTGGTGAAGGACGTGCCGAACAAATCGCTGCCGCAGATCGCGCGTGAGATTAACGATCTGGCGCAGCGTGCGCGCAGCAACAAACTCAAGCCCGACGAGCTCTCTGGCGGCACCTATACGCTGTCCAACTCCGGTGTGTTCGGCACTCTGATCACGGCGCCCATCATCAACCAGCCGCAGGTGGCGATCATGTCCACCGACGGCGTGAAGAAGAAGCCGGTGGTGATCGAGAGTGAGCAGGGCGACAGCATTGCCATCCGCCCGGTTGGCGTGCTCGCACAAACCTTTGATCATCGCGCGTTGGACGGTGCCTATTCGGCCGCCTTCCTGCGTGAAGTCAAAACAGTGCTGGAAACCCGCGACTGGGTGCAGGCATTGAATGCGTAAGCTGTCAGGCGTGAGGAGTGAGGCGATGAAAATCCTGCGAACGGTATTGGTCGGTTCACTGGTTGCAATAGTTTCCTTCGGTGTGCTGGCGCAAAGCGCCGGGCCACGCGATCTCGCCGAGCTCAAGCAGGAGGCGCAGCGACGTGCCGATCGCAGCCTGCCACCGGTCAGCGGTGTCAAGGCGGAAGACATGCGCGAGGCGCTGGCGAATATCAACAACCTCGAACCAGACACCTGGGCCGCCGCGTTTGTGCGCATCGGCGACCGTTACGTTGAAAAAGCCAAAGCGCTGCAGAGTTCGGCGCCGAAGGAAGCGGCTGAAGCCTATAAGCATGCGTGGGAGGTCTACAACACGGCGCGTTGGCCGACCGAAAACTCAGGCGGTAAAAAGAATGCCTATGTGAAAGCGCTGGAAGCTTTTGCCGCCTACGGCAAGCTGATCGATCCGCCGCTCGAAATCGTACGGATTCCGTTTGAGGGCAAGGAAATCGTTGCCTATTTGCGCCTGCCGCCGAATGCGCGTCCGGCGCCTTTGATGATGGGTATCAGCGGCCTTGATACGCGCAAGGAAGATGTGGCGGCGGGCAGTGATGCCTTTATGCGTCGCGGCATCGCCCTGCTGGCACTCGACATGCCGGGCACCGGACAGGCACCGATCAAGGTCGATGTCGGAGCCGAACGGATGTATAGCACCGTGCTCGACTACGTGCAGACCCGCAAAGAGATTGATGCCAAACGCGTGGTGGTGCGTGGTCAGAGTTGGAGCGGCTATTGGGCGGCGATCCTCGCCTATACCGAACGCGCGCGCTTGCGTGGCGCGGTGGTGCATGGGGTCGGTATCCACGGATATTTTCAGCCGGAGTTCCAACGCATCGGCCTGACCACCCGCGAATACCTGTTCGATCTATTCCCTGCACGCTCGGCGATCTTTGGCGTGAGCACGCGCGAGGACTTTTTAAATTACGGGCCGCGCCTGTCGCTGCAAGCCCAGGGCTGGCTCGACAAGCCCTCGGCGCCGATGCTGCTGGTGAATGGCGAACAGGATACCCAGCAACCGATCTCGGATTTGTATTTGATGATGAAGCATGGAGACCCGAAGGATGCCTGGGTGAACCCGGCTGGCGGGCATATGGGGCGTTCTGAGCAATGGCCGCAACGCCGCGTGCTCGATGAAGTGGTGTTGCCCTGGATCGAGCGCAAGCTGGCTCCCGGCGCTGTAAAGTAAATCAATACAAGGCCACAGAGGGGGCAGGGATTGCAGGTGTAGCGCAGGCGATGATCGGTTTAATCTGCGTTTTCTGTGGCCAATTTAATTTTGTTTTTTTAACCAAGGACTGACATGGCAACGAACATGAAGCAGCACAAGCTGGGCTGGATCGGCATCGGACGCATGGGTTACGCGATGGCGGAACGTCTCGCCAAATCCGGATGCGATATCTCGGTATGGAACCGCACCAAATCCAAAGCCGAACCGCTGGCGAAATCGGGCGCCACCGTGGTCGATGCGCTGACCGACCTCGCCGGCTGCGACATCATCTTCACGATGGTATCGACGGGCAAGGATGTCAAAGAGGTATTGTTCGGTGCCAACGGCGTCATGTCCAAGGGCGGCAAGCCGAAGATCGTCGTCGACAGCACTTCGATTTCGCTCGAGGAATCAGCCGAGATCCGCGCCAAACTCGCGGAGAAGGGCGTGCAATTTCTCGCCGCCCCGGTGTCGGGTAATGCAAAGGTCATCAAGGCCGGCAAGCTGACGGTTGTCGCCTCGGGGCCGAAAGACGCTTTTGATGCAGTGGCGCCGTATCTGAATTCGATCGGTCGCGGTGTCAGCTATGTTGGCGACGGCGAGCTCTCACGTATCGCCAAGATTTGTCACAACGTGATGCTCGGCGTGGTGATCCAGAACCTCTGCGAGATTACGGTGCTGGCCGAAAAGGCCGGCATGACGCGGCATGCCTTCCTCGACTTCCTCAACAAGAGCGTGATGGGTTCGATGTTCACCGCGTATAAAACGCCGGCGTTGTCGAATCTGGATTTTCACGTCACCTTCACGCCTGAGTTGTTGCGTAAAGACATCGATCTGGGCCTGAGTGCAGGACGTCACTACGAAGTGCCGATGCCGACGACTTCGGCGGCGCGTGATCAGGTGCAGACGCTGATCGGCCACGGTTACGATCAGGATTTTTCCCAGCTCTTGTTGTTGCAAGCCAAGGCCTCCGGCATCGAACTCAAATCCGAGAACGTTGACGTTGGCGACGGTTTGTCCTGAGCACTCTGATCATGCCAGGAGATCAATACCCGGTCGTCAAAGTTGCCGCCGTGCAGGCGGCGTCGGTGTTTCTCGACCGCGCCGGTTCGACGGAGAAAGCCTGCCGCCTGATTCGCGAAGCGGGGGCCAATGGCGCCCGCGTCATCGCTTTTCCGGAAGGCTTTATTCCTGCCCATCCGGTCTGGTATCACCATCATGCGGCGACCAGCGCGATTGCCAACAAGCTGGCTGTCGAGCTGTTCAAGAATTCGATGGAAATCCCGGGGCCGGAAACCGCCGCCCTGGGGGCCGCGGCGCGCGACGCCAATGCCTATGTGGTGATCGGTGTCTGCGAAAAAATGCCGCAGACCATCGGCACCATGTTTAACACGCAACTCTATTTCGGCCCCGACGGCAGCCTGATCCGCAAGCATCAAAAGATCATGCCGACCGTTGGCGAGCGCCTCGTGCATATGGGCGGCTTTGGCGACACCTTCGGCGCGTTCCCGTCCGAGTTCGGGCCGATGAGCGGTCTGATTTGCGGTGAGAATTCCAATCCGCTGGCGGTGTTTGCGCTGACCGCCGAGGGCACGCGTATCCACACCATGAGCTGGCCGAATCATTTCCCGACCAGCGGTGATCCATTGCGCAACCGTGTGACCATCGACGCGCAGGGATTCGCGCAGATGAGCAAGGCTTATGTCATTTCGGCTTGCGGCACCGTTGACGACGACATGATCAGTAAGTTGCAGGTGGGGCCTGAGGCCGAGAAGTTTTTGCGCGACCCGAATTCCTGCGGTGGCAGTGTCATTGTCAATCCGCTGAGCCGCGTGCTCGCCGGACCGATGGGGCCGGAGGAGGGCATCCTTTACGCGGACTGTGATTTACAGGTCGGCGTGCAGGCCAAGCTGCGTCATGATTTTGCCGGGCACTACAACCGCCCTGACATTTTTCAGTTGCAGATCAACCGCAGCACGCCACATATTTACACGGTGCATGGCGCGCGTGACAACGCGGCGCTCGCAGCGCCGGCGCAACAGGCATTGCCTGGTGCCGTGCCGGCTCTGCCGGTTGGTAGCGCTGAATGGCAGCGCGTTGGCCCTCCCGCCGATGAGGATGTGTCGGGCAAGAAAACCGCCTCGTGAATCTGGCGCAGCGTATGGATTGCCGCGGCAGCTCTGTGGCGGCAGCCGGGCGTTCGATCATCGAGAGGTTTAACGCCTGCGCGCCCGGCGAACGGTTTGACGTGTTGCTTGATACCTTGGCACCCGGCTTGCGGGTCTGGTTGCTCGAAGCGGGCATACGTCACGCCACCGAATCGCAGGCTGATGGGGTGTGCATGACCATACGACGGGCTGCAGTGCCGGCGCAGGGCTCGATACCTGGCGTGCATCATGTGGTCAGCGACGGCGATTCGATCTGGACGTGTGAGCGCGATGCGCGGGCGGCGCGCATCGATGCTTCCAGTGGTGTCGTGGTGGCCTGCAATGCGGTGGCGCTCAAGGCTTCGCACCTGGCCCTGGGGCGTGGTGCGCGCCGCCTCTTTATTGCCGACAGCGCCGCCGATCAAATGATCGCATTGCGCGCCTCTGATCTGGCCGTGGAGGCGCGTTGGGCTGCACCCGGTGGGCCGCAGCTGGCGGTCGCCGCTGAGGAAGGAATCGTCGCCGTCACCGGTCCGGCGAGTTCGACCTTGACCATCGCACGGCCGCAGGGGGCGGACTATGTGGTGCAGACCATTACGGTGGGCGCCTGCCCGCATGATCCCTTGCTGAGTATCGACCAGCGGCATGTGTTTGTGCCGTGCGCCGGCGATGGCAGTGTGGTCAAGGTGCGTTTGTCCGACGGCAGGATTGAAGGTCGCTGCGTAGCCGGTGACGGTCCTTCGCATCTGGCGACGCATCCGGACGGCCGCCGTATTTTTTCGGCCAACAGTTGGGATGGCACGCTGTCCTGTCTGAGTGTGGATGGCGAGTTACTCGGCCGCGTGCCGAGCGGTGGCTGGGCGCATGCGATCGACATTACGCCTGATGGCCGGCATGTATACGTTGCCAATTTTCTGGATGACACGATCGCGGTGTTTGATGCGGCGAGCCTTGAGCGTCTTGCGTTATTGCCGTGCGACCCCTATCCGCACGGGCTGGATATTGCGCCTGACGGTCGCACCGTCGTGGTGGCTGGCTACGGCGGTGACAGTGTGCGCCTGTTCGATGCAGCAACGCTGCAGGAACTGGTGCGGGTGGCCGTCGGCGTCGGTGCTTCGCACACGGCGTTTGCAGGTGGCGCCGCCTTTGTCGGTTGTTCTGTAGATAATCACGTGACGAAACTCGATTGCACAACGCATCAGGTGATGGCGAAAACTTCGCTACACTGAATGCCGTTAGCATCCGGTCCATCAATTCTTGTGGAGAGCGCAGTATGAAGCAGCGGCGTTTGGGTAAAAACGGTCCGATGGTGTCCGCCATCGGTTTGGGGCGGGGTAGCCAGCCGGTGCAGTTCGATACGCCGCTCGAGCAGGAATTTAACGCCACCATACACCGCGCGATTGATCTGGGCATCAACCTGTTTGACAGCTCGGACGCCTACTGGGGCACGCGGCACGAGGTCTTGCTGGGACGCGCCATCAAGGGACATCGCGACCAGGCATTGGTCGCCACGAAGTTTGGCAACATCGAGCTGCCCGACGGCAAAAAAGCGCCGAATGCGAAGCCCGAATACGCGGTGCAATGCTGCGAAGCCAGCCTCAAGCGCCTCGACGTCGATGTCATCGATGTGTTTTATCTGCACCGCGTCGATCCCAATACACCGATCGAGGATACGGTGGGTGCCATGGGGCGTCTCGTCGAGCAGGGCAAGGTGCGTTACGTCGGCGTGTGTGAAGTGGCGCCCGACACCCTGCGACGGGCCCACGCCACCTATCCGCTGTCGGTGGTGCAGACCGAATACTCGTTATGGTTCCGCGATTGTGAACGCGAAATCCTGCCGCTCTGCCGTGAACTGGGTATCGCCTACGTTGGTTATGCGCCGCTCGGTCGCGGGTTGCTGACGGGCCGCATCCGCCATCTCGATGATCTGGCACCGAATGACAGGCGCCGCCGGCATCCGCGTTTTAAAACCGAAAACCTCGTGCGTAACGTCGAGCTGGTGGCGCAACTCGACGCCATGGCACAGGCGCGTGGCATCAGCAATGCACAGCTGGCGATTGCCTGGCTGCTGGCGCAGGGTGAGGAAGTCATTCCAATCCCCGGCACCAACCAGGTGACGAATCTCGAGCAGAACGTTGCCGCCGTCGATATCGTGCTGGGTGCGGATGAAATACGCCGCTTGAGTGAAATTTTTGCGCCGGGTGCCGGCGCTGGTGAGCGTTACCAGCCCACCGCCCTGCAAGGGGTTTGGCTGTAACGGTAAAGCGGGGAGGTGCAGGATGGCATGGAACCCGGGATATGCATGGCAGATGCGAGTGGCGCTTGCGGTTGTCACGGTTGCCGCGGCAGGTCATGCGCTCGCCCAGCCTTATCCCGAGCGCCCGGTGCGCGTGATTGTCGCGCAATCGGCGGGTTCATCGATGGATACCATTACCCGTATCGTCACCAGCCGCATGGCGGAACAACTGGGGCAGCCGTTCGTGATCGATAATCGTGGCGGCGCCAGCGGCATCATCGGCGTTGAACTCGCGGCGCGGGCCACCCCCGATGGTTATACCCTGCTGATTGGTGCGCCGAGTTCGATGATCATTGCCAATTTCACCTATCGTTCGCTGCCGTTTGATTGGCGCCGTGATTTCGCGCCAATTTCGCCCATCGTCGATGCGGAAGGCGTGCTGGTCGTAAATCCGGTGGTGGCGGCACGCAGCGTCAAAGAGCTGCTGGCGATGGCGAAGGCGCAGCCGGGAAAACTCAATATGGCCTCCGCCGGTGTCGGTTCGTCGAGCCATCTCGCCGGCGTCATGTTTACCAGCCTCGCCGGCATCGATAGTGTGCATGTGCCGTACAAAGGCGGCGGACCGATGGCGGCGGCGGTGGTGGCTGGTGAAGCGCAGTGGCTGATCGCGCCGGCCGCCTCGGTGGTCGGACAGATCAAGGGTGGCCGCTTGCGCGCGCTGGGTATCACCTCGAAGCGCCGTTCGCCGCTGATGCCGGAGGTGCCGACGATCGATGAAGCCGGTGTGCCGGGCTATGAATACACGAGCTGGAACGCGATGTTTGCGCCGCGCAATACGCCGCGTGCGATCGTCACCAAGTTACACGGTGTATTGCAGAAGATCCTTGCCGATGCAGACGTTCGCCAACAGTATGCGAGCCAGGGCTTGTCACCGCTCGGCAGCAAGTCGCCGGATGAATTCGAAAAGTTCTATTATGCAGAGTATGAACGCGTAGCGCGGGTGGTCAAAATCGCAGGCGTTAAACCGGAATAAACGACTATGCCAATCAAAACAACTTTTTTTCGGTTTTTCGCGCTGTCCGGTATCGCGCTGGCGACGGGAGTATGGGCGCAGAACTATCCCGCCAAGCCGGTGCGATTAGTCGTGCCTTGGGCGGCGGCCAGCGGCACCGACTTGATGTCGCGCATGATTGCGCAAAAGCTCGGCGAGAATCTTGGTGTGCAGGTGGTGGTGGATAACCGTGGCGGCGCCGGCGCGACCATCGGCACCGAAGTCGCGGCGAAGTCGGCGGCGGATGGTTACACGCTGTATATCGGCGGCTCGGTGTCGATGGCAATCAGCCCTGTGATTTATCCCAAGGTTGCCTATGATCCGGTGCGTGACTTTGCGCCGGTTTCCCTCATTACCCGTTTCTACAACGCGCTATCGGTACATCCTTCGGTGCCGGCGAAATCGGTACGCGAACTGATCGTCATCGCCAAAGCGCGTCCCGGCGCACTGGTGGTGCCCTCGGCGGGCGCGGGTTCAACCAGCCATCTCGCGGCTGAATTATTCCAAAGCATGACCGGCACGAAGATGTTGCATGTACCGTACAAGGGCGGTGGTCAGATGGTGGTGGCAGTGATTAGCGGCGAAGGGCAGGCGATGTTTTCGCCAGTGTCGACGGCGGTGCCGCATGGCAAGACGGGCAAGCTGCGTTTGCTCGGCGTGTCCAGCGCGCAGCGTATCGCCAGCCTGCCGGAGGTGCCAACGATTGCCGAAACCATCAAGGGTTATGACTATGGTGGCTGGCAAGGGTTACTGGTGCCGGCCGGTACACCAGCTGACATTATTAATCGGCTGCACGCCGCCGTGCTGAAGGTAATTGCCACGCCAGAGTTCAAGGACTACGCCGCCGGTGAGGGCTCCGATATCGTTGGCAGTGCGCCGGACTGGTTCGTCCAGTTCCTCAAGAGTGAAGTGACGAAGAACGCTGCGCTGGTGAAAGCAGCAGGGATCAAACCCGAATAAAATCGGCACATTGCCGCAGACCCCGTAGCCCGCAAAGAGCAACGCGCATTCCGGAATAGGCGCATGCAAAACCCGGAATGCGCTGCGCTCGTTCCGGAGTTACAAAATAATCTACTTAATTTTGATCCGTCTCTGAAAGGCAGCAATGGCCACGAAAAAGAAACAGGTAGTCGCAAAAAAATCCGCCGCACCGCTGGTGCTTGAGCGCAAATCCGAACGCGAAGAACTCGCCAAAGACATGCACACCATGCAGGAGATCGCGATGGCGGCGCGGCGCAATCTGTCGCAAACCTTGTGGGATACCTTGTGCGGTGGTTCTGATTCGGAAACCACGCTGCGGCGCAACCGCCATGCGCTCGATTGTCTGTCGTTGCGCCAGCGCGTGCTGGTGAATGTCGCCGACATTGATATTTCAACCAAACTCCTCGGCCAGAAAATCAAGTTACCGGTATTCATCGCGCCGGTGGGCAACTTCCTGCAACTCGCCGACCCGAGTGGGGCGATCGCCGTCGCCAAAGGGGCGATTGCGCGCGGTACCACGGCTTTTATCAGCACGGCGGCCAAGCCGAGTATCGAAGAAGTCGCGCAGGCGGTCGGCAAGCCGCTGTTGTTCCAGCTCTATGTGCGTAGCGACAAAGCCTGGGTCAAAGATATTCTGCAGCGTGCCAAGGCGGTCGGTTACCGCGCCATCTGCATCACGGTGGACCGCGCCTATTACAGCCGCCGCGAGCGTGATATCAACAACCGGTTTCTGATGCGCGAGTCGGGCGGCGATCCGCGTTATCAGGCCAGCCTCTGCTGGGACGATTTGGCGTGGATGCGTGATTGCACTGGCCTGCCGATGATCCTCAAAGGCATCGCTTCGGCGGAAGACGCGCGGATGGCGGTCGAGCACGGGGTTGAATGTGTCTACGTCTCCAATCATGGTGGACGTCAGCTGGATCACGCGCAGGCCAGCATTGAAGTGCTGCCCGAAGTGGTCGAGGCGGTGGACGGTCGTGCCGAGGTTTTGATGGATGGCGGCATCATGCGCGGTACTGATGTGATCAAGGCGCTGGCGCTGGGCGCGTCGGCGGTCGGTGTTGGCAAGTTGCAGGGTCTGGCATTGGCCGCAGCGGGCGAGGCTGGTGTGGCGCGCATGCTGGAGATCATGGAATTCGAAATCAAGACCATGCTCGGGTTGATGGGCTTGAATTCGATCAAACAGCTCAATCCGTCGTGGCTGCGTGCCGCCACACCGGTTAGCGGCACTGATGTGATGAGCCAGTATCCCTATTTTGAAACGGCCTTGCGGCGGAAAGCCTTGCCCTGATCATGACAGCATTGAAACTGAATGCACGCCAGCAGGCGATCCTGGCCGAGGAATATCCACGGTTTTCGGCTGACGAATACGCGCGCCGCCATGCCGCGCTCGGCGCGGCAATGGAGAAACACGGCGTTGATCATCTGCTGATCGTCACCAACAACCGTAACGGCAATGCGACGCAATGGGTGCACGGCTGGCCTGGTACGGTCGAGGCCTTGACGATCTTCAAGCCCGGCGTGCAGATGACCATGTTCATAGAGTGGTACAACCATTTCCCGCTGGCAAAAATCATCGCGCGCGAGGTGGATGTGCAATGGGGTGGTCACGAGGGTATTGTCCGTACGATCGCCGAGCTGAAAAAACGCGGCGCAAAAAACGTCGGTGTGATCGGTCCCTTGCCGCATGCCAAATACAAACAGCTAGCACAGGCTTTCACGGTTAAGAGTCTGGACGCCGATTACACGCGGCTGCGCATGATCAAGTCAGAAGAAGAACTTGACTGGTTTCGCATCGGTGCGGCAATGAGTGACGCGGCATTCGCAGCGCTGCTCGACGGCTGCAAGCCCGGCCTTGATGAACGCGAGTTGTCGGCGCTGGTTGAAAGCGCCTATGTGAAGCATGGCGGCACCACGATGATTCACTATATCGGCTGCACTTCGATGGCCGCACCGCATCTATATGTGCCGCGACAACTGCCGTCACCGCGCAAGGTGGCCGTGGGTGATCTGGTGTTCTGTGAGCTGTCCGCCTTCTGGTGGGATTACGCCGGGCAGGTGTTGCGCAGCTTTACGGTCGGGGCCGAACCGACGCCGCTGTATCGCGATTTGCACAAAACGGCTGAGGACACCTACGACGCCGTTACCGCAGTGATCCGTGCCGGCACTACCATGCAGGAAATTCTCGATGCCTCAAGCCTCGTTGAAGAACGCGGCTTCACCATCTGTGATGATCTGGTGCACGGCTTCGGTGGCGGTTATTTCCAGCCCATCCTTGGCAGCCGCAGCCGGCCCGCCGGCAAATTGCCCGACATGCTGCTCGAAGAAAACATGACCATCGTCGTGCAACCCAATGTGGTCAACATCGAGCACACAGCGGGAGTGCAGGTGGGCGAGATGATTCGTGTGACGAAGAGCGGCTATGAACGCATGCATGCGGCGGAGCGGGGTTTGTTCAGGGCTTGCTGAGGCGGCAGACCGGGTATTGCGTCTCAAGTATCAAAGCAGTCACACAGGGCGTGCACCCGCATCGCCCTGGTCCCGCTGCTAGAATGCGCGCACGGCCCCGCACGAGGGCTGCAGAGGAGGGGCGATGGCACAGATGACGGCGACGACGCTCACGGTCAATGGCAAACGCCATACCGTGACTGCGCATCCCGATACGCCACTCCTGTGGGTATTGCGTGAAAACCTGAAGATCACCGGTACCAAATACGGCTGCGGCGTTGGACAGTGCGGCGCCTGCACGGTGCACGTTGATGGCAAGGCGGTGTTTTCATGCATGCGGCCGATTTCTGCACTCTCGAACGCGCAGGTGACGACGATTGAAGGGTTGTCGCCGACCAGCGAACACCCCTTGCAAAAAGCCTGGATCGCCGAGGAAACGCCGCAGTGCGGCTATTGCCAGTCCGGCCAGATCATGCGGGCGGCGGCCTTGTTGAAAGACAATCCCAAACCCACGCG
>CAIWNB010000275.1 GCA_903913965.1 uncultured beta proteobacterium
ACGGCCAGCGTCTCAAGCAGTGCGGCATCAAACGGGGCATAAAGGTGCAACTGCGCACGCTCCCCGTTGACTAGTAACGGCACACGCAAGATACGGTAGAGCGTTTGGTCAGCGCGATCTAACCACCAAGGCGCTGTGATATTTTCGGGGCTCACCTGATCGATGCCTGCCCCGCTACGCGTACGATAGCTTGCCAGCAGGCGGCCGCGGGCATCGTAGAGCAAGGCCCGCGTAAATGTGGCAGAGCCCCCAAGGCTGGTGACAAATGTGGTGAAACGGGAACGCAACAAAGACGGATCAGCGTTGACGAGCACGCGTGCAAGGGTGAGCTGGCTGACATAGACCAATGCCTCGGCACGCCAGCGGCTCTCGATTCTGTCCAGGTTCTGCGTAACGTGCTGCCGGGCATGCGCGGTTTTTTTCTCGGTCGCCGCACGGTTAGCATTCAGCAGCAGCACTGTACCGACAATCAGCACAAAAACGAATGCGAGCACGATCGTCAGTGTGAAGCGCTGCATCAGGTGCGTACGCAACGAGGCCGCCGAACGCGGCGCCACGGCGGCGTTCGGTGCGGCCGCGGTGGCGACCTCCCCGGGAGAGCCTAAGTTTTGCTGCCGGACCATTTATCGACAATCATCGTGTCTATGGCGTAACGCTGGGCCGCCGGGTTATCGGGGTCTTGTGCTCGGAAGAACAACGTTGTTTGCGCCAACTGTGCCCGCGAGAACATCGCGTCGCGACTGTATTGGCGCGGATATTTGCGCAATACGTCAAGAAAGGCTTTGCGTTCGGCCCCGGCGTAGGCGAGCAGGTCTGCAGCCGCCTCGGGCGTATGGGTGGCGATCCAGGCGAGCGAGCGTTGCACCACCCGCACCATGCGGGCGGCCAGCGCTGCATCGGCCTCGATCAGATCACGCCGGCTAATGAGTGCCGCGCGCAGAAATCCGGCACCCGCCACCTTTGCCGCATCGGCGGGGTTGCCGGTACTAAACAGTTCAAAGGCGAGCCCCTCGGCGACCAGCCGGGTGCCGAACGGCTCGTCACACATCGACGCATCGACCGCGCCGCTACGGAAGGCCGACGACTGGGTCTGCCAGCTTTGCCCAGCAGCCAGATAGCTCACATCGGCCGGTTCGACGCCCTGGCTGCGCAGCACCAAATCGGCCAGTTGGTGTGCGGTTGTTTTAGTGGCGAGGGTGTCGCTGTGCACACCCAATACACGGCCTTTCAAATCGGCGATGCGGCGTATTTTTCCGCGCAGGTCAGCGCGCACCATCAGGGTATAGAGCGGAAGGTCGTCGACCGCGGCAAGCGCGACCAGCCGCGGCGCTTTGAGATTGCTGTTCATCGCCGCCGGCAGCCCGAACACACCAAACTGTGCGTTGCCAGAGAGCAGATCGGCAATCGCCACGCCCCCACCGTTGACAAAAGTCAGCCGCAACAGCAGCCCTTCGGCTTTATCGGCACCGATCTTTATGGCCAGTTCAAGCGGCATCGATACCGAACCGCCGGGGCCCGGGACACTCAACGTAACGACACCCGGCGCGGCAACGGCAGCCCCCCCAGCAACCAGGGCGCTTTGCTGGGCCCAAGCACTGCCAGGCAATGCGCTCACCGCCAGCGCACTGCTGGCCCCGAGCAGCAGGCGCCGTCGCCGACAGTCCTGCAGTTTTTCGCGAGCAGTCTTCAGTTGTTCAGTTTTTGGCATTATTTTCTAGCATTATTTTCTAATGAATCTCTTAACCAGGGTAGCTTGCAGCGCGATTAATTATTTCGTGCCGCACGACAAAGGTTTGGCCCGCTCACGCACTGCCGACCTTCGAATCTTGGAAAGAACGCCTCCTCCAATTTAAGAAACCCTTGTTAACCAAAATAATTTTGGGGCTTTCTCACAACGACAATACAGCGGACGTTCTGAAGGTTACGAGATCTATATTGCGATATATATTTCGCGGGAGCTTCTAAAATTCTAAACATGACAAATAAAATTCGTCGTCAGAAGTAACGACCGCTCTAAAAACCCGCCTGCTGTATCAGTATCGAAACGCCATTGGCGAACCAGCGTCGCGCCGCGCTTTCACGCTTCGCTTCGAGATGCACGCCCACCAGTCGCACTGCGGGCCGATCGCGATCGCCGTCGCCTTCGATCAGCACCCGATAAACCGCATCGGTCGGACGCAAGGCACCGCCCGCTTCACCCGGCACCACCGAGAGCGGCCCGCCATGGGTCTTCGCCAACAGCATATGCGGTAGACGCAGCACGCGGGTGTTATCGATGGCGACGATACGCCCGCTCAAGACCTGGGTGCGACCATGCACCACCACCGTGGCCCGCCCACCCTCCTGCACACGCAGCCGGTCTTCCTCGCCTACCAAAGCCTCGACCCGCCAACTGCCCGGCTGCACCACCCAGGCGATCGGTGTGGCGGCATTGACCCAGCTGCCGCGTGCGAGCTGCGGATTGAGGTCGTGAATTTCACCCGATTCTTCGGCGGCTACATGCAAGCGTGCCAGCTCCGCATCGCGTGCATTAATTTCCGCCGACCAGCGCACACGCCGGCTCTCCGCCATCACCTGACGTGCCGCACCGTCGCCTTCGAGCGCCAGCGCGCCACTGGCCGCGCGTCCATAGCCTTCAGCCGCCGCAGCCGCCTTGTTGCGCTCGCCGGCGTGACGTGGCGCAAAGAGTTCGGCCACCACGGTTCCGGCGGCGACTTTTTCGCCTTCCACCAGATCAAGACGTTCGAGCCGTGCCGCATACGGTGAATACACCGTTTGTTCAACCGCAGCGCGCAGCACGCCGGGGGCACTGACACGGCCAGGCCACGGCAGCAGCACTGCGACCATTCCACAAAGAGCGAGCACGGCCCACAGCCTTTTCACATTCACAGCGACCTCATCGCGGCGTCGCCACCAGTGTTTCATTTCGTAAAAGACCGGGCGCGCCACAAAAAACCAGATTTCGACTGCGAACAAGACGATGCCCAGCAGTTTGAAAAAAGCGTGGTAGACCAACAAGGCGATACCGAAAAACACCACCACGCGATAGAGCCAGGTCGCCACTGAAAAAGCGATCAGCGCGCGCTGATAGTGCCGCGGAATGTTTTCCGGTTCGGCTTCTTCCAGACCGAACAGTGCGCGGCGTAACCAGCGCTTCGCCCATTGCGTGGCGCGGTGATGCAGGCCGGGGAAATCGAGCCAGTCCGACAAAATAAAATAACCATCAAAGCGCATGAACGGACTCACGTTGATCGCCAGCGTCCACACCCACGCCGTGGTGGCAAGAAAAAATACCGCGGCACGCAAACCGCCATCGGGTAGAAACACCCACAGCAGGGTGCACCACGCAGCAAGCGCCAGTTCAGCCAATATACCGGCCGACGCAATGGCCAGACGGTGCTGCGGGCTGGCGAGCTTCCAGCTCTCGCCGGTGTCGGTATACGCCATCGGCCACATCACCACGAGTGCCACGCCCATGTGGCCCACCCTCACGCCATGCCGCGTCGCCGTCACCGCATGGGATAGCTCATGCAAGAGTTTGGAGAGGGCCAGCGCGCCGAGAAAGCCCAGCGTGCCCTCCCACGTAAAGGCACGTTGCAGATTGGCGGTGACCACATCCCACTGACGCGCCGCCAGCATCACGCCGGACAGCCCCGCCAACAGCGTCAGCGCCAGAAAGCGCGGCGTATAAAACCACGACAAGCGGGGCGCCAACCAGCCGAGAAAGCGCGCCGGTCGCACCAGCGGAATACGCATGAACAAATAATTGTGCAGCAGCCAGTTCCAGCCGAAACGATGCAGTGATGCGCGGGGCTCGACCTGACGCAACAAACTCTGCTCGCGCAAAAAAAGCACGAAGGCTTCGACGTTGTAAGGCTCCGCCGCCAGCGTGGTTTCGGCGCGTATCGCCGCCGCAATCGCCCGCGCATCCGAGAGCCCCCAGCGCTGCAGCATTTCGAATTCGAGCCAGCCGATACGCACGAAATGATTGCGCACCGGATCGGCGATATGCCAGGCCGGCGAACCATCGGGGTTAGCGCCGGCGGCGTGCAACTGCAACTCTTCACGCAAAGCCGGCCACCGGGCGGCGGCTGCCGCCGTTGCGGAAATCGCGCCGGCTGGAATCGCTAGCATCCGCACCACTCGCGCAACCACGCGAAGGGACGCCGCATCACCAGATAACCAAGCACCGTCCAATCGCCGCCGATGCGCACCGTGCCGCGCAAACCGACCCGCGCATCAATTGCAGCATCCGCCAGCGTGCCGCGCACGCGATAACTGGCCACCGCCTCCGGCGACTCGGTAACCTGATACGCCGCGTGATCCAGTTTCGCCGCCAGCGGACTAAGCGGCGCAATACGCAGGAACAAGGTCATCGCCGCACCGGGTTGCAAATTGATCGCCTCGCCGACCGGCACCCACGCTTGCACGCCGAGCTTTTGGGGGTCCGCCAGCAGGCCGATGCGCTCACCGGTCTGCACGGGTTTGCCAGCCCAGTCGTCGGGGTCTGAATAGACAAACACACCGGCGGCGGGCGCGCGAATTTGCAGGCGCGACAGATCTTCGGACAACCACGCCAGTTCGGCCTCGCTCTCGCGCACGCGGGCCTGCGCCTGCACCAGATCGGCCTTGGCTTGTTGCGATTCAAAGGCACGCTGCGATGATTGCAGAAACTCGGCACGCGCAGTGGCCAGCGCGGCGCGCGCCACCGCCACCCGATTGCGCTGCGTGGTGGCATCGAGTTCGGCAATGGTGTCGCCCTGTTTAACCGGCGTATTGGGGGCGACCGTGATGCGACGAATCACGCCATCCATCGGCGCGGCGATCACCTGCGTGGCTAGCGACACCACTTCAGCGGGGGCGAGCGTGTATTCACGCACCGGAATGCAAAGGGCTAACAACAGCAAGGGGGCGACCACCCGGAACGCACGCGAGCGCCACAGCGCACGCACCCTTTCACCGAAGCGCAGACCACGCGCCGATAACGCCCACCACGCATGACCATAAACCGCCATGAGTGGCCCCAGCCACGCCTGTGGCGAAGCCGCAGCCGACTCCTGCGGCCACGGCGTATCACGCGCCAACAACAAGACCGCGCGCACGCGGCCGTCGGGGCCGCGTAGCGGTAGCGCCGACAGATAAGACGGCAACCAGTCCGACCATGCCGCCGCCAGCGCTTCGGGCAATTGCGCCGGCGTAACCTCCAGGAGAGGAACGCTCTCCGACAATGATTCGAGTTGCGGACGAACCGCGGCAACCACTTCGGCCAGCCACAAGGCATAAGGCGCATCGGCTTCGGTGCTGGCCAGCCCCGAATGCGCCACCAGACGATTACGTCCGATGCCATCAAGCGCGAGCAAAGCGGCCTGACGGTAATCAATCAGTGCCAGCGTGTCGTTGCAACACACAAAGCCCAGCGCCTCGATGCTGGCGGCGGCGCGTGCCTTGCCGCTGATGGCAAGAAAGAGCGGGGCTGACAAGGCGCCTAACGCCTCAACGCAAAGGCGCGGCCGCTCATGCCGGGCAAGAGATCCGGCGTCTTGCCTTCGAATTCGGCTTCAATCTCAATCGTCTGGCTGACGGCGTCGACCCGCGCCGCAATGCGCGCCACGCGCAACTTGTAGCGACGCCCGGTTTCATCCACCTCGGCTTCCATGCGGTCATCAACTTTCAGCCACGCCAGCCAGCGCGAGGGTACGTTGATGCGCGCCTTGAGTGATTCGGTACTGACCACATCAATGATGGGCGCACCGGCCGTCACACTCTGCCCGGTCTTCACATGAATGCGTGCGACACGCGCCGCAAAGGCAGGGGCGAAGCGGCACTGCGCGAGCTGCGCATCAAACACCCGCGCCTGCGCCTCGGCACGATCCACATTCATCGCCGCCAGTTCCACTTCAACCTCGGCGGCCGACTCCAGCCCCTGCAACTTGATCTTGGCTTCATGCTGCAGACGCGCGGTTTTGGTTTCCGCCCACGCGGCCTCGCGCCGCGCCTTGATCTCATCACAATCAAACGCCACCAACACCTGCCCGGCCGCCACCGCATCGCCGAGCCGCACGTCGATGCTGGCAACACGACCGGCCGTGGGCGCCGACAGCGTGCTCTCGCGATCGGCAATGATCAGGATACGCACTTCACCACCACCGGCACGCGCCCCATTCGTAGCCGACGCCGGCGCCGCAGGCGCTGTGGCAGCGGGCTTCATTGCATATTCCATGCGCAAGGGATTTGCTCCCTGCGCACATGCAGTACCGGGCCCTAGTAATACCAGCGCAATCAGGGCGTAACGTGTCCAGATTCTCATGGTCGGCCCGCGGACGCCGCCGGGGCCGGCAACAAAGCGTCATGCAGGCGCGGCACCACCGACAACACTGCGGCCTCGGCAAATGAACTGAATGTCCGCTCATCGGTGGTCGCCGGCAAAAAGCTCACATATTCGCTGCTCAACAGACGCACACCATCCGCCCCCGAGAGCACCATGCTCCAAGTGGCGCGACCACCCGCAGCCGGCGCGGCGGCGAGCGCCAGATTCAGCACCGGTGCGTCTTTCGCACCGGCGGCTGCCAGCGGAATCGAATTGCGCGTCAGCGACCTCTCGACGGCCGCACGCAACGCGCCCGGATTCGCACCGGCCGGCAAAGTACCGATCTGTAACGACATCGCACGCGGTTTCGGCAGATCAGCAACCGTATCCGCGAAAACAACGCGCTCCCCCTCACGCAGCGAAGTTTCGATGGCTTTGGCCAGCGTCTGTACATCGGTAGCGCGCACCTCCGCCGGCAACAAATCAACACCAACCGAATTCATGATGCGCGCATACGCAGCATGCGCCGACGCATAAGCCCCGGCCTGCTGAAAACGCGACACCAGCGCCCGGCTTTCGGTGCGCAACGCCTCCAGCTCGCTTTCCAGTTTATTGCTCGCACCGGCGCGTGAAATCGCCGCCAACCGCTGATCAACCCGCGCCGATTCAGCCGCCAACTCGTGATCGAGTACCGAAAGGCGGTAACGCTCGAGCGACACGCGCACCTGCGTAATCACCGCCATCGCCAGCGCCATGCGGCGCGTCTCGTCGGATTTGGCGCGCGCTTCATTGGTGCGCTTGAAAGCCGGCAACCCGGTCAAGCGCATCAGATTGATCGACATGGTGGCGCCGCTGTCACTCCAGCTGCTGTTATAGAGATAGGTGTTAGAGTTGTAACGCACATCGGCAAACAGGTTAAGACTGGGGAACAGCGCAGCGATCTGCTTGCGCGCTTCGTTCTGACCAATACGCGCGCGGTAATCCTCTTCGCGTAATTCGGGGCGCCGCTCCAGCGCCATCGCCTCGAGTTCGTTGACATTCACGGGCACCGCCGAGAGCTGCGGGTCAGGCATATCGGCAAGAGTGAAATCAGTGCCCGGGGTCACGTTCATCAAGGCTGCGAGTTCGCGCTTGGCAAACTCCATTTCCTGACGTTTGATATTCACCATCGCCATTGCATCAAGCAGGGCACGTTGATAAGCCAGCCCTTGCGCCGGCGGCAACACCCCGGCGCGCTCGGCCGCGCGCGAACGTTCGAGCGCCGCGCGTATGCGCACCACCAACGTTTCCGCCTCGCCCGCCAGCGCCTGCGCCCCGGCGGCGCGCCAATAGGCATTACGCACATCCTGCACAATGTTCTGCAAAATCTTGCGACTACGCTCCTCGGTGATCAGGTATTCGTCGGCTGTCTGTTTGGCGCGGTAATAACTGATACCGAAATCGAGCGCGTTCCATGAAAACTCCGCGCGCCGCATGCGTGTACTGCGCTCTTCCGAGGTCGATGGGCGCAAACTGACCTGGCGGTCTTCAATACCGATGCTGGTGCCACCCGAGTCATTATTGCGCGAGGTGTAACCGGCTTCGACAACGAGCTTGGGCAGCAGATCAATTTTCGACACATCGAAGAGACCATGCGCCAGGGCAGACTCCATCAGCTTGAGCCGGAAATCGAGGTTGTATTTAAGCGCGCGCGCCAGCGCCGCCGAGAACGTGACCGGTCCGCTGATCGCCTCCTGATCCTTGTACATCTGACTCTGATCGCTCTGCACGCGGCTGGCGACCTGTTCAGGCGTGATTTTTTCCGGCACCACACTGCAACCGGCGACCGCCAGCGCGATCCCTGCGGCCAGCGCG
>CAIWNB010000276.1 GCA_903913965.1 uncultured beta proteobacterium
GCCGGCGCAGGCGCAAAACAAGTATCCAACCAAACCGATCCGCCTGATCGTACCGTTCGCACCCGGTGGTGGCACCGATATCGTGGCGCGTGCGCTATCGAAAAATCTTACCGAAGTATTTGGCCAGTCGGTGGTGGTCGACAACCGTGCCGGCGGCGGCGGCACCATAGGCGCCGAAACTACCGTGCGTTCCGCTCCTGACGGTTACACCATCGCCATGGTGTCCGGCAGCTATGGCGCCAACGCCGCGCTGTTTAAAATTCCCTACGACCCGATTAACGACATCACACCGATCTCACTGATCGGCGAAACCGGATTTCTCGTTGCACTGCATCCGACCGTGCAGGCCAAAACCGTGAAAGAACTGATCACGCTCGCCAAGAGCAAGTCCGGCGGACTCAACTATGGTTCGACCGGTACCGGTGGCATCACGCATCTGGCAACCGAACTCTTTGACATCATGGCCGGCACCAAGATGACCCACGTGCCGTACAAAGGCACCGGCCCGGCGATGGCCGATTTGCTCGGCGGACAAATCCAGCTGGTCTTTGGTGCGATGCCGGCGATGGTGCCGCAGCACAAGGCCGGACGCCTGCGCGGCATCGCCGTGACCACCGGCAAACGCATCCCCACCATTCCGGATATTCCAACGGTCGGCGAAACACTCACCGGTTACGAGGCCGTATTGTGGTACGCCGCCTGGGGCCCGAAGAACCTGCCGAAGGAAATCGTCAGCCTGTGGAACCGTGAAATCGCCCGCGCGATCACCACGCCTGAATTGAAGTTACGCATGGAAGGCGAAGGCCTCGAACCGGCCGGCGGCCCGCCCGAGCAACTGCGCGACATGCTCAACCGCGAAATTCCGAAATGGCAACGCGTTGTCAAGGAAGCCAACGTCAAGTCTATCCAGTAAAGCGGCGCGGGCGGCGCCCGCGTCTATCCATTGAGCGTTGCCTGAGCACGCTGCCCCTCGGCAGATGAGCAGATCAGCCCGCATACAAGGGCTGATCGACAGGCTGGATTATTTAAAGCCAAACAAGCGCGCCGGCGTATCCCACAAAATCGTCTGGCGTGTTTTCGTATCCGGCACCCAGCGGTCGAATACAGCGCGTGTCGGGCCGTAATCCACGCGCATATCAAGACGCACGAACGGCCAATCCGAACCCCAGACGCAGTTTTGCGGCGTAAACGCCTCGATCAGTTGATGCACCACGGCGTCGCTATCGACATGCGGATAAGCCAGCTTCGAAAATCGAAACGGCCCCGACAGTTTGATCACGCCCATACCGCTGCGTCCCAGCTCGAGCAGCGCCTTGAAACCCGCACTCGCCGGCCCGCTCACCGGATCGGTGCGCCCGCAATGATCAATCATCACGCGCACCCCGGCTTTTTTCAGCACCGGCATCGCCTCGGCGATCTGGTCTTTCTCGCACTGAATCTGGCAAAACCAATTGGCAGCTTTAATCTTGGCCAGCAATTCGGGCGCGCGCGCATCAAGCAAGGGCGCCATGCCGAGGTTGTGCAAATTAATCCGCACGCCGACGATGCCGCCGTCGCTGAGGCGCGTGATTTCAGCATCACTGACATCGTGCTTCACCAGCGCAATCCCCCTCAAGCGGCCCTTGGAACGCGCAATACCGTCGAGCAGACAACGATTGTCGTCGCCATACGGCGCAGCGCCCACCGCCAGACCGTGGGTGATGCCGTGCGCATCGAACACTGCCAGCAGTTGATCGGCGGTACCGGCCTGCGACGGATGCGGCGTGTAGATCAGCCCTTCCTTGTACGGAAAGCGCGCAGGATCGAAGATGTGAAAGTGACAATCAGCAGCTGACATGGAGGGCCTCGTATTTAATTAAATGTATTGCAATGTTTTAAGGGCGGCATGAGCGCAAAGCGGCATCACGCCCAACCGCGAACGATCGTCAACCAACGACGCAATCTGCACCGGCCAAAACTCGCAGCGCTAACGCATGGTTACGGCCAGCAAGGTCGCTCCTTGCGGGAAACGCGCGACGCCATGCTGGCCGGCCGGCGGCAGACGCAACATATCCCAGGTGGTCAGTTGATCGTCGGCCGCTTCGATCCAGCCCTCGACCACCAGCAACGCCTGCAACGTGTCGCGCGCCGCCGCTTCCAGCACCGCCCCGGGCGCGCAACGCCAGACCTGCAGCAACAGGCGTCCGGCGCCATGATCGATCAGTATTTTTTCATCAATGCCTTCGTGCGCGCCGGCGGCCCACGGCAGATTCTCAGCTTGTACCAGACGGTAATTTTTTTCCGTCGAGAGTTCGGTTACCGCCGAATGATCGTTGCTGCCCTGAAAACAGCTGATCAAATTACAACCGTCCGGATATTCAAGCGGGCCATGCGGTTCGTTACCGGGCCCGAGGATGACATCGAAGGGCTTCAGCGTCAGGCCGTCAACCAGCGCACGATTTTTCAGCACCGTCGTCGCATGGGTGCCCGGATGGACATGCCGCGGCTCCACCGAACCCACCGGAAAATCAACCAGCGTCATGCGCAAACCATAATCGCTGCCGTCGGTATAAATGCGCGCACGGCTCTTCATGCCATCGAAACGCACCCGATGCGTCCAGGCGATATCGTCAAAATGCGCGATCTCAAAACCGTCTTTACGAACAAACATGCAAACCTCCAATGACACGGCAGAACCAGCAGCCGTTACCGGCCATGTTATGCGCGCGCTATAACCCTGCGCAATTGAGTGGACTGTCCCCCACGCGCAAACTAACGCACCAGCGCGAGCAGGGTTCCGGCGTATTCCGAGGCCATCTCCGGCGTCAGATGCTCGGCACGGGCCTGATAACGCTTGATGGTTTCGAGCACCAGACGCGGCCGCGAGGCGAGTGTCTGCAAAAACGCTTCGCTATCAGCGGCAAAGCTGGCCTGCGGCAAGACCTTGCTGGCCAACCCCACAGCCGCAGCGCGTTCGGCGCTGATTTTTTCTGCGGAATAAATCAGCCAGCTCAGCGCCTTGGCATTGACCTTGCCGAGTGCCGCGCACATCGCCATGGTGGGCGGAATGTCATGCTCGATCTCCGGGAAGGCGAAACAGGCATCAGCCGCTGCCAGCGTAATGTCACAAGCCACCGCCATCGCCGCACCGAACCCCAGCGCGTCGGCGTGTACCAATGCGACCACCGGCACCGGCACGCTGGCAATCGCTTCATAGCTGCCGAGCACCGCGCCCATCATCTTCACGCGAATCTCATAGGGTGTCATGCCCGCACGGCTCTCGCCCTTGCCGTCACGCCCCTTGCAAAAATGTGCGCCGCGCGCTTCGAGCACCACCAAATGGACCGACGGATCGCTGCCGGTCTCACGCAGCGTGGCGGCCAGTTGCACCATCATGGCGCGCGTCATCGCATTACCTTCGTCGGGACGGTTCAGATCAAGACGTGCGATCGCGCCATCGCGACGCACCCGGAATTCAAAATCACTCATGCCACGCTCCGCTCATTAACTATGGGTCGGCGCGTATTTTAAGCGCATTGCCGCGCAGCAACGCGCTCGCAGATCGTGGTAAGGTCACAAAAAAACGTCGCCTGACGACGCATACTCATTGAGGAGATTGCAATGCCGACACCACAGTTGCCGCGTCTGCGTCTGATGATCGCCGCGGGCACTCTGCACAGCCGCGGTCGCGACCGCATGGATTTCACCCGCTACGGCCGCAGCGGCAAGCCGCGCATGACCGGTGATGAAATCCTGCCGACGCTGCCTGAACTCGGCGCGCTCGCACACATCGAGGTCGACGCCGGCAATCCGCAGGATATCGCCACCCACGACGAACTGCGCCGCCTCGCTGTCAAAATTGAAAAAATGCTGCAGGCCGACGAGGTCGACGGGGTGATCTTCGTGCAGGGCACCAACAGCCTCGAAGAAACCGCTTACTTTTTAAATCTCACCGTACGCAGCGACAAACCGATCGTCATCACCGGTGCGCAACGCCCCTACACCGCGCTATCGGCCGATGGACCGCTCAATCTGCTCAACGCCGTGCGCGTCGCGGTCGACCCCGAGACGCGCGGCAAGGGTGTGGTGGTGGTGCTCAACGATGAAATCAACGCGGCACGCGAAGTCACCAAAACCAATACCTATCGAGTACAAACATTCCGCAGCCGCGACATCGGTCTGCTTGGCTATGCGGATCCCGACCGCGTGGTGTATTACCGCGCGCCGCTGCGCCGCCATACCATCACCAGTGAATTCAAGGTGCACGCGATTGAGCGCATGCCGCTGGTCGACGTGCTCTATGTGCATGCCGGCTGCCGCGCCGGGCTGGCCGAAAGCGCACTCGCCAGTGGCGCACAAGGCATCGTCATCGCAGGATCTGGCGCGGGTTCGACCGGTAATCTCGCCGCTGAAATCAATGCCATTGTCGCCGCCCAACGCGCGGTCGTAGTCCTCAGCTCACGAGTCGGCGAAGGCCGTGTGCTGCGTGAAAACAACTGGAGCGAAGCCGGCATGGTCGCCGCCGACAACCTGCCGCCACACAAGGCGGCGTTGCTGCTCTCACTGGCACTCACACTCAGCCGTAACCCGGACGAAATCCAGCAACTCTTTGACCGCTATTGAAGCAGCGGCTCGCGGGCGATAGACCCGCGCTGGCAAAGACCTTTGACCTTTGGCAGAGTACCGCCCTTACTGACAATTACTCAGACGATACCGCCCTGCACCGTATAGCCTTCCGCCCGCCAGCGCAACATGCCGCCAGCCAGGTTGGCCACTTCCGCCAGCCCGGCTTTTTGCAATAGCACCAACGCCTGCGCAGAACGCGCGCCGGAGCGGCAAACCGTTACCACGGGCTTTCCAGTGGCGAGCCCGGCACAGCGCGGCCCCAGCGTCGCCAAAGGGATCAGGCGCGCGCCGCGAATATGCCCGAGTGCGCCGTTGAATTCGGCCTCCTCACGCACGTCAACGATACAGACGCGCTCGAGAATCTCCTCAAGGGCCTGCGGCTGAATCTCCCAAAATCCGCCAAACGTATAGTGCAGCCTGCCCCACGCAGGCATGGCGACCTCGGCCAGCCCATCGCCCGGACGTCCGCATTGCAGATTCGCCGGCACAGCCAGATCCATCTTCTTCGGATGAGGCAGGCCGAGGTTATGCATATAGCCTGCAAAATCGCCGGCACTGATGTCACCGCCCAGCCGGGGATTAAAGCGCCGCTCTTCCTCCACGCTGGTCACGGTCAGACCACGGTAATCGTGTGCGGGATATAACAAACACGCTGCCGGCAGCGAAAAAATCTGCTCCCGTACCGAACGGAACATCGTCAGCGCATCGCCCTGTTGAAAATCGGTGCGCCCGCTGCCACGGATCAACAGACAGTCGCCGGTGAAGGCTATCGATTCGTCATCGAGAACGTAAGTCATGCAGCCATTGGTATGGCCGGGTGTGGCGCGCGCCAGCAGGCGGCGTTTTCCGAAGTCGAGACCATCGCCATGACCAAGCAAGCGGTCGGCGCCTGCCGCACCGCTCGCTGCGCCGAGTGCGATCGCGCTGCCGAGCTGGCGACGTAACAACCACGCCGCGGTGACGTGATCAGCATGCACATGCGTTTCAAGCGTCCATTTGAGCCGCAGTCCGAGCTCCTGCAACAGCGCGGCATCACGGTGCACCTGCTCGAACACCGGGTCGATCAGCACGGCCTCACCGCTGGCTCGATCGGCAACAAGGTAGGTATAAGTCGATGACTGTGCGTCAAACAACTGGCGGAAGATCAGCATGGCTGCAGCCCCTTGCTCGCAGTGACGTGACAGAGGATTGTGCGGCGTTGCCCTGAGGCACGCAAGCAATTGCGCTATCATCGCGTGCCGCCAATCGGGTGTTACAACATCACCCCTCCAACACAATGACCGGCATGCCGGGCTTTTACGATTGCACATCATGACCACTATCACTGAACAATTCATCGACTGCGTTTGCGCCGTCAACTACGACACACTGCCGCCGGCCGCCATCGACATGGCGCGCCAGGTCACACTCGACGGCATTGCCGTAATCCTCGCCGGCTCCACCGAACCGCTGGGGGTCGGCCGCATTTCAACCGCCTACGTGCGCGAGATGGGCGGCCATCCACAGGCCAGCGTGATCACCGGCGGCTTCAAGACCTCCATGGGTAACGCCGCCTATGCCAACGGCACGATGGCGCACGCACTCGACTTCGATAACACCTGGTACCCGCTCAATCACCCGACCTCGCCGACGCTGCCGGTGGTGATGGCGATCGCTGAACACTACAAACTCTCCGGCAAAAAAATTATCGAGGCGATCGCCACTGCCTTCGAAGTGCAGGGCCGCGTGCGGCTCGCCTCGACCGGGCTTAAAACCGGACAAGGCTTTCACAAGCCCGGGACCACCGGCACCTTTGGCGCAACCGCCGCTGCCTGCAAAATGCTCGGTCTCGACAAACAACAAACGCTGATGGCATTCGGTCTCGCCGGATCGCGCGCCGGCAGCATTTCCATCAACACCGGCTCGATGACCAAGTCGTCACACTCCGGTCACGCCGCGCGCATGGGCCTCGAATGCGGCGTGCTGGCTCAGATGGGCTGGACAGCAAGCGCCGACGTTTTCGGGCCGAAAGGTTTCTTCGATACCTTTCTACATGGCGACGCCAGCCCTGAATTGCTGATCAAGGATTTCGGTGCGCCCTTGCGCATGGTCGAACCCGGCGTCGGTTTCAAGAAGCACCCGAGCAATTACTTCACCCACCGGCCGATCGACGCAGCGCTGGCGCTGCGCGAACAACATGGTCTGCAAGCCGCGCAGATCGCCCGCGTCAAGGTGACCTTCCCGCGCTTTGAATACGTTAATCGACCGCAGCCGGACACCGGGCTTGATGGCAAATTCAGCGTCCAATACACCACCGCACTGGCGCTGCTCGACGGCGAAATCAGCGTCGACTCCTTTACCAACGAGCGGCGTTTTGCCACCGATATCGTCGCCCTGCTGCCGCGTATCGAACTCAACATCGATGACAGCATACCGGCCGACTTTGACCATATGCACGTGATCGTCGAAGTGACCACCACCGACGGCCGCCCCCTGACGAGCCGCGTCGACAAACTCTCGGGCTGGATCGGTTCACCACTCAGCCGTGAACAGCGTCTGAAAAAGTTTTATACCTGCTCGCGCCGCGTCTTGAAGGATGGGGCCGCCAATCAGGTGCTCGAAGCGGTTGAAAAACTCGAGACGCTCGACAACATCAACGGCGTGATGGACATCCTGCGCTGCGACGGCGGTGGGCAATGAGCACGCGTTACAAAGTCGCCGTCGTCGGTGCCGGCATCAGCAACAGTCCGGACGGTCGTGAACGCTGGGCGGTGCGCGCCCATCTGCCGGCCCTCAAAGCGTTGCCGGAACTGTTCGAAACAGTCGCGGTGTGCACCACGCGCATGGAAACCGCCAACGCGGCGGCACAGAAATTCGGCGTACCGTATGCCTACGACAATGTCGAACGCATGCTCGTCGAACACCCGGAAATCGATATCGTCTGCGTCAGCGTACGGCCTTCCGTGCATCACGAAGTGGTGATGGCCGCACTGCGGGCGGGCAAGCATGTGTATTGCGAACATCCGCTGGGCGTCAACACACAACAGGCGCGCGAGATGTTTGAACTGGCGCGGGCGAAAAACGTACGCACCATGGTCGGCCACGAATACCACTACGAACCGGCCGCCCTGCAAATGGCCGAGATGGTGCGTGACGGCTACATTGGCCAACCGCTGACCTTCAATATCACCTACTTTGTCAGCAACTACATCGCACCGCGCCCCTCCCACCGGCAATGGCTGTTTCAAGCCGAGATGGGCGGCCACCCCGGATATCGCAGTGGTCACAGCCTTGAGCGAGCAACGTCCATCCTCGGCCGCGACATCGACAAGATCTGCGCCGAACTCGCCGTGCTGGTGCCGGAACGCGCCAACCTCGACGGTGGCGACCCGATCCGCAGCAATCAAGTCGAGAACATGAATTACCTGCTACGCACCGCAGATGGTGTGATCGGCACCATGCAGGTCTCGTTCACCGCGTGGTTTGGCACCGGCAGCCGTTTCGAACTCTATGGCAGCGACGGCATGCTGATGCTCGACACCGTGGAGCTCTCGAACTGGGACAAAAAAACCGGTCAGGGCGATCCGCCGCGCGGCGAGCTGCGGCTGTTTGGCGCGCACGCCGACCTCGCGCAAATGATGAAAGACCCGATTGCGCCGGAACGCCTCGAACGCCGCTTCACGGAAATTCCGCTCGATGAAAAACACATCGCGGTCAAAAACATCGACCGCGGTCGCGCCACCTTTCTGGTCGCGCAAACCTGGACGGCTTTTCACAAGGCGATTGGCGAAGGACGCGACGGTGCGCCGAGCTTTCGCGACGAACTCAAAATCCATTGCATCTGGGATGCCACTGAAAAATCCGTGGCCGAAGAGCGCTGGATCAAAATCGATTACAGCGGAGTCGGACAATGAGATTACTGCGTACTGTTTCTACCGTTATCTTGAGCGCGTTGGCGGTGTCGGCAGTCGCCGACGATTATCCGAACAAAGCCATCCGCCTCATCATGCCCTACCCGATTGGCGGCAGTATCGACATTGCCGGCCGCATGGTGGCGCAACGCCTCGCCGACAATCTCGGACAGGCGGTGGTCGTTGATAACCGCACCGGTGCCGGCGGCATCGTCGGTACCGAAACCGGTGCCCGTGCCGCGCCCGATGGTTACACCGTGTTGATGGGCGGCACCGGTACGCTGGCGCTGAGTCCGAGCCTGCAAAAGAATCTGCCCTACGATCCGAACAAGGATTTCACGCCGGTCACGCTCTTGGTGACGATACCCTACGTCGTTGTCGTGCAGCCGTCATTCAAAGCCGCCAACATCAGAGAACTGATCGCACTGGCAAAAGCGAAACCGAATGAAATCAATTACGGTTCAGGCGGCAGCGGCAGCGCACCGCATCTGGCAGCCGAACTCTTCAAGACGATGGCCGATGTGCGCATCACCCACGTGCCGTATAAAGGCAGCACGCCGGCGATCACCGACACCATGAGCGGCCAGGTGCAACTCACCTTCACCGGCATTCCGTCGGTGATGACGCAAATGAAAGCCGGCCGCCTGCGTCCGATCGGCGTGACCAGTCTTAAACGCACCGCCGCCTTGCCCGAGGTGCCGACGATCGCCGAATCCGGCGTGCCGGGATACGAAGTCAATCCGTGGTTTGGCGTGCTGCTGCCGGCGCGTACTCCGCAACCGTTGGTGTCACGCCTCAACGCGGAGATATTGAAGGTGCTGCAATTGCCCGCCACGCGCGAACGTTTCGCTGCCGAAGGTTTCGAGGCGGCCGGCAATACGCCGGCGCAATTCGCCGCTTACATCAAGGCCGAACAAATCAAATGGGGGAAGGTCATCAAGGACGCCGGCATCAAGGCGGATTAGGTGTAGGGTGCGCACCGCGCACGCGGCAAGACGTCAAACGTTTACGCCACGCGCACCTTACAAAAAAGCTAATCGAACTTCGCATCCGAAGCGCGGATCACCTTGCCGATACGCGCGTGTTCCTTGCGGATATAGGCGGCGAACTCTTCGGGTGAATTGCCCACCGGGATCACCCCTTCAAACGCCAGCCGTTCGGCAATATCGGGGGATTTCATCGCGGCAACCGTCTCGCGATTGAGCAGCTCGATGATCGCGCGCGGCGTGCCGGCCGGGGCCGACAGCCCGTACCACGAACCCGCCTCGTAGTCCTTCAGCCCGGTGGCCTCGGCCACCGTCGGAATCTCCGGTTGTGATGTGGAACGACGCGCGGCGGTGGTGCCGATCACGCGCAGCTTGCCCGCCTTGACATGCGGCATCATCGCCACCGCACTGGAGAACATCAACGGCACCTGGCCACTCAACACATCGGTCAACGCCGGCGCCAGTCCCTTGTAAGGCACATGACTCAGTTTGATACCAGACATCATGATGAACAACTCAGTGGCCAGATGGGTCGAGCTGCCGATGCCATTGGAGGCGTAATTGACCTGCCCCGGATTGGACTTGGCGAGCGCCACCAGATCCTTCATCGATTTCACCGGCAAGGAAGGATGCACCACCACCAGCAGCGGCGCCTGGGCGAGCAGACTGATCGGCTCAAAATCCTTCAGCGCATCATAGGGCGGCTTCTTCTGCACATTCGGAATGATCGCCATCGTCGCCACGTTCGACAGCAACAGCGTATAACCATCGGGCGGCGCCTTGGCCGCGAGTTCGGCCGCGATCATGCCGCCCGCCCCGGCCCGGTTGTCGATGGCGAACTGCTGCTTGAGCGTGCCGGTCAACTTCTGCCCGATCATGCGCGCCATGGTGTCGTTGCCACCACCGGGCGCCTGCGGCACCAGCACACGCACGGCTTTCACCGGATAGCTTTGCGCCAGCACGCCGATAGACGACAACCCCAGCGCCACCAGCAGCGCCATACCCGTTTTATTTTTCATCTTCATTTCCCGTCTGTAATGTCTTAAAGAGTGTAGCCCCGGAGGCGGCGTTGCGCACCCCGGGCCAAGAGCGCACCTTAGCGGCGCACCAAAAGCGCGGCGAGACTCGATACATCATCGAGTTTCTCAATATTCAACACCTGATCACACAAAGCATCGACCTGCGCCTTCGGTAACACACGCGAGGCGAGTTTCTCGAATTTGCCGATCACCTCGGCGTCGCTGCCGAACTCCACCTTATGACGCCCGATCTCGCGCGTACGTTCCATGCGCGTGCCGTCTTTCAAATGCAACTCAACGCGCAGCATCTGACGAAATTTCGGCCCGCGCGCAGTAATCGCCGGATCATGGATGACTTCGATGCGACCGGCGAGCTCCATGCGCCCCGGATCGGTGAGCTTTTCCTCGGTGAATTGATCAACAAAACAATCGCGCTCGATCAGCTCGGTGGCCACGCAATACGACAGATTCATCTGCGCTGCGGTGAAGCCCTGCGGCACATATTTCCAGCCCGAATGTTCGACCGTCGCCTGCGGCCCGTAGACCACCACCTTGGCCACCTCGTCGGCGCCAAAGGCGCGCTCAGCGCGAAATTCACGAATCAAATCGAGTGCGGTGTGATTGCTGCCAACACAGGAATAGAACTTCAAGCGCACGCCCATCGCCTGCCACACTTCGCCATAGCCGGCGGTGAGTTCAGCCAGCTTGAAGCGATCATTGGAACGCGAGAAGGTGGTGCAAAAGCCACCGTATTCGCTCTCGAACACGTTGACGATGCCGGTAAAACCGGCGTCGGCGAATTGCGCGCCATACAGTCCGCTTTGCGCGGCGCGTCCCGCATGCATACGCTTGACCATGGAACCGAATTGCGCCGCCATCAGCCCGCTTGCCTGGGTCCCGGCAATGCCGAGCGCGTGCACGGTTTTCTCAACGTCCAGCTTAAGACCGCGCGCCGCTGCTGCGGCCGCCGCAAAGACCCCGGCAGTCGCGCCCGAATGCCAGCCCTGCGCAATATGTTCGTTGCCCATGCAAATACCGACCCGCGGACCGACTTCGTAACCGGCCACCGCCGCGGTCAAAAATTCGCGCCCGCTCATGCCTGCGCTTGCTTCGGCGATCGTAATCAGCGGCGGCAATACCACCGACCCGCAATGCAGGATGCCCAGCAGATGCGTGTCGTCGAGTTCAAACCCCTGCACCTGTGTGCCGTTGACCAGCGCGGCATGCGGCGCAGAAAGTTTTTCTGCCGTGCCCCATACCGCGCAAGTACGTGTGGCATCCAGCTTGCCCAGCCGTTGCTGCAAGATACGGCTCCATTGCAAATCGGCGCCAAAAAGGCCGCAACCGAGTGCGTCGAGCATCAGCCGCTTGGTGCGGTGACGAACCTCTTCCGGGATTTGGTCATAGTGCAAACCGGCGATGAATTCAGCCACGCCGCGCGTAATGGGGTTTTCGTGATGATTGGCGCTCAAAACTGGTTCTCCAATGCTGTGATGCTTTATTTGGCCAGACCGATATCGGTGAGGATGGCTTTGGTTTCTTCGTATTCCTGTTTCCAGAATTTCGC
>CAIWNB010000277.1 GCA_903913965.1 uncultured beta proteobacterium
ATGACCGCCAGCACGTCTTCACGGGTAATACGGCCATCGCGGCCGGTGCCGTTGAGGTCGGCGGGATTGAGTTGATGCTCCGCAAGCAGGCGGCGCACCACTGGCGAGAGGCGATCTGCCGCGGAGGCTTTGCCTATGCGGTTGGCAGCGGCGGCAGTGCTCACCGCCGAAACGGCTGCGACTGCAGCCGACACCGTTGCTGCAGGTGCGGATGCGGCCACCGCGACAGCAGGTGCCGCTGCGACGGCATCACCCGACTCGCTTATCACCGCGAGTCGCGTACCGACTTTCGCCGTAACGCCCTCCTGCACCAATATTTCAGTGATCACACCATTGGCCTGTGCCGGAATCTCAGTACTGACCTTGTCTGTTTCGACATCAAACAGCGTATCGTCAGACTTGACCACATCGCCGACCTTTTTATACCACTTGGTGACAACGCCTTCGACGACCGTTTCGCCGAGTTGCGGCATGATTACATCCATAATTCTTCCTTAAAGCGTTTTGCCACAGCGGCCCCGAAGATCACAGATTTGTCGCTTTATTCAAGCCTTACTCTGTGCTCTCACGGTCCTCGGTGGCTAGGGTTTTTGTCCTGCTGCTTCGTAAACGATCTTGCCGCCGACCATGGTCATCAACGGTTTGATGTCCTTGATTTGATCGACAGGCACAGTCATGTAGTCGCGATCGAGCACCAGCAGATCGGCATATTTACCGTTCTGTATGGAACCGAGATTGCTTTCCTGAAAAACGATGCTGGCATTGCTGCGCGTGTGGGCGATCAACGCTTCTTCACGCGTTACGCTCTGACGGTTGACGTGGCGCCCGCCGATCATCTTGCCGGTCACCGCAAAGCTCAGCGTATAAAACGGATTGGAGGTGGTCACCGCCGTGGCGTCCGAACCCAGCCCCCAGCGGATGCCGCTATCCTGCACGCGGCGAAACGGCGGCATCTCCCATGCGCGGTCACCATGGACCTTGTGCATCAAGGCGCCTTGTATCAGCGGCCGGCTGTGAATCTGCGCGGACATACCGAGCTTTTTCATGCGCTCGAGCTGCGCCTCATCGACCTGATCCAGGTGGGAAAACGACCAACGCAAACCCTTGAACGGAACATTTTTGGCAATGTCTTCATACTGGTCGAGGAAAGCATCAATCACCGGCGTCATTTCGACATGGGTGTTGTAGTAGAGCCCTTTTTCTGCCAGCGCCTGCGCCACACGCTTGAACTGGAACAGGTCTTCGGGTTTGGTATTGCCACCGACGCGCAACAACTGCGTCGTCACCGGCGAATAGCCCGACTCTCCCCAGCCGACGTTATTGAAAAAATCATTACCTTGAAACGGTTTCTGCTGTGCGATCACCTGCAACACCTTGTCCACCTGTTCGGGTGTCGCGGGCTGCTGGATGGTCGTCCAAAATGCGCGCGCGTTGAGCTCGCCGCGGTCGGCCAGATATTTGTAGGGCTCGTAATGTTTCGGCCCCATGCCACGACCGCCGGCATCGAGCCAACCCGTGATGCCCATTGCATTAAGTTCAGCCATCAAATGTCGAGTGTTATCCAGCCACTCGGCTTGCTCGGGCAGCGGCACCCTCGCGGCAACAAAAGCCACGCCACCTGCACCGCGCACAAAGCCGGTGAGTTTGCCAGTGGCATCTTTCTCGATCTTGCCATTGACCGGATCGGCGGTTGTTTCGTCGATCTTCGCCGCCTTGAGTCCGGCGGTATTTAAATAAGTGTGGTTATAAACCGCCTGGATCGCCACCGGATTATTCGGCGCCATACGATCGAGCTCTTCCAACGGGAAACCACGCGGGTCGTCGGTGAACTGCTCTTCCGACCAGCCACCCAAGGTCACCACCCACTGCCCGGGCTTGGCCCGCGCCAGACGCTCGGCGAGCATTTTGAGCGCCTGTTTACGCGTGGTCACGCCATCAAAACGCAGTTCGTCATGTTCGGCCGCGCGGATCCAGTGCGAGTGATTGTCGATAAGACCCGGAATCACCGTGCGGCCCTTGAGATCAATAACCTTGGCACCCGCAGCGGCCTGTTTGCGCACCTCGGCATTCTTGCCCACCGCGACGATGCGACTGCCTTTGATCGCCACGGCCTGCTCGATCCGAAACTGATCGTCAACCGTGACGATCTTGCCGTTGACGAGAATCAAATCAGCCTCGCCCGCCTGTACCGACAAACCCATACAGAGCAGGCTCGCTGCAAACATACCGCGCACAATATTTCTGATCATGACGTCCTCCGCAATGCCGTTAACGGCTTCTGGTTATGGGTATTGATCACTGACTAGCCGATGGTCTGACGGATCTCGCGCACGATGCGCTCAACCGACGGAATCGTGTTGTCTTCGAGCAGATCAGCCGCCGGCAGCGGGATATGCGGCGTGGTAATGCGATGAATCGGGCCGTCCAAATCCCAAAAACATTCATCAGCCACGATGGATGCGATCTCCGCCCCCCAGCCGCATAGGCGCGGGTTTTCTTCCACCGTGATCAGACGTCCAGTCGCTGCCACCTCGGTCAGGATGGTTTGCGTGTCCAGCGGCACCAGGGAACGCAAATCCACCACGGTGGCAGAAATGCCGTATTCCTTCTCGAGGATGGCCGCGGCATCCAGCGCCTTGTGCACCATCAAGGCCAGCGCAACAATCGTGCAATCCTTGCCGCGACGCAGCACCTTGGCTTTACCCAGTTGATCAATATACTCGCCGTCGGGCACTTCACCCTTCAACGAATACAGTGATTTCTGTTCGAAGAACAACACCGGATCGGGATCGCGAATCGCCGCCGCCAGCAGCCCTTTCACGTCGGCAGGAAACGCCGGCGCAACGACTTTAAGCCCGGGGATCATCATCGCCCAGTTTTCGACGGCCTGCGAATGCTGCGCACCAAAGCGCGAGCCGGCGCCATTGGCGGTACGAATCACCACCGGCATCGTGAACTGCCCGTCGGTCATGTAGCGCATCTTCGCCATTTCATTGGCGACGATGTCCCAGCACACGGCGAGAAAATCCGAGAACATGATTTCGGCAATCGGCTTGAGACCGGTCATCGCAGCGCCCATGGCAGCGCCGAGGATCGCCTGTTCCGAGATCGGACAGTCGCGCACACGCTTCGGACCAAACTGATCAAGCAGGCCTACCGTCGCTTTGAACACGCCACCGGCGGCCGCCACGTCTTCGCCCAGAAACACCACGTTTTCGTCGCGCTTCATTTCTTGCGCGATCGCTGCCGCGACTGCGTCGCGATAAGTTAATTCCGCCATGCTGCGCCCCCGTCTGCCCACACGTTCTTTTCAATATCCGCAATCGACGGCAGTGGCGAGGCCTTGGCCGTCGCAGTTGCCGCCTCGACCTTGCGGGTCACTTCGTTCTCGACATCTTGCAGCGTCGGATCGTTGAAACCCATCTTCAACAAACGTTCACGGTAGGTGACGATCGGATCCCGTTTCAACCACTCTTCAAGTTCGCCCTCGGGCCGGTATTTGCCAGGGTCGGCGCGCGAGTGTCCGCTGTGACGATAGGTTCTCGCTTCAATCAGCGAAGGCCCGCCGCCGTCGCGCGCTTTCTCCAGCGCCGCCATTGCGGTCAGATACATTTCATCGGCGTCATTACCGTCAACATTAATTGACGGCAGACCGTAGGCCGAGGCGCGGTCCGAGGCGGGATTGGGCACCGCCGTCACCGCGCTGATCGGCGTGTATTCCATATAGAGATTGTTCTCGCAGACGAATACCACCGGCAGCTTCCATACCACCGAGAAATTCAGCGCCTCGTGAAAAGCGCCGATGTTGGTGGTGCCGTCCCCGAAGAAGCACACGGCCACCTGTTTGGTGCCGCGATACTGCGCCGACCACGCCGCGCCCGCCGCGATCGGCAGATGCGCGCCGATGATGGCGTAGGAACCCATCGCGCCCTTGGTCACATCGGCGAGGTGCATCGAGCCGCCCTTGCCGCCGAGCAAACCACATTGTCTGCCCATCAATTCGCCAAGCACACCTTCCATCGACGCGCCGCGGGCCAGCGTGTGGGCGTGACCGCGATAGGTGCAAAACGTCCAGTCGTCGGGGCGCATCGCCACACCGAAGCCGGCGGCGATCGCCTCCTGCCCAAGCGACAGATGACTGGTGCCCTTGATCAGGTTTTGCAGGAACAGGTCATAGGCGCGCTTTTCGCAATAACGCAATTCGAGTTGCATGCGATAGAGCTCGAGACGTGTTTCCTGCCCGATCTCAATGTCTTGCTGCGCAGGTGATTTCCGTTTTGTAGAGGTCGTCATTCTTTCGTCCTGGTGAGGAGTAAGCGGTAAGGCATGAGGCGTATATGCGTGAGGTTATGTCCCTCACGCCCCACACCTCACCCCTCTCTAATATTTGTTGGCAATGGGCAATTCCTGCGCCGGGAACAGCGTGATGATCTTCGCGCCGTCCGGCGTCAGCACCACCTCTTCTTCAATACGCGCCGCCGACACGCCGTCTTTCGCGGGGCAGAAGGTTTCCACTGCGAACACCATGCCCGCCTTCAGCTCGTAGGGATCTTTCAGCGAGTTCAGACGCGAAATCAGCGGCCGCTCATGCAAACCCAGCCCGAGGCCGTGACAGAAGTTCAATCCGAAAGCCGACATTTCGGTTTCAAACCCGATTTCTGTTGATTTCGGAAACATGCGCGCAACCTTGTCGGTGCTAACGCCGGGGCGCAGCATGGCGATCGCGCTGTCCATCCAGTGGCGCGCCTTCTTGTAGGCATCATGTTGGGCGGCGGTCGCACTTCCAACGGTAAAGGTGCGGTAGTAGCAGGTCTTGTAACCCATATAAGACTGGATCAGATCGAAGTAGGCCTGATCGCCCGGGCGGATCAATCGATCCGTGAAATTATGCGGGTGCGGGCTGCAGCGCTCACCGGCGATGGCATTCACCGCCTCGACGCAATCCGAACCCATCTCGTAGAAACGTTTGGTCGCCATGGCGACGATTTCGTTTTCACGCACACCGGGCTTGAGCGCCTCGAAAATATCCTGATAGACGCCATCGCCCATCGCCGCCGCCATATTGAGCAGCGTGATTTCGTCGTAGCTCTTAATCTCGCGCGCCTCCAGCATAACCTGCTGGCCGTCCATCACCTTGATGCCAAGTTTTTGCAGCGCGAATAGGAATGGCGGTTCGACAACGTCGATGCCCAGCGGCATATCGGCTACACCCTCCTGCACGAGGATGTCCTTGATCTCCTGCGCGGCTTCCTCAAACAAACCCACACGCGGATTGATCGAACCACGCAAACCGACGTTGCCGGCCAGACAGTGATTGGTCGGCAGCCACGGCGCATAAAGTTTGTGGTGACGTGCGGCAGAACCGAAATCCCAGACATACGGTTCGCCATTGCCGGTGAGCAAACACCAGCGCGTGAGTTTGTCGCGCGCCCATTCGCCGATCACTGTGCTCGAGATATAGCGCATGTTGATCTGGTCGAACACCAGAATCGCACCGAGCTTCGAATTTTTCAGGGCATTGCGCGTACGCGCCAGCCGATAGTCGTGCAGCCGCTGAAAATCCACCCGCTCTTCAAAATCAACCTGCATGCGGCCGGGGGCTTGCAGCGGACGCTCCCAGCGATGGCCGGGGTTGGCCGGGTCATACAAACCATCGGGAGCGCTGCTGATGCGCTTTTTCGGATCAATGCTCGATCGTTTGACCAGTTTCGGTTCGACGCGTTTGCGTTTGCGTTTGCTTGCCATTCAAATCTCCTGATATTTCCGTTGCTTGTTAGGTCTGTAATTATTCAGGCATGTCCGACGTTCAAGCCTGGCAGTGTCCATTCCTTGACCGCCATCGGTTCGAAGTTGGGTTTGCCGAGCGCGGGTGTGGTCACACAGTAAAGCCCGGTGCCGGTGCCGCACCACATGATGTTGCGATCCCATTCGATGAACACCGCGCCGGCGTCGCGCGGATAGCTCAGATAGTCGTCAAGATGGCCCGGCTGCGGCGGAATGAAATAACCGACATTGCGCGGCTTCGCGGGATTTTCGATATTGAAAAACTGCACGCCGGCATTGAAATAGGCATAGGCGGTGAAATTCGGATGGGCTTTGCCCGGCGCCTTCATGTGCGGTGGATTGTGCGGACCGAAGCGGCCGCGCTTGTCGCAAAAATTATTGTATGGCGCATCTGCCGGTGGCACTGGCGTGGGCATCTTCGCCAGCGGCCGCGGTTTGGTCGGGTCTTTGACGTCGAGCACCCACAACGGTTGCAGCGGCTCGTTGCAGTCCGGGTTGAGCACCTCGGGATTGGTAATCACGAAGCCGCGATTCAGGCGCGCGATATCAATGGTATGAAAGGGCAGACCGCCCTTCTCCATCTTCGGATAAAAACGGCCGATGAGTTTCGGGTTGCGGATGTCGGAAAGATCGTGCACCAGCATGCCGAAGGCACCCCAGGCGCTGTAGCCAAGCTTGCCACCATCCTCGACCTTGGTCGGCACATACATCGGACCGTGTAACGTCGTCCACGATTCACGGTCGCCGTATTCGCGCCATTTTTTATAGTCTTCCTCTTCACCCTCGCGTTGCCCGGGCACCCACCAGTTGGTGACGAATTTGGGGCTCACCGGGTTCGACACATCGATGATCTGCACACAGTTACAGTAATAGCGGACCGAACTTTCCATGCGGATGAAGCTATTGTCCGGCGCGGTATCGAGATAGGCATATTGTCCGCCGTCGTAAAAACTGCGGTGCGTGCCTGAACCGGTTTGCACTTCACGCTTCGGGTCTCCCTGATCGCAACTCCACTCCGACAACAAGACCAGCTTGGCCGGATCGGTGGCGTCGTAAAAACGCACACCACGCAAACCCTTTTGATTAATGTTCTGCTGGATCATCGACGGCTCGTCGTACTTGCCGCGCGGCGCCTTGGGCGTTGAGAAAGTACCGGCGATGCCGGCGCCTGTCATCAAGATCCATTTGCCGATCTTGCGGTTGTAGGCGAGGTTGACCTGGTTACCGACAAAGGCCTTGTGATTGAACATCTTTGGTTTGAGCGCATCGGTAACCTCGATGACGTCGCCACGCGTAAAGAGGAAGCGCCGCGTACCGATAGCCATCATCTGCATCTTGGCTTCACGTTCCTCACCCGGATCAAAATGCGCCACCACCTCGGCGTTCTTGCGATACATATTGCGGTCGAGCATCTTGTAGCTCGTTGGCCGCGGCTGCGGGTGCCGGTTTGCCAGGGCAGGAACGATCAGTTCCGGACCGGCTGCCGCAAGGCCGCCGGCCGCCGCTCCAGCCTTGATGAAGTCCCGCCTTGTAATCCCTGACTTGCCGTTTTCAGCCATGACTGCTCCCCCGCGATTGATATTTAATTTTTATTGTTCTGTTTACTGCGCCGAGATACCGGCGTCTTTGACCAGCTTCTGATACTTGGCATATTCCGATTGCATCAATTTTTGGAAGTCTTCGGGCGTCGTAATTACCGCCTCAGCCCCTTGGCGCATGAAACGCTCCTTGGTGTCAGGCTGTTGCAGGATG
>CAIWNB010000278.1 GCA_903913965.1 uncultured beta proteobacterium
CGCGAAATCATGCGCAAAGCAGATTTGCTCAAAGAGGCAAACTGATCGCGTGCAAGCGCTGGAATGATTGAACGCGGGTGCGTAATGCGCACCCGCAAGAACACAGAGGGGCGGTATGGAGAGGGCGGCGATGTTGCGGCTTGGGAATGTCTTTAATCTTTTTCTCGCGGCTCTTGGTGTTGCCATTGTGGTGGTCTCCGTGGGCTACGGTTTCGGCAGTCTGGCGCGCCCGGGGCCCGGCCTTTATCCCGCCTTTCTCGGCGCTGCAATTGCGGTGTGTGCATTGTTTGTTTTGGTCGGTGATCTGCACGCCGGCAGCGGCGGGCGCGGACCCGGTCGCGGCGCCGGCTTCACACTGTTTGCGATGACCGCCACCTTCTCGTTGTGGATACTGGCCATGCCGTTGTTAGGCTATGTGCTGGTCACCCTGCTCGCGGTATTTTCATTTGGCAAAATCATGCGGCTCGAGGGCTGGCGCAAACCGCTCGCCCTCTCGGTGGGTACCGCACTTTTCATCTACGTGCTGTTTGATCACTGGTTGTATGTGGATCTGCCGCGCGGCTTGCTCGGCTAGGCGGCGCGCATGGACGGACTCCAACTGCTGCTCAATGGTTTCGTTAATTCGCTGACGCTGGTCAATCTGCTGGCGTGTTTTGTCGGCGCGCTGATCGGCACCGTGGTCGGCACTCTCCCCGGTCTCGGGCCGACCGCCACCATGGCGCTGCTGTTGCCATTTACGTTGCCCTATGGCGCAACCACCGGCCTTATCATGATGACGGGCGTCTGGTATGGCGCCATGTATGGCGGCTCAACCACCTCGATACTGGTCAATATTCCGGGTGAGGCCGCCAGTGTGGTGACCTGTCTTGATGGTTATGCGATGTGCCGCAAGGGACGCGCCGGGGCGGCGCTCGCCCTGGTGGCGATCGGCTCGTTTGTCGCCGGCACCATCGGCATCCTCGGCCTGCAGTTCTTTGCCCCCATGCTGGGTAACGCCGCGCTCTCCTTTGGTCCGCCGGAGTTTCTCTGTTTCATGATCCTGACCTTCGTGCTGCTGGCAAACCTGAGCGCCGACCAGCCGCTGAAGGGCGCGCTGATGATTGCCGCCGGACTCTTTATTAGCACCGTCGGTATCAATCCGATGGACAGTTATCCGCGCTTCACCTTTGGTACGGAACAGCTGATGCTGGGCATCGACTTTCTGCCCATTGCAATGGGACTCTTCGGTATCTCGGAAATTCTTTTCATTGCCGTCGATAAATACGTCAAGCCGCAGGTGCACAAGATCCGCCTGCGCGATCTGTATCCGAACCGGCAGGAGATCGGTCGCTCGGTGATGCCGATGCTGCGCGGTTCCTTTCTTGGATTTTTCGTCGGTCTGCTGCCGGGGCCGTGTACGGTGATTTCGACCTTCGTCTCGTATGCGCTGGAAAAAAAGATGTCGAAGAACCCAGAGGAATTCGGTCAGGGCGCAGTTGAGGGCGTGGTCGGTCCCGAATCGGCCAATAACAGCGCGGTGATGGGTTCGATGATTCCGCTCCTGACCCTCGGCCTGCCGTTCGCCGCGCCCGGCGCGATCATGCTGGCGGGCTTGCGCATGCATAACGTCGAGCCAGGGCCGATGTTGTTCACCACCCACCCAGAGGTGTTCTGGACGTTTATCGCCGCGATGTATCTGGGCAACATCATGCTGCTGGTGCTGAATCTGCCGCTGGTGGGTTTGTTTGCCAAAATCGCCGTGATCCGTCCGCAGGTCTTGATGCCGGTGATCAGTCTGATTTGTCTGGTGGGTGTCTACAGTGTGCGCAATTCGTTGTTCGATGTCTGGGTGATGATCGTTGCCGGTGTCGTTGGTTATTTCCTGCGGCACTGGCGTTATCCGATTGCGCCTTTCATCATCGGCGTAGTGCTCGGGCCGACCACAGAAAACAGTCTGCGCCAGACGTTGATGATGTTTCGCGGCGATGTGACG
>CAIWNB010000279.1 GCA_903913965.1 uncultured beta proteobacterium
GGACTGTCTGAGCCCTTGCCGCGCAGCGGCAAGGGCGAGTTCCGCAGCCGCCAGATTCGTTGAGTAACGCAGGGAACCCCCGTCAGGGGGCGTCTCACCAGGGCGGCCTTCTCTTTGCTGACTTTCTCTTGGCCGCCCAAGAGAAAGTCAGTAGCTGCCGGGCTACCCCCGGCCAATATGAGACGCACCTAGAATTCAAAGCGAAGAAGGGGAAATTATCCCAATACCTCAAGGCGCAGGCCTCTATTCATTACGCCAACCAAATGCCTCCCCACCGGGCCACCCCCGCCGAATTCAATCATCCTATAGTTTGAAGCGACCCAGCCATTCCAGCCTGGGCTCATTTCGCCCAACTGTATAATGGCCCCCCACAGAATCCCGGAGTCCGCATGAAAAACCACCCTTACATCTACATCGCAACGGCACTCGCCGCGGCGATCACGTTGCCGCAGGCCTCGGCACAAAACCCATGGCCCAACAAGCCGATCCGCATGACGGTTTCTTCGGGGGCCGGTGGCGGTCTGGATTTTGTTTCGCGCCTGGTCGCGACGCCGCTCACCGAGGTGCTGGGGCAGAGCGTGGTGGTTGATAACCGTGCCGGCGCGAGCGGCAGCATTGCGGCGGATGTCACCGCACATTCCGCGCCCGACGGCTATACGATGATGATGTTGTCGGCGAGTCTGGTTATCTACGGGATTGTCAGCAAGACGCCTTACGATCTTTACAAGGATTTCGATGCGGTCTCGCAGGTGGCCGGCGGCCCTTACATCCTGACGGTGCATCCTTCGCTGCCGGTGAAAACCGTGGCCGATTTGGTGGCCTATGCGAAGGCTAATCCGGCCAAGTTGAATTTCGCCTCGACTGGCAATGCTTCGCTGGCGCATCTGTCGGGCGAGATGTTCGGCCAGTTGACCGGTGCCAAGGTCATGCATGTGCCGTACAAAGGCGTTGGTGCGGCGATGACCGATATGCTCTCCGGCCAGGTGCAGTTCAGTTTTTTAAGCGGTGGCTCGATTTATAGCCAGGTGCGCTCGGGCAAGTTGCGCGCATTGGCGATTGCCAGCAACAAACGCGCGAAGGTGGCCCCCGAGATTCCGACCATGATCGAGTCAGGGGTGCCGGGGTATACCGTTACGCAGTGGCACGGCATGGTGGCGCCGCGCGGTACACCGAAGCCCATCATCGACCGGCTGGCAAAAGAAATTACCAAAGCCGTGCAACGCGCCGATGTCGCGGCCCGTCTTGAGCAGGATGGTACCGATGGCGTTGGCAGTTCGCCGCAGGATTTTGCTGCCTTTCTGCGTGCCGAGCGCGATCAATGGACGCGCGTGGTGAAAAGCGCCGGCATCAAGATCGAATAGGCGCCGGGGTTTATCTCCGGCGATTGAGGGCGCGCTGCATCGTCAGCGCCCCGTCCTCAACTCCACCCAAATCAATCGCCTCAGTCGCGCGCGAGCGGCTGCAGTGTCGGCACTTCCGGATCGTCGGGCGGCACCGCGTTACCGGCGATCAGCAACATGCCGACGAGATTGTAGTAACCCATCAAGCCGATCAGTTCGACGATGCCGTTCTCGCCAAATTGCGCGAGTGCTGCGGCATAGGTGGTATCCGAGACTTTTTTGTCGCGGAAGATTTCCGTGGCCAGATCGTAGAGTGCGGCTTCGTCGGCCTGCATGCCGGCGGGTTTTTTGCCGGCGGCGAGTTCAGTGCCGACCTTCGGATCAAGCCCGGCTTTGATGGCCGCCTTGTAATGACTGCGCCAGGCCCAGCGCGAGTTGAGACTGCGTGCCGAGAGCAGGATGGCGAATTCCGTCAGCCGCGCCGGGAACTGTGTATTCCAGCGCAAATAGTCGGACATGCCGGTGATACGCTCGGCGAGCGCCGGGCTGCGCATATAAATGCGATAGGGCGGTTGTTTGAAGTTGGCGCCGCGCGGCGGTGCAGAAACGCTGTCCACCCATTTGCGTTGTTCCGGGGTCAGTTGTTCGAGCGGAATCTCCGGGAAGCGCTGCGGGCTTTGTGCCGCCGCATGGTGGAGCGGAACCATGGCTGCCAGCACCATCGCACATTTCAATAAAAAGTTCATCTGCCACTCCTTGTGTTTGAACGCAGCTGCCGGGGTTATTGCCGCGCAGGTTTATTCAACCTTGATGTTCGCGTCGCGCAGAATCTTCGCCCACTTGTCCATTTCGGTACGGATAACGCGACCGAAATCCTCTGGCGTCCCACCGGTGATCACATAACCAACATCGGTCATGCGCGGGCGCACTGATGGCATCAACAGCACTTTGTTGATCGCGGCGTTCATGCGCTGGATAACCTCAGGCGGTGTTTTTGCAGGGGTGATGATGCCGCGGTGGCTGGTGGCGTCTATCTGTGGCCAGCCCGCTTCGGCAAACGTCGGTACCAGGGGCATGACGTCGCTGCGTGTGGCCGAGGCGATTGCCAGCGGACGCAGTTTGCCGTTATCAGCGAGACCCTTGGCAGCGAAGATGCCGCCGAAGCCGACCATCACTTCGCCGCTGGTGGTGGCGTAGATTGCGAGCCCGGTGCTCTTGTAGGGAATGTGCGTGATCTTCAGCTTGGCCACTGCGTTGAATAATTCACCCATGATATGCGGCACGGTGCCGTTGCCGCCCGAGGAGTAATTGAGCTTGCCCGGATTCGCGCGCGCCAGCGTGACGAGTTCTTTCACCGTTTTCACCGGTAGCGAAGGATGCACCACCATTAACGAGGTGCTGGATGAAGAAATGCCCGCTACCGGTACGAAATCGCGCAGGCTGTCGTAGGGCAGCTTGCCGACCAGAACCGGGTTAACGATGAAGGCATGATCCATCACATACATCGTATAGCCGTCGGGTTTGCTGCTGGCCGCCGCCTGGGTGGCGATCACGGTGCCGCCGCCGGCACGGTTGTCGATGACGATCGGTTGGCCGAGCACCTCGGAGAGTTCGGGTGCGATGGCGCGGATGATCCCGTCGGCGCCGCCGCCGGCGGCATAGCCAACCAGCATGCGTACCGGCTGGTTTGGATAATTTTGTGCAAACGCATGAGTGGCCAACGCAAGCGCGCAAACGGACAGCGCGAAACGCGCCTGGTGCGGGGTGAACATGTTTCCTCCGGACTGGGATGAATAATCGAATCGGTCATCGTTAATAGTCTGGCCGATGTGGTGTATGCCCCCGGTCCAGACGAACGGTGTTGGTATAATAACGCCATCTTGAAGCCTTATCCGACCTCCATTCTGTATGCCCACGCCGCGCGTTTTGCGGCGCTGCGTCCTGGCGCCCTGACGCGACGCACATTGCATCCGCCTTCCTCCTGCGCTCGCTAAGCCGCGCGCGGGTCGCGCGGACAACCCGCCGGTGGCGGACCACGCAGTCCGTCGCCTCTATCCATTGCAACATGGAAGCAAACAAGCAAACGTAAGCCCGGTACACTAGCGTGGCAACACGCAGCGCCGGGGCCGCTCAATACACCATGACGGAGATTCAATGACCATTACACGCCGCGAAATTCTCAAAGCCGGTGCCGCTGCAGCAGCACTCGGCGCCTCCACCCGTGTGCCCGCGCAACCCTTGATCATGACGCCTGCCTCGGAATTGA
>CAIWNB010000280.1 GCA_903913965.1 uncultured beta proteobacterium
GATGCTGATGGGCACGCGCGAATTCATCAAGCGGGCGCGGCGCTTGCGGCAGATTTACGGTGGTGGCTGGCGTCAGGCCGGCATACTTGCGGCGGCCGGTCTTCATGCACTCGATCATCATGTCGAGCGTATGGCCGAGGACCATGCCAACGCAAAATGGTTTGCTGAACGCGTCTCGGCGATCCAAGGCGTGGAACTGGTATATGCCGACACGCAGACTAATCTGGTGTTTCTCGATGTCGCGCCTTCCGGGCTGGCGGCTGAAACCGTCAGCCAACGTTTGCGTGAACGCGGTGTTGCGTTGGCGATGCGCGGCGGCACCACTTTTCGCGCGGTGACGCATCTCGATGTCACGCGTGCTGATGTCGAACAGGCAGCGAGGGCTTTGCAGGAGGCGCTGGCGTGATGCCCTTGCCGATGGATCCGTTGCTCACACGATGTTGGCTGGGGCGGGCGTATTAATTCGACATGCAAGGGCACGGTTTTTGGTCAAACAACCATCAAACGTTTGGGAGAAGAAATGAAATTCATAACAATTAAAAACGGTATCGCTGCCCTGGCCTTGTGCGCCGCCTCGCAGGCCGGCGCGCAGGCTTATCCAAACAAGGGCATTTTGATGGTGGTACCGCTGGCCACGGCGAGCGCGACGGATGTGGTCATGCGCATCGTCACGCAAAAAATGGGCGAGAACATGGGGCAGCAGATCACCATTGAAAACATTCCGGGGGCGGCCGGCATGCTCGGCGGTGAGAAGGTTGCCCGCGGCGCGCCCGACGGTTACACGCTGGGTGGCTTTAGTGATGCGGTGGTCAACGGCGTGCCGCTGCTCTACCCGAACGTGCCGTATGACCCGTTCACCAGTTTTGCCCCGGTCGGGCTGACGGCGTGGGTGACCTTTGTGATGATGACCCACCCCTCGCTGCCGGTCAAAAACGCCAAAGAGTTTGTCGCGCTGGCCAAGGCGCAATCGGCGCCGATGGATTACGCATCGGGCGGCAATGGCAGTCCGATGCATCTGGCGATGGAGGTATTCAAATCATCGACCGGCCTCAAACTGAATCACATCCCGTACCGCGGTTCGATCACCGGCGTGCTCGATGTGATGGCCGGCCGGGTGCCGGTGATGATCACCTCGCTGGCCCCGGTGCTTGAAAATATCCGCGCCGGCAAGTTGCGTGCTTTGGGCGTCACCAGTCTGCAGCGCTCGCCGATGCTGCCCGATGTGGCCACGGTGTCCGAGTCGGGAGTGCAGGGCTTTACCTACGCAACCTGGCAGGCGATTTACGCACCGCGCAACACGCCGCGTGCCATCGTCGACCGGCTCAACGCTGAAATGATCAAGGCGGTTAACGATCCGCAGGTCAAGGACCGGCTGATCAAACAAGCGCTCGAACCGGCGACCTCGACGCCGGAGCAATTGGCGGCGCAGACGCGCAGTGGTTACGACAAGATTGCGAAAATTATTAAAGACGCGAATGTCAAAGTGGATTGAGCGTGGGGCGCTGGCGAGTGACTTTCGGTTTTTGTGTTGTTACACGTGTGTAACTCGGTTTGGCCGGGGGTAGCCCGGCGGCTACTTACTTTCTCTTGGGCGGCCAAGAGAAAGTAAGCAAAGAGAAGGCCGCCCTGGTGAGACGCCCCCTGACGGGGGTTCCCTGCGTTACTCAACGAATCTGGCGGTTGCGGAACTCGCCCTTGCCGCTGCGCGGCAAGGGCTCAGACAGTCC
>CAIWNB010000281.1 GCA_903913965.1 uncultured beta proteobacterium
AGATGTCATCGAACTCCAGGGCCATGGCGGACCCGTGGTGGTGCAGATGTTGTTGGCCCGGTGTCTGGAGTTGGGGGCGCGGATTGCGGAGCCCGGTGAATATACCAAGCGCGCATTTCTTAATGGCCGGCTCGATTTGGCGCAGGCCGAGGGTGTTGCCGATTTAATTAATGCGACAACTCAAGAGGCGGCGCGTTGCGCGTTGCGTTCGCTGGATGGCGCCTTTTCCGAAAAAATTAATCAGTTGGTGCTGACCTTGACGGAATTGCGGGTGATGGTCGAGGCAACCCTGGATTTTCCGGAAGAAGAAATCGACTTTATTCAGAAATCCGGCCTTAAGGCACGGCTTGCCGAATTGGCGGCCTCTCTTCAAGGGGTCATCGACATCTCTCGACAGGGTAGTCTTTTGCGCGAGGGGATACATGTCGTTCTGGCGGGGCACCCGAACGTTGGGAAGTCCAGCCTGTTAAACCGGTTGGCCGGAGCCGAGCGTGCCATCGTAACTGACATTCCCGGAACGACCCGTGATGCAATCCGGGAATCGATCAGTATACAAGGCGTTCCGTTGCATATCGTTGATACGGCGGGCTTGCGTGAGGCGCAGGATCCGGTTGAGCGGGTCGGAATTGCGCGCAGTCATGAGGCAATATCGAAGGCGGATATCGTTTTGTGGGTAGCGGACGCTGCGCGACCAGAGACCCAGGTCGTCGATACGACGCTGATCGATCGTTTGGCAATTGGTGCGGCGCGTATCTTCGTAATTAATAAAATTGATCTGGTCAGTACGGCGCCCGAGTTGGTTGGTGGGGGCGCCCCAATTACCGTGCGTCTTTCTGCAAAATCCGGGGTGGGGCTGGATGCGCTGGCGGCGGAGATTTTGCGCGCCGCCGGTTGGGGGAATGGTGAGGGTGTCTTTTTGGCGCGCGCTCGTCATCTCCATGCGTTGAATCTTGGCGCAAAGCACTTGGCGGCAGCTATTGAAGCGTTGTCGCAGCTGGAGTTTTGTGCGGAGGAGTTGCGGTTGGCGCAGGTCGCGCTGGGGTCGATTACGGGCGAGGTATCTGCCGACGACTTGCTGGGGAAAATCTTTAGCCAATTCTGCATTGGCAAGTAGGCTGCCACCCCGCTCGGGGCCGAATGTTTCACGTGAAACATTTGGCGGTTCATACGATTGACTGGTCAAGTTTCGTAGTAAGGCTGTTGTTACCGGCCTCGCGTCCCCTCCTTCGTTTGGCCGCCCTTTTCGGATATGATTGCGCCCCTGCCGTTGGTGTGGTGCCAGATGAACTATTCGGAAAAGTTTGACGTTATCGTCGTCGGTGGTGGTCACGCCGGCACTGAGGCTGCTCTTGCAAGTGCCCGGATGGGGCGGCGCACCCTTCTGTTGACCCATAATATCGAAACGTTGGGCCAAATGTCCTGTAACCCTTCTATCGGGGGTATTGGCAAAGGCCATCTCGTCAAAGAAGTCGATGCGCTCGGTGGGGCGATGGCTTCTGCGACCGATGAAGCGGGTATTCAGTTTCGGATTTTGAATTGCAGCAAAGGTCCCGCAGTGCGTGCGACCCGCGCTCAGGCAGACCGGGTTTTATATCGCAAAGCGATCCGCGCCCGGTTAGAGAATCAGGAAAATCTCCAGATTTTTCAGCAATCGGTTGATGATCTCCTGGTTATTGATGATCGTGTTGCCGGCGTGGTGACCCAGTTAGGGGTTAAGTTTTCGGCGACGGCGGTTGTTTTGACCGCGGGTACCTTTTTGGCGGGGCTGATCCATGTCGGGCTGAATAATTATCAGGCCGGCCGCGCCGGGGATCCGCCGGCCGTCAGTCTTGCCGCGCGTTTGCGCGAACTCAATCTGCCTGTTGGCCGCCTCAAGACTGGCACGCCTCCGCGTATTGATTCGCGCTCGATTGATTTTAGCCAGCTCGCCGAGCAGCCCGGCGACGTGCCAGTTCCCGTGTTTTCTTTCATGGGGAGCGCAGCGCAGCACCCGCGGCAAATGCCCTGTTGGGTGACGCATACGAATGCGCAAACGCACGAGATTATCCGCGGCGGCCTGGACCGCTCGCCCCTCTTCACGGGAGTTATCGAGGGCATAGGGCCAAGATATTGCCCTTCAATCGAAGACAAGATTACGCGCTTTGCCGATAAAACCTCGCACCAAATTTTTCTTGAACCGGAAGGTCTGACCGTAAACGAGATATATCCGAACGGCATTTCAACGAGTTTGCCTTTCGATGTTCAGTTGGCACTTGTTCGTTCAATCAAGGGGTTGGAGGCGGCGCACATTACCCGTCCCGGCTATGCCATCGAGTATGACTACTTCGATCCCCGTGGATTGAAAAGCTCGCTTGAGACCAAATCCATCACAGGGCTCTTTTTTGCCGGCCAAATTAATGGCACTACCGGTTACGAAGAGGCCGCTGCGCAAGGACTGCTGGCGGGGGTTAATGCGGCGCGCTATGTGCAGGATCTGCCCGCATGGTGTCCGCGTCGTAACGAGGCCTACTTGGGTGTTCTGGTTGATGATTTGATTACCCGTGGCGTCACCGAACCCTATCGGATGTTTACCAGCCGTGCAGAATACCGGTTAAGTTTGCGTGAAGACAATGCAGATATGCGCCTGACCGAAATCGGTCGCGAGCTAGGTTTGGTTGACGATCGGAGGTGGGAGTTTTTTGCCCGCAAACGAGATAATGTTGCCAAAGAAATTGAACGCCTTAAAACGACTTGGCTTAACCCCCGGATTTTGGCGGCCCATGAGGCTGAGCGGGTGTTGGGGCAGGCTATCGAGCGTGAGTATTCGCTCGAGGATTTGTTGCGGCGACCGCAAGTCAGCTACAAAGACCTGATGTCGTTGCCCGGCGCCGGCCCCGCCCTTTCCGAGGAGCATACGGCGGCTCAGGTTGAGGTTCAGGTAAAGTATCGTGGTTATATCGCCCGTCAACAGGACGAGGTATTGCGCCGCGAGTCCTTGGAAGAAACGCCCTTGCCGGAGACTTTCGATTATCGGCAGATTCGTGGTTTATCAATTGAAGTCCTGCAGAAATTGATTCAGCAACGTCCAGAGACGATAGGCCAGGCATCCCGCATATCTGGAGTAACCCCGGCGGCTATTTCGCTCTTGCTGGTTTACTTGAAGAGAGGGTCTGTGGGGACGCGAAAGATTGCATGAGTCCGCAACAGGAGCTTGCGGGCGGTATCGAAAAGCTGGGCCTCAGAATGCCGGTAGAGGCCCAGGATCGTTTGCTTCAATATCTCGGCCTTTTATTAAAGTGGAACCGTGTTCACAACCTGACAGCGATCCGGCAAATTGCCCCTATGGTGAGCGCCCACTTGCTGGACTCCCTCTCTGTAGCAACGGTTTTAAGTGCTGAGCATTTGCTCGATGTGGGGAGTGGTGGCGGCCTTCCGGGTATTCCGCTAGCCCTCCTCTGGCCGGATGCTGAGATCACGCTAATTGACAGTAGTCAGAAAAAAACAGCTTTTTTGCAACAAGCCAAAATCGAATTGGACATAAAAAATTTGACCGTGGTTTGTTCTCGTGTCGAAGCCTGGCAATCGCCCGCCCCTTTCGATGTGGTTATTTCGCGTGCTTTCGCCGACCTGCAGGAATTTGTCATGCTGGCAGGCAGGCATTGCAAGAAAGGCGGTACCCTGGTGGCGATGAAGGGTATGCGGCCAAATGAAGAAATTGAGGGCCTGAACAAAATTGCAAACGTGCGCAAGATTGTTGCGGTCAACGTTCCGAACCTAAATGCCGAACGACATCTGGTATTGATTGACCCATGAAAAAAATTCTCGCAATCACCAATCAGAAGGGTGGCGTTGGAAAGACGACGACCAGCGTAAATTTGGCGGCCAGTCTCGCGGCAACGCGTCAGCGAGTGTTGTTGATTGATCTCGATCCGCAGGGCAATGCAACCATGGGCAGTGGCATTGATAAGCGAACCGTTGTGCGTAGCATTTATCATGTATTGCTCGGTGAGGCCAACATGAGCCAGGCGCGCGTTCATTCCGCAAGCGGTAAATTCGACGTGGTTCCCGCAAACCGTGAACTGGCCGGAGCGGAGATCGAATTGGTCGATGTCGAGCATCGGGAGCGTTGCCTCAAGGATGCGTTGGCAACCGTGGAGGCCGAGTACGACTATATCTTGATCGACTGCCCGCCGTCGTTGAACCTTTTAACGGTCAACGCGCTGTGCGCAGCCCAAGCAGTCTTGATTCCGATGCAATGTGAATATTATGCGCTGGAGGGACTTAGCGACCTCGTGCAGACCGTGAAAAAAGTCCGCGAGCATATGAACCCTGAATTGGAAATCGAGGGTTTGCTGCGCACTATGTATGATCCTCGCAGCACACTCTCGCAACAGGTTTCCGCACAGCTGCAGCAGCATTTTGGCGACAAGGTTTACCGGACAGTGATTCCTCGAAATGTACGTCTTGCAGAAGCGCCCAGTCATGGCGTGCCAGTGCTTGAACTCGACAAGGCATCAAAGGGAGCCAAGGCCTACCTTGCATTGGCGGGCGAAATGCTGAACCGCGCCGCCGCAATTCAATAGGAATATACCAATGGCAAAAATGAAAGGCTTGGGCCGGGGGTTGGAATCTTTGCTGGGCAGAGACGAGCCCTCTACGCCCGCCCCGGCGCCGGATCGTCAGACCGAACTAAAGGTCGAGCAACTTCAATCCGGCAAATACCAACCCAGGTCATTTATGGATGACACCGCCCTAAATGAGTTGGCGTCGTCGATTAAGGCTCAGGGCATCATGCAGCCCATATTGGTGCGCCCCGTGCCTGGTGGGAAGTTTGAAATTATTGCTGGCGAGCGTCGGTGGCGAGCCGCTAAATTAGCTGGCCTCGCATCAGTGCCAGTTTTGGTGCGAGAAGTTGCAGATAATGCAGCGTTGGCAATGGCGCTCATTGAGAATATCCAGCGGGAAGATCTCAATCCTCTGGAGCAAGCGGTAGGCATCCAGCGTCTGGTCAATGAGTTTGGCGCGACGCATGATCAAGCGGCAGACATGGTAGGGCGTTCTCGCAGCGCGGTTACCAACCTGCTTCGGTTATTGGGCTTGGCAGTGCCGGTCCGCGATTTGATGCAGCAGGGAAAGCTCGATATGGGGCATGGGCGTGCCCTGCTCGCTCTTGTCGGCATGCAACAACTTGAGGCAGCTCGCACGGTTATCAGCAAAAGTCTCTCGGTTCGGGAAACCGAAAAATTGGTCGGTCAACTATTGCGCGGAAGCGAACGCAATCCGGCGAAGAAAGCGGTTGACCGGGATGTTCTCCGCCTCGAGGAAGAGTTGGCGCAAAAACTTGGAACTAAAGTTCAGATCAAAGCAACGACCAAGGGACGTGGCTCACTACATATTCAATACACCAGCCTTTTGCAGCTAGACGCCATTTTGGCGAAGCTCAAGCAGTAGCGTGCATTATGTTGCGGCGCAAGACTGTTTGACGCGGGGCGGTGAAACTGATTAAAATCAACGGGTTTGATTGGCAAGTGTTAAAGAGGCTAAATTCGCTCGTAGGCAAGTCCGTTCGCACGGTGTTGCTGTGGCAGTTTTTGGCCACAACAAGCATCGCGCTGGTAGCGGGTTTGTTGCTCGGCATCGAGGGGGCGATCTCGGCAATGCTAGGTGGCTTTGTCATGATGACTGCGGGGTGTTTGTTTGCCTGTATGGCCGGTGGCAAAAGAATCCGGCCGATTGGGGAAACGCTCAGAACACTTATCAGGGCTGAGGCAAGCAAGATCGGCCTGATTGTTATGCAGCTTTGGCTGGTATTAACCGCATATGAGAACGTTGTGCCACTGGTATTTATTGGCACGTTTATAGTTGCAGTGATGATTCATCCAATCGCGTTGTTGGTTCGCGATTGAACAAGGTATTCAGGGACAAGTAATGAGCGAAGCCGGCGAATTAACGCCAACCGAATATATCGGTCACCACCTGACTAATCGCACCATTTCTCTGGGTGATGGCCCGTTCTGGACGTTGCACCTCGATACATTCATGACAGCGCTTGCGCTGGGCATTATCGGGTTTGGATTTCTTTTCTGGGTCGTGCGTGGCGCAACGGCTGGCATTCCTAATCGGCGGCAGGCGGTAGTAGAAATGCTGTTCGAATTTGTAGACGACCAGGTAAAAGGCATATTCCATGGCAATCGCGCATTCGTGTCGCCGCTCGCTTTGACGGTGTTCGTTTGGGTTGTCCTCATGAACTCGATGGATTTCATCCCGATCGATCTGGCGGCTGGATTCGCTGAGCATGCTCTCGGTCAGCATTCCTGGAAGCCGGTTCCTACCTCGGACGTAAACACAACCTTTGCACTTTCCCTGTCGGTCTGGCTATTGATGATTTTTTATAACATCAAGATCAAGGGTTTGGGCGGCTGGATACACGAACTGTTTTGCACACCTTTTGGTTCCAATCCACTGTTGTGGCTATTTAACCTGCTGTTTAATCTCGTCGAATACATTTCGAAGCCGCTTTCCCATTCGTTGCGGCTCTACGGCAATATCTATGCGGGTGAAATTATTTTCCTGCTGCTGTGGATGTGGGCCGCCACCGGTCTCGCGGGCTCTATATTTGGCGGAGTGCTTGCGCTCGGCTGGGCTATCTTCCATATCTTTATCGTTATTTTGCAGGCATATATTTTCATGATGCTCACCGCGGTTTATATGGCGATGGCACACGAAAGTCACTAATTAGTAATCGTTTCAACGAAACCAATTTCCCTGAAAGGAGAGAGTAATGGACAAGATGCAATTGGTAGCAATGGTTCAGGCCTACACCGGTATCGGCATAGGTTTGATGATAGGTTTGGGCATTGCGGGCGCTTGTATTGGCGTGGGCCTGATGTGCAGCAGCTTTCTCGAGGGTGCAGCGCGTCAAC
>CAIWNB010000282.1 GCA_903913965.1 uncultured beta proteobacterium
GGTGCGTTCACGACGATCGATGCGAGCCATTACAATTTGCTGGTCACGCCGACGTCGTCTGCGACACCGCTTGATCTGACGGTGAATGTCGGTGCAGGCGCGGCGACGGATCTGGCTGGCAATGCGAATACCGCTGCGGTGCAGGTCCTGCATTCGGTTCTTTACGGCAGCCCCGGCGCCGATACGCTGACGGTCGGCGCGGCGCTCGATGCAGTGTTTCTCGGCGCCGGCGCCGATGTGCTGAAGGTGACGCAGGCCGGCAATGCGACGACCGCTCTCACCGATCGCGTCTTCGATTTTTCAGTAACGGACACACTCGATCTCACCGGCCTGCTGGGTTCGGGCGGCAGCGGTTACGCGAGCGTGCTGCAGGATAGCGGGGCCGGTTTTGTCGAACTGAAGAATCTCAGCCTGACCAAAGACCCGGCACATACCCAAACGAATGTTTCGTTCGACATCAGCTTCGATGCCGCCACGATCGGTGGCAGCAAGATCAGCGCCGCCGTCATTGATCTGTCTTATCAGTATGCCTCGGTGGTCGGTGGCGTTGCGATCAGTCCGACTTTCACCAGCGGTGCAGGCGGTGCAGGCGGTGCGGTCTGGCAGGTCATACAGACCAATCTTTCGCCCGCTGACAGCAGTAATCCGAACGGCAAAATCGCCCTCTTGGCGACCCAGGATGCCGCCAATCCCATCATCACCACCGGCAATGCGGCGACCGGCGCTGTGTTGACGGTCAATTTGATCCTCAACGGTTTAACCGACAGCTTTGCTGTCGGCCTTGAGTCACAGTCTGGCGGGGGTGGCACCAGTGTGATGACGGCCAACGGGCAAGCTTATGGCGTCGACACGGGCATCACCAAGATCGCGGGCGCTGCCGCCGGCGGTACGGGCGTACTCGAAATCGTCACCGACACTGGGGTGTTGGGCACGGTCGGGGACAACCAGTTGCACATGCTCACGCGCTTTGATGGCGCGAATAACCTGACCCACTTGCAACTGGCCTATGACACCAATCCGGGTGCGGGCGCGACGACGGCGAGCAATGTGATCGCCATGGATTTTCTCGGCGACGTGACTGCCAATCTGATTCCTTCGCACATCAACTACCTCTGATGTTGTCACCCTTGCTGCAAGGCGCTTTGCGCGGGGCCTGTCTGTTGTGTGTTGTCTTCCCGGGCTATTGCGCAGATCTTTTGCCGGCCGCCATGCCGCCGGTTGAGGGAAAATATTCTGCAGGCACTGCTGCCGCGCCGGTGCACACGGTAGCCGACCAGATGAACGCCTTTCTGGCGAGGGCGGTGGAATGGGTCGATGTGCCGGCCGCGCGCGTATCGGTGGTTGTCATCCGGCCGCGGATTCAGGCGGCGGTGTTGTCACACCCGGAAGTCCGCCTCGCATTGGAGCAACAGCAAACCGCCGCGCAGGTCCGGCGCGAGGCGCTCGCCGGCATGCTCCCGCAGATTGCAGCCAATGCAGACAGCGGGCGCCGCCATTTTGATCAGGTCAGCACGCCTTACGCCTCGGTTCCTGATTACACGCAGAGGGCTTCGAGCTTCGGGGTTAGCGCCAGCCAGTTGCTCTATGACTTCGGTGCGGTTGGCGGGCGCTTGAAGGCGCAGGATGCGCGCGAAATCGCGGCACAGGCCAATGCGCTGTCGCGAAGCTCCCAGCTGGCGCTGCGTGCGGTGAGCGCCTGGTATGAATTGTTCCGCGCGCGGGAGTTGGTCAATCTCGCGGAAACCAACCGGCAGTCGCGCCGCCAGATTCTCAATTTCATCGAAGAGCGCGAGCAGCTGGGTGGATCGTCGCGCAGCGATGTCTTGCGTGTGCGCGCCCGCCTCTCGGATGCCCAGGCGGCTCTGGTGTTTGCCGAAAGCCGGCGTAATGCGGCCGATGCGGCCTACCGCGAAGTCTTCAACACGGCGCCGCCGCAGGATTTGCCGCTGCCCGAGGTTGTCGCGGTCGATCCGGAACGCTACGCCGCCGACCTTGCAGTCATCACCGCCCAAAACGCACAGATCGCCGTCGCGCGTGCGCAATCAGAGGCGGCCGGCTTCGACGCCCAAGCGGCCTCCGCCAGCCTGCTGCCCAGCATCCGCTTGGAAGTCAGCGCAACGCGGCGTGATCTGGCGGGTGGTGACGCGGTGCTGCCGGGCACTGACAAGGCGGCGATGCTGGTGTTTAAACACAATCTGTATTCCGGCGGTGCCGAGATCGCGCGCGCACGCCAGGCCGGGCACCGCGCCGCCGAATCGCAGCTGGAGGAAGAAAACCTGCGCCGCCAGATTGAGCGGGCGGTCGTGCAGACCATTGCCGAGGTGAGAAATACCACCGATGTCGTGGCGGCGCGCAAGGAAACCGTGCAGGTTGCGGCGATGGCGTATGAGGCGGTGCGCGAGCAATTCGCATTCCGCCGCGGCACGCTGCTCGATCTCTTGCGCGCACAGGAGGATTTGTATCTTGCCGGGCGCGATCTGATTGATGGCGTCGTTGACCATGCGCTGACGCGTTATCGCTTGTTGCACCTGTCGAGCGAACTCGGGCCCTTGTTCGAAATCGCCGCACCCGCGCCGCTGACGCCGCAGTGAGTGGCGAGACGGTGCGGTCTTGCTGCAACAAGAGGCCAGGGCCCTGCAGGCAGTACGCACTGGATTGAAGATTACATTGATTGAATGAAACACCGATGAACACCACCACCGTTCCGCCCTGCGACGCTCTTGAATCCTGTCTGCGCGCCGTGCTGGCTTACCTGGAGCGGCCGATCTCCGTGGCTGCATTGCGCGCCCGCGTCGCGGGTGGCCGGGAACTCTGGAATGAGGACACGCTGATCGAGGCGGCCGATAGTCTCGGTTGCGAGGTGCGGGCGCAGCGCATCGATCGCGCAGCGCCGGCGCTGCCGGCATTACCCGCGATCTGTATGACCAAGGAGGGCGCGGCGCTGGCCGTGCTGGCCCTCGAGAGCGACGCGGCGGTGTTGATTGTTGACCCCGGACAATCTGAAAAACCCGTGGCGGTCCTGGTGACGGATCTTTTGGCGCGGCTCAGTGGCAGCGTGTTCTGCATCACGCGCCGCCGCCTCGACGGCGCGACCGCCGGAGAAGAGGGCGCCACGGGGCGCCACGGACACTGGTTCTGGGGACCGATACTGCGCACACGCTGGGTCTATCTGCAGGTGGCGCTGGCGGCATTGTTGATCAACGTGTTCGCGCTTGCGAGCTCGATCTTTTCGATGATCGTCTACGACCGCGTGATCCCCGGCAATGCCACAGACACGCTGATCGCGCTGCTGATCGGCGTGACGATTATTTTTGTCAGTGATTTCATGATCCGCACGGTGCGCGGTTATTTTCTTGATCTGGCCAGTGCGCGAGCGGATGCCGCCATCGCCGATGCCTTGTTCGAACAGATACTCGATGCGCAAATGCAGGCGCGGCGCGGCAGCACTGGCGCTGTTGCCAGCATCCTTAAGGAATTCGAATCGATCCGTGACTTTCTCACCTCGGCGACGCTCACCACCTTTATTGACCTGCCGTTCGCGCTGTTGTTTCTGGTTATTATTTTTTTGATCGGCGGCCCGATTGCCTGGGTGCCGGTCGCGGCGATTCCGGTCATGTTGATCGCCGGCCTCGCCGTGCAGCCACGGCTGGCGCGCCTGATCCGGCAGTCGCAGGAGGACGGTCATCACAAGCATGCCATCCTGGTCGAGACATTAAGCGGGCTTGAGACCATCAAGTCGCTCGGTGCGGGTGCGCTGATGCGACGGCGCTGGCAGGAGGCGATCACCCATCAGTCCAATGTCGGATTGAAATCACGCATGCTCGCCCAACTGGCGGCCAACGTGGCGAATACGGCGCAGCAGTTTGTGCAGGTCGCAGTGGTTACGGTGGGGGCGCTGCTGGTGCAGCGTGGAGAACTCGGCTTTGGCGCCATCATCGCCTGCACGATACTCGCCGGTCGCGCGATTGCACCGATGGCGCAGATCACACAATTGCTCACGCGCATGAACCAGACGGTGGTGAGCTACCGCGCTCTCGCGCAGGTGATGTCACAGGAGCGTGAACACGCCCATGGTGCGGTCTTCATGTCGCGTCCGCAGTTCGCCGGCGCGATTGAGTTTCGCAACGTCAGCTATAGCTATCCCGGCGCGTCACGCCCGGTCCTGGACGGGGTCTCATTTCAGATTGCGGCCGGCGAAAAGGTCGCCGTGGTCGGCAAGGTCGGGTCGGGCAAGACCACGGTGGCCAAGTTGATTCTCGGGCTCTATCGCCCGGACGCGGGCGCGGTGCTGATCGATGGCATCGACGTGCGCCAGATCGATCCCGCGGACCTGCGTCGCACACTTGGTGTCGTGCTGCAAGATGTATGGCTGATGGGCGGCACGATCAAACAGAATATCGCGCTCGGCGGCCACCACCCGGATGACGCGGAAATACTGCACGCGGCGCGCGTCGCCGGCGTCGAGGATTTTGTGCGCCTGCATCCGCAGGGTTACGGTCTGCGGCTGGGTGAGCGCGGCGAAGGACTCTCAGGCGGTCAGCGGCAGGCGGTGGCGATTGCACGGGCCTTGCTTGGCAAACCGACGATCCTGCTCTTCGACGAGGCGACCAGTGCGATGGACAACGGCGCCGAGGCCCAGTTGTTGCAACGGCTGGGCGCTGAAATCGCCGGCCGCACGCTGGTCACCATCACGCACAAGCCGTCGCTGTTGCAAATGATGGACAAGATCATCGTGCTCGATCAGGGACGCGTCAGCTTGCAGGGCACGCCCGAGCAGTTGCTGCGGGCACAACCCGCAGCAGCGGCCTAGGCTGGATTTCAGGAAGGCAGAACGATGTCGAAACAGTCAGGAACATTCTTGCAGCGTTGGCTGGACCGCTACGCCGGTGATGCCGCAGTCAGCGTTGCCGGCGGCATTGCCGACGGCGGCCAGATGCAAAAACTTTCGCTGCTCCTGCTGTGGTCGATCGCTGGGTTTTTCGTGGCGATGCTGGTCTGGATGACATTTGCCGAGGTGGACACTGTCACGCACGCGGACGGACGGGTTATCCCGTCGGCAAAATTACAGATCATCCAGAATCTCGAGGGCGGCATCGTCTCCGAAATCCTCGTCAAGTCAGGCCAGGCGGTTGAGAAAGGCGAGCGGCTCGTTGCCTTGAGCCCGGTTCAATCCAGCGCGGAAAATCAGTCGCGCCGTCAGCAGTTGTGGGCGCTGGATGCACGCGCCGCCCGGCTGCGCGCACTCGCCGGCAATACGCCGCCCGTTTTTGGCCGGGAGCTCAGCGTCAACGCGCCCGAGGTGGTGTCGGCGGAAACCGCAGCCTATACGTCGAAACGGGGTGAGCAGGAATCGCAGCTGGCGGTGATCGATGCGCAGATCACGCAGAAAAAGAAGGAACTCGAAGAGGCGCAGGCGGGGCTCGAATCCGTGCGCAAGGGGCTGCTGTTCGGCCGCGAAGAGCGCGCCACGGTCGCCCGTCTCGTCGAGCGCGGGCTCGAGCCGCGGCTCGAGCTGGTGCGGATCGATCGCTCGATGGCCGAGCAGGAGGGGCGCGTCAATGTGACAGCCGTGACCATCGAGCGACTGCAGTCGGCGATCAGTGAAATGCGCGCGCGACGCGAGGCGAGCGTGCGGCAGAACCGTTCGGAAGCGTTGGGCGAATTGAACCGCACGGTGGCGGATCTGAATGCGATGCGCGAGTCGATGCCGGTGCTGGCCGACCGCGTGGCGCGCACCGAGCTGCGCGCACCGCTCAAGGGAATCGTCAACCGTCTGCATGTGGCGACCCTCGGTGGCATCGTCAAGCCCGGCGAGCCGATTGTCGAGATCGTTCCCGCCGACGATCAACTGGTCGTCGAGGCGCTGGTGCTGCCTAGGGATATCGGTTTCATCAAGCTCGGTCAGCGTGCGCGCGTCAAGATCACCGCCTACGATTATGCAATCTTCGGTGCGATGGAGGGCCGCGTCATCAATATCGGCGCCGATGCGATCGCCAATGAAAAAGGCGAGGCTTTCTATCAGGTGCGCATCGAAACACAGACCAGCGCCATCGAAGCCCTCGACAAAAAACTCGCCATCATTGCGGGGATGCAGGCACAGATTGATATCGTCACCGGCCAGAAGACGGTGCTGCAATTCCTCTCGAAGCCGCTCGTCGCGGTGAAGGAAAACGCGTTCCGCGAACGCTAATCGGAGAGTCACCATGAATGCTGCCATCGTTGTTATTCCCACCACCGGCGCGCCGGAACTGGAGCAGGCGGTACAGTCAGTGCTTGAGCAGACGGTGCCTTGTGATGTGCTGGTGATCTTTGATGGCAGCGCATACGCAAGGCCGCTGGCGCTGCCGCCGGCAGCCAACGTGTTTGTGATGACACTGCCGTTCAATACCGGCAAGGCACGCACCGGCCTGCTGCAGGAGGGGCTGCCGCGCCACTGGTATGGCGCGCGCGTGCAGACCGCGGCCGCCTATATCGTCAACAATGACTACGTCATGATTCTGGATCAGGACAACTGGCTGCAGCCCAATCACGTCGAGTCCTGCATGGCGAAACTCGATTCGCGGCCGGCCGAGCCCTATCAATTCGTCTACGCGCTTCGCAACATTTACCGCAAGGACGGCAGCTTTGTCTGTCGTGACGATTGCGAAAGTCTGGGCAAACATCCGGGCGTCACCGGGACTTTGATTGATACGAGCTGTTATTTTTACCGTACCGACTTTCTCATGGAAACCGGCCATTTTTGGTTGTGGGGATGGGGCAGTGACCGCGTCTACCTGCATCGGGTGATGGAAGCCTGTGGCGACGGCATCTTCGACGGCACCGGCCGCTACACCGTGAATTACCGCCTGGGCGGTAACGACGGGTCGGCGCGGGAAGAGCTTTTTATCGAGGGCAATGCGACGGCCTACGCGTTGCAGGGGGCGCCTGCGCTCATGCCGTGGGCGATTGAATAGGCCGCGTCGCGCCGTCGCTCGTCAGGTCGGCGAGGTCGGCTGCCAGCGTTTTGAGTGGAGCTCAGAGCCGAGGCGTTTCAGCACAGCGGTCCACTCACCGCAGTGGTCTTGCCGGTAGAGAGTCGCACTTGGATACCAGGGGCTGTCAGTGCGCGCCAGCAGCCAACGCCAGTCCGGCGGCGACGGTAGCAGTATCCATACGGGCCGACCCAGCGCACCGGCGAGATGGGCGACGCTGGTGTCGACGCTGACGATGACATCCATGCACTGGCAGAGCGCAGCGGTGTCCGAAAAATCTTCGAGCAGTTCGCCGAAGTGCAGAATGTCAGGGCGTGCCTGCAAGAGTGCGGCATCCGCATCGCGGACTTCCTTCTGCAGGCTCACGTATTGCAGTCCCGTCGGCAGATGGGCGAGCAGTTCGGCCAGCGGCAGGCTGCGATTGCGATCGTTTTTATGCGCACTGTTGCCGCTCCAGGCGAGGCCGATGCGTGGCGTCTGCGCGGTCCCCAAGCGTTCCTCCCAGGCCCGTACTTTTTCGCCATCCGCCCGCAGGTAGGCCGGCGGCGCGGGGAGGTTGGTCAAATCAGTCTTGAAGGCAAGCGGCAGGCTGAGCAGGGGGCAGTGGTAATCGAAGTCCGGTAACGCCATGCCACGCGCCACGAGCGACGCTACCCCCGGCAGATCGTGCAATAACGTCATCAGTGCCGGTGGCACTTCGAGTATGACGCGTGCCCCGAGAGCGGCGACGGCCGCCGCGTAGCGGCAGAATTGCAGGGTGTCGCCGTAGCCCTGTTCGCTGTGCAGGAGGATGGTCTTGCCGTGCAGCGGCGTGTCGCCCTGCCATAACGGTTGTTTGAAGTCGCGCAGACCTGCGGGGTCCTGTTTCCAGCGCCACTCGTAGCCCGGCCAGCCGCCTTTGAAGTCGCCGGTTAGCAGCCGGCAGAGGGCGAGGTTGTGGTGGGCGTCGGCATATTCGGGATTGATGCGTATGGCTGCCTCAAACGAGGCCAGCGACGAGGCCAGCGCGCCCGGTGAGCCAGCGGGTTCGCCTTGCAGTGTATTGCCGCGATTGAGATAGGCTTCCGCATAATCGGACTTGGCGGCGATTGCCCGTTCAAAACTCGTCAGCGCCTCGCTCCAGCGTCCGAGCGCCTTGAGTGTGACGCCGCGGTTGTTCCA
>CAIWNB010000283.1 GCA_903913965.1 uncultured beta proteobacterium
CTTCGAGACCGGCGATCCTGGTCAGTTCGCCGAAACGGCGGATCGAGCCGGCGACAAAAGTCTTGAACGCTGCCGGCGCACTGCCGACCGGCTCCAGGCCCAAACCGCCAAGCTGTTCGCGCACGCGTGACACCTTGAGCGGGGCCGCCTACAACGCGGCAATGCGATCGTAAATGCGGCGCTCGAGTGTGAACCCGTCGATTCTGCGTGTGGCCCGAGTACGAAACGCCTGCTCGGACGGTATGCGGATTTCATCCACACCCGGTTGACGCGGCGTCGCCTTGACGCGTTCGATCAGACTGGCGAGTTCCTGCTGAAATTTTTCAACCGGCATCAACAGTGCAGGATTGAAGACGACAAAAAGGAAGCCGAAATCCTGCACCTGTCCGTAAGGCATGGCGGCGCCGGCAAGCAATCCCATCGCCTGTATGGTGAAGGACAAACCATAACCCTTATGCGCATGCGCACCGCCAAACGGCAGGATACCGCCCTGCAATGCGGCCTGCGGATCGCGCGTCGGCAGACCCTGCGCGTCGACAGCCACGCCTTCCGGTAACAATTCGCCCAGACGTCCGGCGAGGATCACATCGCCATGATTGGTCGCCGAGGTACCCATATCGAACACCACCGGATCAGGGGTGCCGGGCAAGGCAAATGCAATCGGATTGGTGCCGAGCGCCGGCGCACGGCCGCCGTGTGGCACCACCACCGGACGACTACACGCCAAATGAATACCGGCGAAACCGGCACGCGCGATTTTCTCCAGGTAATACGCATTGCGACCGCTCAACCAGCTGTTATGCAGGCCGACCAGCGCAAAGCCGCCGGCGCGCGCTTTCTCAATCGCGATTTCGCTCGCGCGGTAAACCGAATACAAACCGGTGAAATTACCACCATCAATCTGCGCCGAGACCGGTGTTTCATGCACGATCACCGGTGCGCGACGCGGTTCGCGCATGCGCGCATGTTCGGCCACGGTGAGGATGCGCGCCAGCCCCAATGCTGGATAACCGCACAACTCGGAATCCACCAAATGCGCAGCGATGATGCCGGCCTCTTCAGCCGCAAAGCCGATGCGTTGCAACGCTGCGACACCAAACTCGAGCGCCGCCTGCGGCGCCAGCCGCACCGCCGCCGACTCGGTCGGCACATCAGTCGGCACGGATGTTCGCCTGACGAATCACCTTGCCATAGCGCTCGAAATCGCGTTTCACGAAGGCGGCAAATTCAGGCACGCTGGTGGCGCCGACTTCAAAACCGGCCGCCGCCATACGCTCCTGGATGTCGCGCATTTTCAACACCTCGTTGATGTTGCGATTGATCTGAGCAATCAGCGCGGGCGGCGTGCCGATGGGCACATGCACGCCGTTCCAGCCGACCACATCCATATCCTTGAAGCCCGACTCCGCCAGCGTCGGCACGTCAGGCAGCGCGGTGAGACGCTTGGCCGTACTGACCGCCAGCGCGCGCAAACGTCCGCTCAACACATGCGGCACGCTGCCCTGCGTGATACCAAAACCCATCTGCGCCTGTCCGCCCACCAGATCGGTGAGCGCTGCGGCCACCCCTTTGTA
>CAIWNB010000284.1 GCA_903913965.1 uncultured beta proteobacterium
ATCGATATCGGATGCGGTGGTGGCATACTCGCCGAGAGCATGGCTGTATGCGGTGCCCGCGTCACCGGGATCGACCTCGCCGAAAAGCCGCTGATGGTAGCGCGACTGCATCTGGCGGAGACCGGTAACCATGTCGATTACAGAAACGTCTCCGCAGAAGACATCGCCACCGAATCACCAGGACATTTCGATGCAGTAACCTGCATGGAAATGCTGGAACACGTGCCCGACCCGTCGAGCACGGTGGGCGCCTGCGCCGCGCTGGTTAAACAAGGCGGGGACGTTTTTTTCTCCACCATTAATCGCAACCTGAAAGCCTATCTGTTCGCGATCGTGGGCGCCGAATACGTGTTGCGCATGCTGCCGCGCGGCACCCATGATTACGCAAAATTTATCAAGCCCTCTGAATTGTCGCGCCTGTGCCGCAATGCGGGGCTCGAATTGCGCGATGTCATCGGCATGAGCTACAACCCGCTGACAAAAATTTATACGCTGGGCGACGACACCTCGGTGAACTATATTCTGCACTGCGTAAAGGCCTGACATTCAAACATGATCACCGCAGTCTTATTTGATCTTGACGGCACGCTGGCAGACACTGCCCCCGATCTCTGCAACGCGATCAACCGCATGCGCGAAACGCGCGGACTTGATCCGGTTTCACTGGAAAAAACCCGCCCGCTCACTTCCAGCGGCGCGCGTGGCCTGCTAGCCGCCGGCTTTGGCATCACACCGGCACACCCTGATTACGAGGCGATGCGTGTCGAATTCCTCGATATTTACGAACGCAACGTGTGCAGAGATACCCGCTTGTTTCCTGGAATGGCCGACTTACTCGACGAACTCGAACGCCGCGCCATACTGTGGGGCATAGTAACGAACAAGGCGGAGCGTTTTACCCACCCGCTGCTTGAGGGCCTCGGTCTTGGCAAACGCGCCGCCTGTATCGTCGGCGGAGACACCACGCCGCATCTCAAACCGCACCCCGCCTCGCTGTTGTTGGCCTGCGAGCGTATCGCGCAGCCGCCATCGAGCTGTCTGTATGTCGGCGACGATGAACGCGACATGCTGGCCGGACGAGCCGCCGGCATGCGTGTTGCCGTCGCGCTATTTGGTTATCTGGGCGAAGGCAAACCCCCGCAACAATGGGACGCAGATTTTTGGGCTGACGCACCGTCAAACCTGCTTTCTTTGCTGCCGGCATAACCCTTCCATCTACAGCACCCTTGCTCATATCCGCCGTACAGAATCCCCCGGGATCAGCCTCCATGCACAAACAGTTATTCGCCGCCATTACTGCGTTCGCACTCGCAACATGCCTGGCGAATGCCGCCGAGCCAGCGCAACAAAAAACCGCTGCCACAAAAAAACCGGTGGTCAAGAAATTATTCCAGTGCAAGATCGGTCCCTACGAAAAACAAACACGCTTCGCAATCGAAACAGCCAACGGCAAGCCCGCCTATATCGCCTATTGGAGCAGCAACGGCCCCTATCGTTGCTCGTTTGAATCTTCGCCCAACGACGGCAAAACCCGCTGGCTCGACTCCAGCGTCGGCATCGTCGTCAGCATGCTGGAGGGCACGCTGTTAATCGAGGATGAAAAATCACATTTCCGCGTCACCGCACGGGACGTCAACCGCATGCCCTATTGCGGCACCTTCGGTGTGATCAGCGGCGTGCTGACAGTGCCCAAGGATAAAAAGGATTGCATCTGGGAAGAAAAGACTTCTGAGGAAGCCGGACGCCTGGATTCAAGCGCAGAGGATTCAAAATAGCACACGCGACTACCCGGGTCGTGCAAAGCACAGCGAGTCGCGGCACTCGGTTGCACCGCTCCCTCAAAAAACGCAGTCAGGTCATTACTTTTTCTTGGCGTTGAAAAGCGTGCCCTTTTCGAGGGGTTCCTTGAGGCTTGCCCAAGCGAAATCATAATTACCGAGTGCTGAAAGACTAATAGCCGCCGCAGTTATGGCGCTGACAAACGTCAGTTGTTGCGCCTCGTTGCCATAACCCAAGGGCGCCGGAAACTGGCCATCTTCGTGCGCAGCATCCTTAACCGAAACCTCGAAAACACCGCCTTTGGCATGACGGTAAAAGTTTTCACGGTTACGCGCCATTGACACTCTCTCATCGGCGCCCAATACCATCATTGGCACTGCGCTTTGCTTCAAATATCTGGCGACATCAATACCGACCACCGCCGGATCAAGCAAAATCGCACCGATGACAGGCGCGCCTTCGCCCAAAGCAACCGTCACAGACGCGCCACCAAAAGAATGTCCGACCAGAATAATTTTAGCGATGTCGACCCGGCTATCGATAATCTCAGGCCAGCGCTGGACAAATCTTACGAATTTAGCAAGCGTTCTGCCATTCGCCAGCCAAGGGCCGGTGTTAGGTAATTGCACAGAGAGGCTGTGTATTCCCCACGAAGCCAAATGCATTGCCTGATAAGTATGATTATCCTTGTTGCTGTCATACCCATGCAAAAAAATAGCCAGAGGCGCTTTATCCGCATGCCCGGACAAATAAAGATCCGTACGTAGCACTTCACTGTTGGATAACCGAATCTCATAATTTTCCTGTGAGGACACAGAAAAGGGACCGCTGGCTCTGAACTGTTCCAGATCAGGCTTATGGCTCAGAAAATACCCCTGCAACTCATCGAGTGTCTTGGGGGTAAGCAGTGTCTTGCCGGTGTCGGGTGGCCGGGCGCAACCACCAAGCGTTAGTAACAATACCGCCAAAAAACAGGTTAGAGCCCTAATCGAATCAGAAGAAAACATGTCCGGCCTGTATATAAATATGACTCATGACGGCTCACAGCGCTGAACTGAGGCAATCGAAGCTCAATTGTAGTGCAAAAAATATTGAACTCTTGATACCCTATAAAATGACCAGCACTAATCTAGTGGCTGATTGAATTGTCCCGAACAAGTCAAAAATCGATATATTTCAGGCCTGACTTGTTCGGAGACGGCCGGCGCTCAAAAAGCTCAGTGCGACCGGCGTCACGTATTTAAGAACTTAATAATAGGTTCGCGAGGGCCAGCGGCAACGGAGGAGAGTAAAAATGAAATGTAATGCGTCAAAGTTGGCAGCGGCTTTTTTTCTGTCGCTGCTCTGCGCCACGGCTGCCAGTGCCCAGGACAATGGCAAGCCAGGTTTTGAACAAGAGCTCTCAAAACAGGACCAAATCTACCGCAGTCAGGGTGAAAAGCGCCCTGAGGGCTATGTGATCGACAGATCACTCGCTTACTATGAAGACGCCCTGCCCCAGGCGTTTGATAAGGCGCTGACCCTGCTCGGTCCTGCCGACCGCTGGCTGGATATCGGTGCCGGCGAGGGACAGGCGGTGCTCGACTATTTCGCCCCGGAATATGAGTCGCTGCACGGCTTCCCGGTAGGCGC
>CAIWNB010000285.1 GCA_903913965.1 uncultured beta proteobacterium
CTAGTGCTGGGGGGCGTGTCTCAAATGCTCGTTGGTAATCCGGCCTCTGACGCGCCCAGTGAGCGCCCCGAAAACCTGCCTTCCTACGCGTTCAACGGTCCTGTGAATACCACCGCTCAGGGGAACCCGGTGCCGGTGCTATACGGCCGCCTGCGGGTTGGTTCCCAGATAATTAGCAGTGGGCTTTCGACGGCGCGATTGCCTGCATGACTTATGCCCTGGGGGGGGTTATGGCTCGGACTCACCGCCCATCCAAGTACGTGCGTTTTCCAGACGCGACCGATTGATGCAAATATGTGCGCGAGCCGGGAGGGGGGGGGGGATTAATTGGCGGAAGTGAAATACCCTCGAAAATCGTTCATACAATGCACATTTGCTGCACATTTTGTGCAACAAAATACAGCAACAGTCAGCCATCCACAACAATATTAAACAGTCCAACTTATTGATTTATTGATTGTTGGTAATTGATGATGATTGTAGTTATTTGGGGAATTTCGACTTAAAATCCCTCGCTGCGAAAGCGGCGTGCCGGTTCGATTCCGGCCTCGGGCACCATTAAAACAATAAGTTACAGCAATATCCGGCTACTCAGTCCGGCCTTGATTTGACGGCATTGCACATTGGCTGCACAATGAAAGCCAATACTGCACAACAGGAGCCGGCGAATGGGCACGCGACGCGATGGGATTCAGGCCTATACCAACAGCGACGGATCGACCAGCTACCGCGCGCAAGTTCGAATGCGGGGATTTCCCCACCTAAGTAAAAGTTTTCGGCGGCGCACTGATGCTAAGAGCTGGATTGAGCAGACCAGGACTGCGATACGGTCCGGAAATCAGGTTTCGACTGAGGCAACACGGACAACACTGCTGGAAGCGCTCAAGCGCTATCTCCGTGAGAACGGCGGAGACTATAAAGAAGGGTTGCACGCCAAAGACGCGGCAGCCGTAGTCGACCCGGGTGCTGTTTCTGCAAATCAAAAGATTAAGCCCAAAAAGAAAGGATGGCGGCGCGAGCAGGATCGCGTAAAAGCGTGGATGAACAACCCACTGGCCGTGCGTTTCTTGTCGCAGTTGCGCGGATCGGACTTTGCGGAGTATCGCGATAAGCGGCGCGCAGCTGGTAGGGCAGAAAACACGATCAGAATCGAGCTGGCGATGATTAGCAAGCTCTACAAGACCGCGGCAAAGGATTGGGGCATGGAAGGCCTCAGAAACCCGATCCAGAGCGTCACAATGCCCGCCGGATCAAACAAAAGGGAGCGGCGCCTCAGTCCGGATGAGGAAACCAGGCTGATGGAGCAACTCCGCAAGGTCGGAACCTATATGGCACCGCTTGCCGAGCTCGCGATCGAGACCGCCATGCGCCAGGGGGAACTGCTTTCGTTGACCTGGGCGGACATCGACCTGCAGAAGCGGATCGCGCACCTCAAGGATACGAAAAACTCCGAGCCGCGCGATGTGCCCCTGTCGACACGTGCAATCGAAATTATCAGGGCCCTAGCGCGGCCGATCGATAATTCCGCGCCGCTGTTCCCGTTGAAACAGGATGATGTCATCCGCACATTTCGGCAGGCTTGCAATGACGCAAAAATCGAGAACTTGAAATTCCACGACCTGCGGCATGAGGCGACGTCGCGGATTTGCGACAAGCTGCCGATGCACGAAGCGATGCGCGTGACTGGCCACAAAACGCCGTCTATGCTGATGCGCTACTACCATCCCAAGGCGGAGGACCTTGCGCGCAAACTGGCTTAACGACCGTCCCTGACGGTATCAGGGAAGCGGCGCCACCCACCGGGAGAGGTGGATGACGCCTAACCGCAACGCAGCACTTTCGAGGAGTACTGCATCATGGCTAAGAGCAATTCTACCGCTTCAATTACGGGGAAAAATGAGGTCCGCACACTAATTCCACGCTTTGTGCGCGAGCTCAACCGCGTCGCGGAGCAGCAGGGGTTAGGTGTTTCAATTCGCATTGGTCCGGTGCCTGATTGGTGGCCGGTGAGCGAATACGCTTGGGCGAAAGGCGATGTGGTTCTGAGTAATTGGGCGGGCACCAAGGCGCAGTTCGCCGCGACCGGCCTTGTACCCTTGGGATATCGCACACCATCGAGCCGCGGTTGGTTTTGCGTTCCTCACCACGGTGCGCGCCAGGTCGCCAAATGTCGACCACATCTGTGCGGGTTTATCGCCGTCACAGGCAACACGGTCGAGGTCGAACTTTACGGCGGCCCGAAGCCCGAACGCATCACCACCATCGGCGCTGTTGAAATTTGCGAGTATGACAATTTTATTGTGGTGCATGGTGCGGCTGAGGCCCTGATCGCTGGGCGATTCTGTGACGCTACACAGATGCCGGGCAAGCGAAGCACGCAGTGCGCTCCCAATAGGGAATATTTTTATGACCTTCAGCCGGCGTGGTTTACGCGCCGATTTCCGGATGGATCGATCGTCCACTGGCGAGACAATGACAAGGGTAAGGATCGTCGCGCAGCGGCTGTAGCGGAGAAGGCCCGGTTAGCGCGTGAATATCGTGTTCGAAAGGAGCAGAGTTCCGAGCTGGCAACGCCGACTGAACCGCAGAGTGCGGAGTCATTTCGCGACTTGTGCGGTGGTCTTATGGAGAACATGTTGTCTTTTCTTGCGCGGAGGGCGGGATGGGACGCAAAAAACGCACCATTTCGCTACGACGACGAAGCACTAGACGCAATTCGCGCGAGCATGATGGAAATAATGGATCGTGTGCGAGAGGGCCGGATCATCAAGCTGCGTGATCCCTTCGACGCCGATCGGATGGCCGCCGCGCGCGCCGCGGAAAGCGATTCACGTTTTCAGGGATTTATGGCGAGGCTGACCAATGACAAAACCTAAGGTGTCGCGGACCGCGCAAACATCTGCACAACGATCGCGGGACATAAAGCTAAATCCAACGACAAATAAGCGTCGTAAACCAGTGCAGACATATAGACGGCCGAAATCTACGGCGTCGATTTTGCAATCGCCATCGCCTGCATCGGATGCCGAACCATCCATTGTCCTTGAGGGTTGGGATCTTGCAACGGACGCCGCGGAGCTCGGCGACATTCGGTTGATTTGTCAATTTCTACGGGATCCGCAACCGGATCGAGTTCCCGTGTCGCCTGCCGCGAGGGTTTGGCTTGCAAATTTTATTGAAGGCCGAAAATCAATTCCGAAAAAACCCGGAATTAAAAGCCCGATCAAATCAAAGGCGCACCAGATTAGATTTTGGCATGATTCCCTCACCAATCCGAAGGCGCACCAGATTAGAATTTGGCAAGATGTCCTCACCAATCCCATCGACCGAACGCAGCGAGCAATAACGAGCGGGGAGGCGATCGCTTGCCTCGCAAAGATGCACAATTGCTCCGAGAGCACTATTCGCGACGTTTTGGCTCGCCGGAAAACGTTTGCGGAGAAAGGCCCTTAATCTCCGCTATTTAAGTTATACGCGCCTGTTGAAAATGGCTCCCGTAATGTTCAATACGGAGGCCATATGTCAAAGATTGTTAATGTTGCTCAGCTCTCCGCTGAGATTCCGGCGTTCACTCAGTCCAGTATACGCTGGCTGATTTTCAAATCGAATGAAAACGGCTTAGATCAATCCGGCGCGATCCTGCGCGTCGGTCGCCGCGTATTAATCGACTCTGACAAATTCGTCGATTGGGTGCGGGGTAGTAATCAAGGCGGCCAAACGCGTTGATTGATTCCAAATTGCCCGCCAATAAAACCGCGCCGGCCGTTCTCCCGGCGCCAAACGATGACACCTCTAACGCTGCGCGCATGTTTGCCAATGCCGAGGATTTGCGCGCTGCCAGTGCCCCAGAATATTCAGATGAAGGGATCGCGCTTCAATTCACTGAACGATACAGGCGGGAATGGCGATACGTGCACTCGTGGGGCAGATGGTTATTTTGGGCAAAAAATCATTGGTGCGAGGACAAAACACTTCGAGCATTCGACCTTGCGCGAAAAGAATGCCGGCAAGCCGCAGATATGGCGGAAACGGCGGGGGGCGGGACCGAGCAACAAAATGCGCGCCTTGCTGCTGCCATTGCATCAAAACCAACCGTGGCTGCGGTCGAGGCATTGGCGCGCGCTGATCGCGCACACGCCGCTGATACTGATCAGTGGGACGCGAATACTTGGCTGCTGAACACGCCTGACGGTGCAATCGATCTACGCTCAGGAAAGCGCCGCGACTGTGTGCCAGAGGACTATTGCACCAAGATAACCGCGGTTGCGCCTGGTGGAGAGTGCCCGTACTGGTATTCATTTCTCGACCGCATCACAAGCAGTGATGATTCTCTAATAATTTACTTGCAGCGGATGGTTGGTTATGCGCTCACTGGCGACACGAGCGAGCACGCGCTGTTTTTCCTTTACGGGACAGGTGCTAATGGCAAGAGCACGTTCATCAACACGATTGTCGCAATTTTGAATAGTTATGCGACCGTGGCACCTGCAGAGATGTTTGCCGAGTCTCACCATGACAGGCACCCAACCGAGCTCGCTATGCTGCGCGGAGCGCGCCTGGTGGCGGCAATAGAAACTGAAGCCGGGAGGAACTGGGCGGAGGCCAGAATTAAGAGCCTAACAGGTGGTGATCCATTTACTGCGCGATTCATGCGGCAAGACTTTTTCACCATACAGCCGCAGCTAAAGTTGATGATCGCCGGTAACGATAAGCCCGGCTTGCGTAACGTCAACGAAGCGATCCGGAGACGGATGCACCTGATACCGTTCACGGTGACAATTCCGCCAAGCGAGAGAGATCACGCGCTGCCTGAAAAGTTGCGGGCTGAATGGCCCGGAATACTGGCGTGGGCAATCCAGGGATGCCTTGATTGGCAGAAGTTTGGGCTATGCCCGCCGCAAGTGGTTAGGGATGCCACAGATCAATATCTAGCTGATGAGGACGTAATCGGCATTTGGTTGTCCGAGCGTACCAAACCTGTGCTCGGGGCTGTCACCAGCGTCGCGGCGCTTCATCAGGATTACCACAGATGGGCCACGAAGGGCGGAGAGCGATTCCTTGGCGCTAAGCGTTTCGGTCAGGCCCTTGAATCAAGGGGCATGACACGCGAGCGCACCTCAAAGGCACGCGGATTTAGCGGCATTCAATTGATTGACGACCTGCTGGCTGAGGCTGATTCATGACACTTGTGACGCCTGCCCCCCTTATAGACGTTCACGCGCGCACGCGTAACGTCGATAACACGAGAAACAGTCACAAGTGTCATTGTGGTGAGTTTCGAGTGACCGTCAACCAGGTGTCCGCCAACCGCAAACGCCAATCCGACCAAGTTGGTAGGTTCCTTTTTGACTTCCAATGGCGGAGTAATTCCAACCCCGACGTCGCGCTAGTCATTGATTTTATTGGGGGGTATCCGTTTAACCATGCAGTATCTAGTTTGAGGTGTCCATGACAGTTAACCGAGTATCCGATGATGAA
>CAIWNB010000286.1 GCA_903913965.1 uncultured beta proteobacterium
CAGCATGAGCGCACGCGCAAAAAACTCGGCCTCGAACCCGAGGTCTACTTCAAGAAAGTCGCCGCCGATATCCCGATGGGCCGCATGGGTGAAACCGCCGAGGCCGCCAATGCGATCGTGTTTCTCGCCTCGAACCTCGCAACTTATGTGACCGGCACCAGCCTCAATCTCGATGGCGGCCTTTCAGGCGTTTTGTAATTTCTGTAGTGCAAGCCGCCCGCTATTCAAGGGGTTGAACGACGGGCGGTGGCTGGGGCGCCGTACGGTTGGTTTGACCGCTGATCAACCACCGGCGGCAGTGAGAAAAAACGCGGCAGGGCGTGACGCAAGACGGCAATCCAGCACGCCAAGATCCGCGCTGATGCAGGAACAAAAAAATGCGTTTGAAATCGATCCATCTGTGGGCGCTGGGCGTGCTGTTGTTAGGGGCCTGTGCGGAAATCAAGCTGCCCGGACAAAGCGGGCAACCAGAGCAACCCGGCACCACTGATCGTATTCCGCCGAGCGCGGCGAAAATCAATCCCATGGCCGATGTGCCCGGTGACAAACCGCTGCCGGCGCTACGCGGCACAGTCGAACGCATCGACTGCATGACAGGCAGCGACGACGTGCACGCGCGCATCGCCTTTGAAGCACGCGGCGGCCAGATCACCAGCTTTGCTTATTACAGCAAATGGAAACCGCGCACCTGCGCGTTTGATTTCGAGCGTGATACCCAGGGCAGTAAATGGCGGCTCACCGCCGGCGGCGACACCCGCGTGCACACGCCGCAAGGCCGCTTCCTGATCCGCACACTGCCCGACGCCTATGTCTTTGAGTTTGAGCAAGTGCAGCGACAGAAATTCTGCGGCATGCAAGGCGAGATCAACGGTTCGATGACGATCAAACGTGGCACTGGCGCGGCGCAATGTTCAGTCATCGGCATCATGGACACCAATGACGCCTATCTCGACGGCCTCTACCGCTCGCGGCAAAAATAAACCCGGCGGGCGGTTTCCGCCGGCCGTGTGTAATTGGGCATAATGTCCTCACAAGAAGCGGCTGCACGCGCCGCCAGACACACCTTCATAACGTCAGCCACCGGAGGACACACCGCATGACTCATCTCACCCGTCGTCAAATGCTCATCGGCACCGCCAGCGCCGCACTGGCCGCCGCCACCCCGCTGGTGACCAGCACACCGGCACGTGCCGCCGTGCCGCAGGCCGGAAAACAGGCACCCGGCTATTACCGCTATAAGCTCGGCAGCTTCGAAGTAACGGTGGTCACCGACGGCAAGAGTCGCGTGCCGGTGACCGACGGCTTTGTGACGAATGCGCGCAAGGCCGATGTGCAAGCGGCATTGGCCGCCTCCTTCATGGACACCGAGATTTTCTACGGCCCGTATAACCCGATCGTCGTCAATACTGGCAGCCATCTCGCAGTCATCGACACCGGTAACGGTGAAGCCGCCTACCAGAGCACCAAGGGGCTCAACGGCCAGTTCCTCACCAATCTCGCGGCGGCCGGAATTGATGCCAATGCCATTGATACCGTCATCATCTCGCACTATCACGGCGATCATATCAATGGTCTGCTCAAGAAAGACAATACGCAGGCCTTCCCGAACGCTACCGTGCATGTGCCCGCGCCCGAGCACCGCTACTGGATGAGCGACGATGAATTGAAACGCGCCCCAAGCCCGCGCATCGAAATGCTGTTCAAAAACGCCCGTCGCGTCATCGGCGGCGAGGTCGCCAAGCGCCTGCGCACGTATGAGTGGGACGAGGAAATCATCCCCGGCATTAGCGCCTACGCTACGCCCGGCCAGTCACCCGGCCACACCTCGCACTTGATCAGCTCGGGCAACAGCAAGGTGTTTGTGCATGGCGACGTCACGCACGCACCGTTTCTGTTTGTGCGTAATCCGGGCTGGCACCCGTTCTACGATCACGACCCGGTGCAATCAGAAGTAACACGGCGCAAAGTGCTGGACATGCTCGCCGACAAAAAAATGATGGTGCAGGGTTATCACTTTCCGTTCCCCGGCCTCGCCCACATTGAAAAAACCGCCACCGGATATCGCGAGATTCCGGTGCCTTGGGATCCGCTGATGTAATTGCCACCGGGGATTTGGCACTCTGCGCTGATCTCTGAAAAGAAATCATGTTGAAGTAAATACGGCGTTCGCGAGTCTGGCGAACGCCGTATTTACTTCAACCAGGGCCCGCAACAACAGGATTGGTATTTTTGATTATTAATGTTAATGGGTCATTAATTATTAAAATGCTGCGGTGCTCGAGATTTGGACTCTCATGAAGACAAAACTCATCGCAAACGATCACCATCCTTCTTTTACGTTGGTCTGCAAGGTCGTCCAGGAGCGGGTTTCGCTCATGCCTTTGGCATGTACCACGCCATCACAATACCCGTTTTTTTGCGCTTGTATAACCGCTGACACCCTGCCCTTAACCTCAAGATGCTGCATGACTTTTGCCAGATGAAATTTCACTGTGATCGGTGAAATTTCCAATGCCCGTGCAATTTCCTTGTTGGATACGCCTGTGCAAAGCAACTGCAGCACTTGAAGCTGACGCTTTGTAAGAGGTTTTTTTTCTACTGCCATCGTGATCCGATTAATTGATTAATTAGTGGTTTTGCCAGCCATGTTTTTGCAACCTACGAGGCACCAACGCCGATGCGTTTGCGTTGCGCCCTCCAATAATCAATCAAATATTGCTCGGCTTTGTCGGTCAGGGTGATGTAACGGCTACGCTTGTCACTGCCGTTTCCGGCAATCACGATCCAGCCATCTTGATCCAACCGCTTGAGCCATTTAATTGCCGTGGGGGTGGAGCAAGGCAGCGCCAGTAAAAGCGCCTTGTGGCTGATGCCCTCCGCCTTTTTTGCAATCTCCAACAACATGGAAAATGGAATATCTGGCACTCGATAATTCCAATGCTGACGCTGCCAGCAGTAGACCGACTTCAGGTATGAGACCGCAGACTGCAAACGTAAGGCAGGTGGCATAAATAGTCGACGCCTATAATTAATTCTTATCGAGCTATTATTACAAGTATCGATACTTTTGCGGAGCAAACCTACTAAAGGGCCTTTACCAAATCGATTAATACTTATTTGATACGAAAGACTAATTACCAAAAAATTGTGTTTTATTTAAGATACGCCAATAAGACTATGTCCTTTGGTGTAATTCTAAAAAGACCGGAACCTGCTGCGCAAAATCTCACTCGATTCATCGAACGCGCTGGCCGTGTTCATGCGAATAAAGCCAGCTCGCATCGAGTCCGTAAGAACTTTCAACGCTGGCAATGCAGCATCACTTGGCCAAAAGAAGATCTTTATGGCGCACTCAAACAGAACCGGTGGAGCCAGCTTTAAAATCGATATAACGGAGCTCGCGGGCGCACAAAGTGCGATGCGTTTCAACGAGAAACTGCACGTTTTCCGTTGCGCATACCCACCGCCGGCACGCTTTATATTGAAGCGGCAAGCATGGCGCTTACGATTGGACCGAAATATTGACCTCAATCGTTCGGTCAAGCCCAAATCATCCAGCCTTTTTCCTGCACTGCTGGACGCGTTGCGACGCGCGTTTGGGTTTTATTTGGAGGGGTGGTGCCGCTGGCCGGAATCGAACTGGCGACCTTCGCATTACGAATGCGCTGCTCTACCAACTGAGCTACAGCGGCTGAAACTGGTATGGGCACAGATCCCAAACCAACAGCGGGGCGGATTCTACCACGAGGCGGCAACGCTGTAGGCGCTGCTGATCAGCAACACCCTGCCCGCCGCCTGCAACTCCACCCTGACTAGCCGGCAGCGAGCTCTTTCATCAAGGTCTTGCCCATCGCATCGAGCGTCTCCTGGTCGATATCCAGTTGCGCCAGCGCAAATTCGCTGCCGCGCCGCCATTCGGCGTCACGAATACCCATTTTGTTCATGCAATAAACGTATTGTGCCGCCAGCGCCAGCGCGATGTTGCCGCGCCCTGCAGCCGAAACACCGGCGCTGCCGTCGGCCAGTGCGGCATAATCGTGGTGCCAGAGCACCGCGGCACAAACATCCTCGGGCAGTAGCCAGGTCTGCGCCAAACGGCTGCCGAGGCGGGCATGGTGCACACCGTGAAGTTGTTCTTCGATCTCGGTCACACTGCCCTCGCCCTGTGCCTTCGAACCGGGCAGCTGCGGCTTGTAAGCGTCGAAGTTACCGAGCATGGCCAGCATGCCGCAATCGCGGAACAGGGCAAAGGTGTAGGCCTCGTCACGCCCCTTGCCGCGCAACTCGCGCGCCAGCAGCGCACTTAACACCGCCACCGCCGAGGAAACTTCCCAGAATTCTTCGAGCACCTCGCTCGCACCACCGGTGAACGTCTGCCGTAACAGCAGACCGGTGACAATTTGCGCGACGTTACGCAAGCCGAGCAAGGCAATCGCCTGCTGCACCGAACTCGCCTTGCTGCGCAGACCGTAAAAAGGCGAATTCACGGTCTTTAGCATTGCTGCGGCCAGACTGACATCACTACCGATCAATTTGCCCAGTTTCACAAAATCCGGATCATCGGCACGCATTTCACGCATCAAAGTCGTGAGAATGGCCGGGCATGGCGGCAGCCCGATCTCGTTAATAATGCGCTCCGCTTCGCGGTCTAGGGTGTCGAGTTCCTGCGTCATGGTGGGCCCTGTGTGAATCATGTGAGTCGAACGAAAACGGCCGGCCTTTGTCGCAGCGCCGGTATGCGGATTAACGGCCGGATTCACCCCGTCTTGAGGGCAGTAGCAACAAACAGCCAATACCACTTCAGAAAACACCGACGGCAGCCGTAGTGCATTTGGAGTATTACAGCGCGTCCAGCCACGGGGAACCATGAGCCCATTGAGTGAAGTCAGAACCACCCCGCCCGCCCTTGGCAACATCGGCCGCTTTGAAATCGTGCGCGTCCTCGGGCGTGGCGCCCAGGGCAGTGTTTATCTCGCCAACGATCCCCATCTGCACCGCCAGGTCGCGGTGAAATCGATCAATACCGGCGCCGGTGCCGACGAGATCGCACGTCAGTTGCAGGAAGCGCGCGTGGTCAGCCAATTCAGCCATCCGCATATTGTGCCGCTCTTCGACGCCATCGAAGCCGATGGCAATCACTTCTTGATCCTCGAATACGTGCGCGGTGAAACGCTGGCGCAACTGCTGCGCCGTGCCGGCCCCCTCGATACCCCGCGCGCGCTGCAACTCGCCATCCAGATTGCCAGTGCTCTGGCCTATGCGCACGATAAAAAAATCATCCACCGCGATATCAAACCCGCCAACATCATGATCGACGAGCAGGGTCACGCGCGCGTCATGGATTTCGGCATCGCCTCGGCGCTCGGCGAGCACGCTGCCGCCGAGGGCCTGATCGGCACCCCCGCCTACATGGCACCGGAATGCCTGCGCAACGAGGCGGCCACCGCCGCCAGTGATATTTTCTCCGCCGGTATGGTGCTCTATGAAATGCTGGCCGGCCGACCCGCGGTCCGCGCTGCGAACACCTTTGCCATCGTGCACAAAATGATCAACGAAAGTTTTGTGCCGCCCTCCCGCCACAATCCGGGGCTCAACGAAGCCGTCGATCATCTGGTGATGCGTGCCATCGGCAAGGCGGCGAACACACGCCATGCCTCGGCAACCGCACTGCAAGAAGCCCTCGAGCAACATCTGGCACCGGTCGCCGCCGCACCAACCCCGGCTGCGGCAAGCGGCGGGGCACTGGATTTCCTGCGCCGGCGGATCAATCACAAGGCGGGATTTCCCGCGCTCTCGCAAACCATCAGTGCAATCAACCGCATCGCTACCAATAGCGACGAGAGCGTGCAAACGCTGTCGTCAGTGCTACTGAAGGATTTCGCCTTAACCAACAAGCTGCTGCGCCTGGTCAATTCGACCACCTTCCGCCAGTTCGGCGGCGGTGTCAGCACCATTTCGCGGGCTGTCATGATCCTGGGTTTCGACGCGGTGCGCGATCTGGCCATCACGCTAATCCTCTTCGAACATCTGCAAAACCGTCAGCAGGCGACACAGATCAAAGAGGAAGCCATCGCCGCCTATCTGACTGGCATCATGGCGCGCCGTCTGGCCAACCTCTGCGGTCTGCCGGACCGCGAGGAGGGTTTTATCTGCGGCGTGTTTCAGCATCTCGGCAAGCTGCTCGCCGGTTATTATTTTTATGAAGAGTCGGTGGAAATCACACGGCTTATCAATGCCGGCGAAAGCGAGGCCAAAGCCGCGCAGACCGTGCTGGGCATCTCACTTGAGGAACTCGGTATTGAGATTGCACGCAGCTGGCAGCTGCCGGAAAAAATCCTCCGTAGCATGGAGTCAGGCGGCAGCGGCTTAAAACCTCAGAGCACCCCCGACCGCCTGCGGCTCGCAGCCAATCTGGCCAAAGAGTTGTGCGGCATCGCCAGCGAAACAAAACGCGAACACAAGATCGAAAAACTGGCGGCACTGAACCGCCGCTTCGGCAGCAGTCTCACGCTCGGACAAAAACAGCTCAACGCGGCGGTCAATGATTCGGTCAAGGAATTTCTCGCCGAGTCGGCGCTCTTCGTGCCGCTCGCCGGCAAGAGCCGTGTGCTCGACGCAGTGGCCTATTGGTCGAGCGGGAGCGACGAGGTGGCGGCAACCACACTGATCAATGCGGATGCCATCTCCGCTGAAACTCTCGATGAATTCGTCAGCCGGACGGTGGCGGTCGATGCCAGCACGCCGGTTTTCGACAACAACAACGCGGTGCTCACTCTGACCGCCGGCATCCAGGACATCACCAACACGCTGGTCAACGACTTCAACCTCAACGACGTGCTGCGGATCATTCTCGAAACCATGTATCGAGGCATGGGTTTTTCACAGGTCTTGCTGTGCACGCGCGAGCCGCGCGGCAATCGCCTGCAGGCCCGCTTCGGCTACGGCACGCGGATCGAAAACCTGCTGAAGAATTTCATCATTACACTCGACCGGCCGCAGGACGTGTTCCAGCTTGCGGTGGCGAAGAATGTCGATCTCTACATCGCCGATGCACGTGCGGCCAATATCGTCAACCGTATTCCCGACTGGTACCGTGAAAAAATCGACGCGCCAACTTTTTTGCTGTTACCGGTGGTGATCAATAGCAAGGCGGTCGGCCTCTTTTATGCCGAGCGTGAACACGGTGGGGAAATACAGATTGAAGCCGAACAGCTGCGCCTGCTCAAAACACTGCGTAATCAGGCCATCCTCGCAATCCGGCAAAAACACTGAACACGCCGCACCTTGTTAACGCCTGGTGCTGTGTCGTTGTAGGGTTATCGCGTCACCACTGCACCGTTGGCCTCGAGTGTTTCAAGACTGGCCAGTCCCCCAGTGCTTTTGAGTATTGGCACGTTATCGGCATCAACCACCGCCGTCAGCGCTGCGGCGGGCGGTAGCCGAGACTCCGCAAGAGACGGCGCCTGCAGGCCGATCCATACGGTGATCACGACCAGCACGCAAACCGCGGCCACACCGGTTGCGCCCAAGGGACGCAGCAGTGACAACCAGCCACGCCGTACCACCGGGGATACACAAGGCGTCACGGCTTCATCATTCACAGACGACACATGCATCATCTCTGCAACGGGAACGGCTGGCGCCTCGGCCTGCAATTGCAGCAGCGCGGCATGCTCACGCAGTTCGGCGGCGATTTGTTCATCACGTAAACGACGTTCGTTTTCCGCCTGCGCCAGTTGCTCTTCGGCGGCGATCCGGTCTTGCGCGGCCTGACACGCCATCACCGCAGCGCGTTCGCGCGCCGCGGCCGCCTCGATTACCGCCGCTTCAGCATCCGCCAGTTCCGCGGATGCCGCGGCTTCGCGTAATTCGGCCTGCATGCGCGTGCACGTCACTTCAAATGCAGCACGCGCCGCCAGCGTCCGTTTACGCTCGGCATTTTCAGCATCCTGCACGGCCACCATGGCGAGACGCTCGGCTTCTATTCTTTCCTCACAGGCCACACGCACCTGTAATTCCGCCTGCAGACGATCCTGCATGGCGGCAAAAATTTCGCGCTCGCTGTCAGCACTCTTGTGCGCAGCGGCGGCATATTCCATTTCGATACGGGCGCGCAGGGCGGCCGCATCGGCAAGCGCGTGTTCACTCGATTCACGCGCCATCAGCGCCGCGCGCGCACGACGCTCGGCCTTGATGCGTTCATGCGTCGCCAGTTGTGCCGCCAACTGCGCGGCCTCCAGTGCCGCAGCTTCTTGCTCGCGCCCGACTTCCGCTGCCAGCGCGGCTTCCACCGCACCACGCGCCGCCGCCTCGCGTTCAAGGCGTCGCGTCAGCGCGACCGCGGCGGCCTCTTCAACACTACGCCGGGTTTCGATTTCCTCGCGCAAAGCCGCTTCGCTGGCGCTGCGTTCTTCTGCCAGCGCAGCGAGTTCACGCGCTGCAGTAGCCCGCTCACGCGCCTGCGTGGCGGCCTTTTGTTCGGCTTCTTCGGCAATCTTTAATGTGGCAAGAGCCGACTGCTCTTCGTGCACGCGACGCGCCGCCATCTGCGCCGCACTGTGGTCGGCTTGTAGCCGTGCGCGCACCAGCGCAGTCTGTTCGCGCTCGAGACGGGCCCGCTCGCGCGCGGCTTCCATCGACGCCCGTTCGGCCTCTGCGTGTTCTTGCAGCGCCGCGGCGACCTGTGCATCGGCCTCGGCACGCGCCCGCAGCTGCGCCTGTTCTTCATTCTGGGCACGGGTCCGCGCCTCGGCGGCAGCCATGGCATCGCGCGCAGCCAGCAACGCCGCTTCCAGCGATTCACGCTCGCCCGCCTCGGCTTGCGCACTCAACCGCGCAGTCATGCAAGCCAGTTGATCCGCCGCCATGCGCTCGCGGGTCAGGCGCTCGAGTTCCACTTCGGCAGCCGTGCGGGCCTCGGCCTCGCTACGCGCCTGCAATTCAGCTGCAACGCGCTCTTCGGCGTGCCGCTTGGCATCGAGTTCAGCGGTAATCCGCGCCTTCGCCACTTGCACGGCAAGGTCGTCGAGCTTCGCCCGCGCATCAGCCAGTTCGGCCGCTTCACTCTCGGCGCGGGCTAACGAATCGGCGGCGGCACGACCACGCGATTCTGTTGCCTCGCGCAAACGCATTTCATTGAGGGCGCGGGTTTCAGCCTGCACACGTACTTCGGCCGCAGCACGCGCCTGTTGCTCCACCAGCGTGCGTTCCTCGGCCAGCTTGCGCTCGACTTCTGCTGCCTGCGCACGCAATTCAGCCGCCTCGCGGGTCTGGATTTCAGCCGCCAGCTTGCCTTCAATCGCCGACAATTCGCGTTCACGGACGCGCCGCAACTGCTCTGCTTCCGCCACCAGACGGGTCTGATATTCGTTTTCGGTTTCGCTAACGCGCGCGAGTTCGCGCTCGACACGCACACGCTGCTGCGCGGATTCGCGGGCCTGTGACTCCACGCAGGCGCGACCTTCGGCGGCAGCCAGGGCCGCCTGTTCAACCTTGACGCGTGACTCGGCTTCAGCAGCCGCCCTCGCTTCGGCATGCACCCGCGCTTCGGCCAGCTCGCGCAGCTGGCTCTCGGCCTCGGCACGCGTCAGCGCTTCGTCGCGCAGGCGTTTTTCTTCGGCAGCGCGCTGTTCGGCGATCGCCGCGGCAGCATGCTCGGCCTGGGCGCGGGCTTGCGACTCCTGCAAGGCGACCTGTTCGGCGGCCAGGCGGGCGCGGTGAAACATCTCGGCACGCGCGGTTTCGTCCTGCGTCAGTTTTTCTGCGTCGCGCAAGGCGGCCGTCAAGCCGGCGAGTTCACGGGCGGCGGTGTGCGCACGCGCGGCGGCAGCGTGCTCAGCGGCGGCCTTGCGTTCAGCCATCTGCTGCGCTTCGCGCTCGGCTGCCGCATGTTCTTCAGCGGCTCGGGTGGCGGCACGCTCGGCTTCGAGTTTTTTCTGCGCTTCGCGCAGCGCGTCATGTTCGGCTTCGCGGCGCGCCAAAGACTGATCACGCAATTCCGCTTCCGCAGCAAGACGTGCACGTGCGGCCTCGGCTGCCGCCTCGTCGGCGCGGGCACGAAGTTCGAGTTCCTGGCGCGCGGCATGTTCAGCCTGGGCGCGCTCGGCGGCACGGGTGCGCGCATGGGCTTCCCAGGCCAGACGTGTGTCAGCGGCATGGCTGGCGCGGGTTTCCGCCTCGGCGCGTGCAATCGCCTCCTTGATCGTGGTCAACTCGCGGCCGTTTCCCTGATGGGTGGCGTCAATAACCGGCTCGGGAAGCGGTTTTTGTTCCCTCTCATGAGCAACTATCAGGCGGGGCTGGGCGGCTGGCATGGCGTCACTTTCGGTCGTCGCAATAGAAACACGGGCAGGGTTGCCCGCTTGCTAACGATTATGGCGGCCCGGTTTAGACCGAATCCGCTGAAAAGACGCCGTTTCGCCGTTCAATTCCGGCGTTCAAAGCCTTAATACTTGGGAATCGAGGCCGCTCTCGGCAAGACGCCAGACCCGCATTTCGCGATCAAATCGGTGAAATCCGCGGCCGACATCGGCGCGCCGAACAAATAACCCTGCGCCTCTTCGCAACGGTGGTCACGCAGGAAAGTCACGTGTTCTTCCGACTCCACGCCCTCGGCGATGACCTTGAGGCCGAGGCTGTGCGCCATCGCGATGACCGCCTGGGTGATCGCCACGTCGTCGCCGTCGTGCGGGATGTCCTTGATGAAGGAGCGATCAATCTTCACGTTGTCGATCGGAAACCGCTTGAGGTAACTCAACGACGAATAACCGGTGCCGAAATCGTCGATCGCCAACTTGATGCCGAGCGCCTTGAGCTTGCGCAGCAGTTCGGCGGCGTGCTCCGGGTTATCCATCGTCACGCTCTCGGTGATTTCGAGTTCGAGCAACTCCGGATCGAGGCCGGTTTCCTCGAGCACATTCAATATGGTGGCGTGCAGGTCGTCCTGTGCAAACTGGCGCGCCGACAAGTTAACCGCCACCCGCAGCCGCGCCAAGCCCTGATCGGCCCAGATCTTGTTTTGCGCACAGGCTGCCTTCAGCACCCAGGCACCGATCGGCACGATGAGACCGGTTTCTTCCGCCAGCGGAATAAATTTGACCGGCGAAATCATGCCCATCCCCGGATGCATCCAGCGCAACAGCGCCTCCATGCCGGTCAGGCGGCCGCTGACCAGATCAATCTTCGGCTGGTAGAAGACGCGGAATTCGTCCTGTTCGAGCGCGTGACGCAGGAAGCGTTCGAGCACCAGACGCTCGAACGAATGCAGATTCATCTGCGCCGAATAGAACTGGTAATTGTTCTTGCCGTGCTCTTTCGCGCGATACATCGCGATGTCGGCGTTTTTCAGCATGGTCTGCGCATTTTCACCGTCGCTCGGCGAAGCGCTGATGCCGATACTCGCTGTCAGGTGATACTCCTGGCCTTCAAGCGGCATCGGCTGCGCGATCGCCGTCAGCAGGCGCTGCGCCTCTTCGGCGGCGTCGGTGGGGATATTACAGTCGCGCATCAACACCACAAACTCGTCGCCGCCGAAGCGCGCGATCGTATTGCGTTTCAACTGTGACTCGGTGAGACGCCGCGCCACCTGTTTCAATACCGCATCACCCGCATCGTGCGAGAGTGAATCGTTGATCAGCTTGAAGCGGTCGAGGTCGATGAATAACACAGCGACATGCTTCTTGGAATATTTCGCCTCGGCCAGCGCCTGCTCGAGGAGCTGAGAAAACAGTGCGCGATTAGGCAACCCGGTGAGCTTGTCGTAATGCGCCAATTGATGAATGCGTTCCTCGGCGCTTTTGCGCTCGCTGACATCGCGCATGATGCAGGCGTACTTGATCTTGCCATCGACCCGCATCTCGCCGAGCGTCAACTCCATCGGGAACAGTGTCTCGTCACGGCGCTTCGCCTTGACCTCGCGCCCCACACCAACCGACTGGGCGAGATTATTCATATCCAGACCGGACGACGGACTGTTGCCCTGCGCCTTCGAACGCGGCACCAGCAGGCTGTCGAAATTGCGCCCGATCAGTTCCAGCGGCCGCCAGCCAAACATGCGTTCGACGGCGGCATTCACAAATTCCAGCCGGCCCGTCTCGTCTATCACCATGATGCCGTCGGCCGCGGTGTTAACCACCGAATTCAGCAGCGCCTCGCTGGCACTCAGATTGGCCTCGGCGAGATGGCGCGCACGGCGGCCTTCGGCCTCGGCGAGTTCGCGGCGCACCGCCGGTACCAGGCGGGTCGTGTCGTCCTTCATGATGTAATCGCCGGCACCGGCCGCCATCGCCGCCACCGCAATCTGCTGTGCGACCGCGCCAGACACCAGCACAAACGGCACGTCGGGCGAACAATCCCGCACCAGGCCCAGTGCGTCGAGGCCATTGAGCTGCGGCATCGAATAATCGGAAATGACGAGGTCCCACTTTTCAGTGGCGAACGCGGCAACAATATCGGCACGCCGGCAGACACGGCGATACTCCGGCTCGTAGCCGCCGGCCCTCAAGGTCTCAATGATGAGGAAGACGTCGTCTTCGCAGTCATCGATACACAGTACACGCAATGCAACCGCCGTATTCGCCGGCTGCATGCGCATGGCATGCACCGACTGCGCCAGCGCCGGCAATTCGGGAAAATTCACCGCGTCATCGCGGTCGCCCTTTAGATCAACCTTATCCATGGCTTCAGGCCGCCTTCGATAATGCGGAGACGCTGCCGAACAGCGACTCGCGGGTTTCAGTTTGTTCTTTGCTCAACAGCGCATCCATTTCCAGCACCAGTACCACCGAGCCATCGCTGGCCAGCGTTACACCGGCGACCCCCTCAGACTTGATATCCACCAACGGTTTGACGATAACATCCTCGCGTCCGGCAAAACTGTCCACTGCCAGCACAAAGCGCGTCACACCCGATTGCATCAAGACGCCAAAGCGCGGCGGCTCTATCGTCTCGCGGCCCAGCATGCCGGCCAGCGAACGCACCGGCAAAACCTCATTGCGGATGGTCAGCGCCGCGCGCCCGGATACCGTCTGCACCTGCTCCGGCTCCAACCGCACGATCTCATGCACCAGCGACAGCGGGATAGCGAACGGCTGTTGCGCCTGGCGCACCACCAGCACCGGCAGGATCGCCAGTGTCAGCGGCAGCGTGATACTGAAGGTGGTGCCCTTGCCGGGATGCGAATCGATTTCAATATGACCGTTGAGTTTCTGGATGTTGGTCTTCACCACATCCATGCCGACGCCGCGTCCTGAAACATCGGACAGCTGGTCTTTGGTCGAAAACCCGGGCATGAAAATCAGTTTCAAACTGGCCGCATCATCGAGCCCCATCGCCGCCTCGGCGCTCAGCAAACCCTTCTCCACCGCCTTACGCCGCAACAGTTCGGGGCGCATACCGCGACCATCTTCGCTGACCTGGATCAGGATGCGGTCGCCGACCTGCTGCGCCGAGAGCCGTACCACGCACTTCTCGGGTTTACCGGCGGCACGCCGTTCCTCGGGCGTTTCGATACCGTGGTCAACAGCGTTACGCACCAGGTGGACCAGCGGATCGGCCAGCTCGTCGATGATGCTGCGATCGAGTTCGGTTTCCTCGCCGTGCAATTCCAGCTCGATTTCCTTGCCGAGCTTGCGGGCCAGATCACGTGCCAGGCGGGGATATTTTTGGAACAGGCGGCCGATCGGCTGCATGCGCGTGCGCATCGCCGCGCTTTGCAAATCGCCGACCAGATGATCGAGTTCATTCACCGTTTCGTCGAGCACGCGCATCGTATCGACGCCGTGATCGCCAGCGTGCAAATCGCGCCGCAGGCACAACAAACGGTTTTTCGCGAGACCGATCTGCCCTGAGAGGTTGAGCACATCGTCAAGACGCTGCGTATCGATACGCACCGTGGTCTCGCGGGTACCGGCCTTGTTGTCACCGGCACGCCGCCCGGTTTGCGCCACTTCGGCGTTGGGATCATCAGACCTGCGGCGTCCCTGTCGGGTATCCGGCATAACCGCCGCCAGTAATGACGCGACTGGCGAAACCGCCACCGGCGGTGCAGACATCAAAGGCGTGGCCACAGTCGGCGCAGCCGGCGCACTCAGACCGAGCAGCGCGTTATAAAGCAATTCCCAATCGGGTTCATGACCGGCGGAGGCGGCCGTCACGGCAGCCCCTGCCATCGTCGGCAGTTCTGCCACCGGGTCGGCGGCTTTCGGCACCACCACCGCAACCGCCTCGCCGCGCAGCGCCGCCTGCAGACGTTCAAGCAATTGCGCATCGGCAGCGGCCGGTTGCCGCTGCGTGGAGAGCACATCGAACATGTCGCGTACCGCCGAGGTCGACGACAAAATCACGTCGAGCACTTCGGGGTTGACCTTCATCTTGCCGTTACGCAACTGATCGAACAGGTTTTCAGTCAGGTGACACAACTCGACCAAGGCGTGCACACTGAGAAAACCGGCACCGCCCTTGATGGTGTGAAAGCCGCGGAAAATATCGTTCAGCAGTTTGGCGTCATCGGGCGAGCGCTCGAGTTCAACGAGCTTGTTGTCGACACTCGACAACAACTCGCCGGCTTCGGTCAGGAAGTCGTTCAACAGTTCCTGCATGTCCTGAAAATCACTCATGATATCGCTCGCTTTTTTACCGGCCTAGAAACCGAGGCTTTCCAGCAATTGGTCGACCTGCTCCTGATTGGCGACGATGTCGCTACGGCCATCGGCATTGATCACAGGACCGTTGAGCAAGCCGGTGGCCTCGACACGTCGCTCGGCCGGCGCGTGTTCAACCAGCAACTGCAACAACTGGCTTTCCAGATCGTGCGTCACATCGGCTACTTTCTTGATCACCTGGCCGGTCAGATCCTGAAACTCCTGCGCCATCATCACCTCGGTCAGCTCGGCGTTGGTCGCCTGCGCATGGCCCGGTACTGCACGCAAAAAGTCCCGCGTGTTTTCCACCAGCATCTTGAAAGCCTCGACCCCCGGCTGCGCCTGAAACAGGCTGTCCCAGCGCATCGACAATGTCTCCGCCTCCAGCGCCATCTGGTCCTGGATGGGGCGCGCATTTTCAGTCGCATTGAGCGCACGGCTCGCCGCCTGTTCGGTCATGCTGGCCACATAGGCCAGGCGGTCGCGTGCGTCGGGCACGGCAGCCGCCGCCGACTCCAGTTTTTTATCGATACCGAGACCGCGCAATGCATCATGCAAGGCGCGCGTCATCTGCCCGACACGTGAAATCACATCGGTGGCATTCTCAACCCCAACGCCAGCTGCGGCCGGTGCGGTCGCCGCCGCATTGGCCTCCACGATGCTGTCAAACAACGCCTCGAGATCGGGCGAATCGGCTTCGTTATCGATAGTCGCGCTCATACAGCCTCCTTGGCGGCCATGGTCTTGAAGATCTTGTTCAATTTTTCGTCCAGCGTGGCGGCGGTAAACGGCTTGACGACGTAGCCGTTCGCACCTGACTTGGCCGCCTCGATGATGTTTTCTTTCTTCGCCTCGGCGGTCACCATCAGTACCGGCAGGTGTGCCAGCGCCGGGTCGGAGCGGATCGCGCGCAGCAGTTCGATGCCGGTCATATTCGGCATGTTCCAGTCCGAAACGACAAAATCAAACGGCGTGCTTTTGAGCTTGGCCAGCGCAATGACGCCATCCTCGGCCTCGTCGACATCGAGAAAACCGAGTTCCTTCAGCAGTCCGCGCACGATGCGTCGCATCGTCGAAAAGTCGTCCACCACCAGAAATCTCATTTTTTGATCAGCCATGATTGACCTCTCGCTCCTGTGTTGTCTTGTTGCTGTTACTACTGCTGCTGTTAAATTTACCGTTAGCGCTAATCATCTTGCCGGGGCGCCGCTCAAACAACGCGCGACTCAAGCAAAGGCCGCAAGGTGTCGGCCAGCATGGCCGGATCAAATTTCGGCACATAGGCATCAACACCAACGCTTTTACCCATGGCCCGATTGGCGTCGGATGAGAGCGACGAATGCATCACCACCGGAATACCGGCAAAGCGCGGGTCTGATTTAATCCGCTGCGTCAACACATAGCCGTCCATCTCCGGCATCTCTGCATCGGTCAGCACCAGATTGAGATTATTGCGCACCGGCACGCCGTCGGCCTGCGCACTGGCCGCCATGCTTTGCAGAATTTCCCACGCCTCGGCGCCGTTGTTAGCCTGCTGATAGCGCACACCGATCCCGTCGAGCACGCGGACGATGCGCTGACGCGCCACCAGCGAATCATCGGCAAACAGTACCTGCGCGCCGCTGAAAGACACCGGCGTCAACACCGGCATTTCCGGCTGACCATGCACGTCGGCGAGCACCTGCTCGATATCGAGGATGGACACCAGCTTGCCGTCGGCCAGTTCGGTATAGGCCAGCACCAGATTATTGGCACTCGTCATCGAAGCGCTGACCGGATGCACCTTGTCCCAGTCGACACGCACGATGCGGTCGACTTCGTTCACCAGAAAGCCCTGCGTATGGCAGCTGATTTCAGTCACCATCATGGTTTTCGAGCCACTCGCATCACCACCGAACCAGCGCGCCAGCGCAATCACCGGTATCACGTTGCCGCGCAGGCTGACCACGCCCTCGATACGCGCCGACAAATTAGGCACCACGGTGACCGGCGTCATGTCGGTAACTTCGCGCACCTTGAACACATTGATACCGAACATTTCTTCGGTGCCCAGCGTGAACAACAGAAGCTCCATACGGTTGGAACCGGCCAGCCGCGTGCGCGCATCAACGTTCATTAACATCGCACGGCTATTACTGTAGCTGGTCATGTCCGCACCACTTCCTGCCGCAGCAGCCGGGTCAACGTTTCCGCCAGACGGAGCGGCTCGAACTTCGGCACGTATTCATCCGCCCCCACCGACATACCGAGGCTCTTGTTCGATTCACCCGACAGCGAAGAATGCATGACCACCGGGATGCCCTTGAAACGGGCATCGGCCTTGATTTGTTTGACCAGCATATAACCGTCCATTTCGGGCATCTCGACATCGGTCAGGATCAACTGCAGCGTATCGCTGACCGGCCGGCCGTTGCTTTCAGCGACGTCGGCGATTTTTTTCAGCTGCTGCCAGGCGTGAAAGCCGTTGACGGCATCAATATGCGAGACCTGCATGACGTCAAGGGTGCGCGCGATCTGCTTGCGTGCCACCGCCGAATCATCGGCAAACAGGATCGTGCGCCCGGCCGGCGGCCGCTCGTTCAAGCTCTCCGGCACCATGGCATCGCCGCCCAGCGTCTGGTCAAGGATGCTTTCCACATCAATCATCATCACCAGCCGGTTGTCGGCCAGTTCGGTCACCGCGGTCACCAGCCCGCCGGCATGCGCTGCCATCATCGGCGGCGGTGCGCGCATCGCCGACCAGTCGAGACGCAAAATCGTTTCCACAGTTTCAACCAGCAAACCCAGCGTCTGGCCGTTGTACTCGGCCAGTATCATGATCGGTGCGACATCATCGGTCTGAATCCCGACATAGCGCACCAGATTCAACACCGGCACCAGCAGTCCGCGCAGACTTGCCATACCGTCGATGGCCGGCGGCATGTCCGGGGCGCGTGTCAGTTCCGGCGCACGAATCACCTCGCGCACCTTGAAGACATTGATGCCGTAGGTTTCGCGCCGACCGTTGGTGCGATCGCGACCGAGCGTGAACATCAAAATCTCGAGCTTGTTGGTGCCGGCTAACCGCGCCCTTGCATCAATGCCCTGCAGGAATGCCGCCATCACTAAACTCCGTGGCCTAGGCGCGAAACCGCAGCACTTCGGTGCGCAGCTTCGAGGCCAGCTCGTCAACATAACGCGCCGAATTGGCGGCATCGGTCACCGCGGCGTTGTTTTGCTCGGCCATCTGCGCGATGCGCTCGATGTTGCCGGCGATCTGGTGGCTGGCAGCCCCCTGCTCGGAAGCCGCGTTGGTGATTTCCTGAATACGTTCCTGCGTCTGGCGTGCACCCTCGTTGATTTCAGCCAGCGCACCGGCCACCTGCTCGGCGAGTTTCACCGCCTGACCGATCTGATCGTTGCGTGCACCGAGATTGCCAACAGCGGAGGTCACCTCGGACTGTATGCCCTCGATCATGTTGCTGATTTCAGTGGTCGCAGCGGCGGTACGTTCAGCCAGCTTGCGCACCTCATCGGCAACCACCGCAAAACCACGGCCCTGTTCGCCGGCACGCGCCGCTTCAATCGCCGCGTTGAGCGCCAGCAAATTGGTCTGCTCGGCGATGTCCTTGATCACCTTGACGATGCCGCTGATGTCCTGTGAACGCTGGCTCAGCGACGAAATCAGGCGCGCCGAATCCTGCATCGAATCGGCAATGCGCGTCATTTCGGTGGCAGTCTCGCGGGCGACCTTCTCGCCGCGCGCCGACAACGTGCTGGCGTGGCGTGAAATCTCCGCCGTTTCGCGTGTGCGGTCGGCGACATGATTGATGCTGGCGGTGCTCTGCTCGACCGCCGCCGCGGTGGACGCCGCCGCATCGCTTTGCGAGTTCGAAGAGGCCGCCACCTGTGACGACGCCGCCGCCACCTTGCCGGCCGAACCGGCCAGATGATCGATGCTCTGTTTGATCGAGCCCAACAACGATTGCAGGTTGCCGATAAAGACGTTGAGCGCATTCACCACGCGCACAAATTCCGCACCGCCCTCGAGCGGCAGGCGCTGGGTCAGGTCGCAATTACCCTTGGTCATGTCCTCAAGCCGCGTCGCCAGCGACGACAAATCGCGATTCTGACTCTGCAAGCGCAACAGCGGCGGCACCACCGCCAACAGTGTGCATGCGGCGGCCACTCCGGCCACCAGCGTCGCCTCCGCGGTCACCCCGGCAAACACCAGGGCCAAAGGCGCCACGGCGGCGGCGAGGGTCAGGATCAATTGCCCGGCGGCTTCGCTCTGCCCGGAATTTCGCATGTTCGGTTCTCCACGATGGTTACGCTGCCGCGATCTGCTCTGCGTTCTGCGGCGACGGGTTTCTGATGCTGTAGGTAACGGCCGAGGCAGGCCGAATCTTTAGGCGCCAACCGCGCGGTCGGCAGGGATGCCCGGCGCCGTGAACTAGGCGCAGGCAGTCTTGACTGGCAGGCGGGTGGTTTCACATCTGGAATTCATCAGGGTGTCGCGCTACGCTGATAAGTTCCATGTAAATCATTGCCTTGGCAAAAAATCTGTTACCGCCTGCGCCGGCAGCAAGGCCGCAGGCGGACTTCGCGTTATCGCGCGTCGCGTTGGCTCAAGACTATGCCTGTCTTAAAAACAGGCCGGTGCGTCACGCCCCCGGCAATGCTCGCGGCAGCGGCGCCGTCAGTGCATAGGTCGCGCGCAAGCCGCCACCATGAACCTCCACCTCGACGCCGGCACAGCACGCCAGTATCCGCTCAAGACAGCCATCCCAACCGGCATCGGCGATGTCGCCGCCCACCGCGCAGAAGCTGCACTCCAGCAACAACACGCCAGCTCGTTGTTGCGTCTTCAGGCAGACCACAACAGCGCCCTGCGCCAGCTGCGCCAGCGCGGCCGCCCGTGCGCTGTTCTGCGCAAGCGAAACGGTTTTGCCTGAGCGCCCCGGCAGGCCGAGCAGACCATGGTCGAGGACCTGGCTGAACAACTCTGCCATCAGCACACCCAGCGGGCGGCGATGAAAACACGCGCCGGGCAGTACTGACAGCACCTCGATCAGCATGGCTGGAACATCGATGGCGCGCAGATTATCAGCGTCAAAGCTCGCCTCGAACCGCCAACCTTCAGGGGCACGCGGTGGCGAGTGCAGCGCCAGCGGCGGCAGGGGATCGCAATCAATCAACACTACCGTCATATCATCGCCCACACTGCCGTCGCTGGTGCGTGCCGCCAGCGCGCTGCGCAAACGTTTCAGGCGTAACGCCGGCGGCGTCTCGGCCAGCATGTGCTCCACACCCTGCTGGCGGCCAACCCCATCAGAGACACGGCCATAATCCTCAATCACACCGTCGGAGCAGGCAAACAGCTGGCAGCCGACGGCATACTCAAAGACCTCGACCAGGGGCTCAAAAGCCGCCTCTGGCATGATGCCGATCGCCATGTTTTTAGAGTCAAAGCGCGCCAGCACCGCGCCGTCATGCGCCAACAACAGCACTGGCGGATTACCGCCGTTCCAGACCCGGATACGCCGCGCCGCCACATCCACTGAAATCAGCGTCGTCGCCACGAAGCGGTCGACCGGCATATTGTGGCGCAAGGTGCGGTTGAGCTCGATTGCTATCATGTCGAGGTCAAAGCCGCGCCCGGTCATCGCATAAAAATTCGGCACGATGGGCAGCACGTTAAGGGCGGCCGCCAGACCATGGCCGACCGCATCGGCAAGCATGACGTGCAGGGCGCCGGACGGCGTACGCGCAGCCGCCACCAGGTCGCCACTGAATGTCGAGTGCAGCGGCACCACAATGGTTTGCAACAGGGGATCTTCAAGCTGTTCGGCATTCACCAGCTTCTGCATCAAGTGCAGGGCGATGCGCCCCTCTTCCTCGGCAGCGTGATGATGGTGTTGCAGGCGCGCCTTTTGCGCCTCGCCCTCAATATAGAGGGCATGCACGCGGGCGATGGCGTCGAGCTTGGCGCGCAGGATCGCCGGATGCACGGGCTTGACCATGTAATCGTCGGCGCCGGCTTCGAATGCGCGCACGATGACGTCGCGATCGTGTTCGGCGGCAATAAACAAAATCGGCGTCCAGTGCTCGCCGCTCAGCTCACGGATGCGCCGCGTCGCCGCCCAGCCATCCATCAGCGGCATCTGGCCGTCCATCAACACCAGATCCGGCCGCTGCGTTGCAAAGGCGTGCACCGCCTGCTCACCGTCCTGCACCAGCAAAACCTGATGTCCGAGCTTGCGCACCAGCGCCGCGACCAGTGTCTGCGACGCCGGATCATCCTCGGCGATCAAAATTTGCATGTAGCCATCCAGAAGGGGCACCGCAGGCGCGTCGCGCCGGCAGCGACGACACCCGCGCGCGGCCGCTTGCGCGGCTGCCGGGCGTTAAAGCCGTTAGGCAATACTAAAAATTTTTCCGAAATTGGCGATTTCAAGCACCTGGCGCACCGTCCCCGTGCAATTTTGCAGGGCCACCGGCTTTTTCGCCGTATCCGCGCGTTCCTTCAACAACAACAACATGCCAAGAGCCGAGCTGTCGATGTAATCAACGCCACCCAGATCGAGATCGAGCTCGCGCACCTCCGCCGACGAGAGCAGCGCGCCGCAGGCATCACGTAATTCACGGTGCGCACTGAAATCGAAACGTCCCTGCAGGCGGACGACAGCCTTGCCGTTGGTGACCGTGGTACTGGTTTGCATGAGTTCTCCGTTAAAACATTGATCTAATCTGAGTGCTTAACGGCGGGCGAAACGGAAAACTTAAGGGCTTTGCAGACGCCTTGGCCGGCGGCAGATTCACGCCTGCGGTCTGTCTTCGGGCATCGAGCGCAGCGTCAAATAAAACACCGAGCCCTCGCCCAACACGCTGTCCGCCCAGACCCGCCCACCATGACGTTGCACGATGCGCGCCACCGTCGCCAGACCAATACCGGTGCCCTCGAATTCGGCGTCGGTATGCATGCGCTGAAAAACACCAAACAACTTGTCCGCATACTGCATTTCAAAACCGACGCCGTTGTCGCGCACACTGAGTTCAAGCATACCGTCCGCACCGGCCGCCACCTGGATGGCGATCTGCGCCAGCGCGCGCGGACGGCTGTATTTGACAGCGTTCGACAACAGGTTCTGGATCACGATCGCTAACAGGCCGGCATCCCCCTCCACGTCGGGCAACGCGCCGATCGTCCATTCAATCTGCCGTGTCGCAGTGTCCGGCTTCAGATTCTCGACCGCCTCATCGACCAGACGCTGCAGCGACACCCGGCGCAGACGCAACTCCGTCCGGCCGGTGCGCGAAAACGCCAGCAGATCATCGATCAACATCGCCATACGCCGCGCCGCCTGGCTGACGCGATCAAAGTAGCGATTGTTTTGCGCATCGAGCAAGGGACCGGCATGGGTTTTGAGCAGGTTCACAAAGCCATCAATATGGCGCAGCGGCGCACGCAAATCGTGCGACACGGTATAGGCGAACGATTCGAGCTCACGATTGAGCGCGGTCAGTTCATCGGTCTGCGCCGCCAGGGTCGCATTCATTTCCAGCACCGCCTGTTCGCTGCGCTTGCGCTCGGTAATGTCATGCGAGAGGCCAAACACCGCGATTACATTGCCCGCCGCGTCGAGCACCGGCGCCTTGACGGTTTCTATCCACGCGCGGCCGTCGATCTCGTGCCAGTTGCGTTCGCTGCGCACCACCACCTTGTCCTCGATCACCCGACGGTCTTCGCTGACGATCAACTCCGCGCGCTCCGCGCCAAACAGTTCGCGGTCGGTCAG